>CAADGM010000126.1 GCA_900696535.1 uncultured Planctomycetota bacterium
CCGCGCTGAGCGCGGGCGCCAGCGAAGCTCGATCGCATAGGCCGCGGCGATCGCGACGACGACCAGCCCCCACACCAGCGGCGCAGTGCGCCAGTCCGCGTCGAGCGCCGCCGCCAGTGCCGCCGCCGGCAGGCAGAGGCACGTGAAGATGCGCAGGGTGGCGCGGTTGGCGGGCTGCAAGTCGGCGGTCGCCCCGCGTAGCGCCGCCAGGGGCGCGGCAAGGGCGAGCCCCACAGCCAGTGGAATGGGAAGCGACGTGGTCGAGGTGGCCACGTGCAGCAGCCAAGCCGCGGCGAGCAGCGCCACGCCCGCCAGCAGGATATCGCCGTCGGAGCGCCGGCCGGCCGCGTCGCGTGTCAGCATCATCGCGTGCAGCAGTAGTGCGGCGGCGCCAAACAGCCCGACCCACACGCCGTGGGCGGGAATTCGGCCTGCCGTGCAAAGGGCGAGCGCGAGGAGCTGAGCAAGAATGAGTAGCGCGGCCAGCACGCGAGCCACTGGCACGAGCCGGCCCGTGGTTGTCCAGGCTTTCCCTCCGTCGAGCTGCTGCGACCAGAAGCGCGCCTGCCACTGCATGAAGACGCCGGCCACCGCGATTCCTGCCGAGAGATTGGCTCCCCACGGCGCGGACCAGGCGAGCGCGGCGGAGACGATCGCTGCCCCGACGAGCGTGAGTCCGAGCCAGCGTGCCACGGGCCACGGCCGCCGGTGCCCGACCGCCAACGCCGCGTACGCGGCCAGCAGCAGTGCCAGGGGGCTCAGAGCGGCGGCCGGTGCGAGCGCGGCACCGATCGTGACGCCAAGAACCACAGCGAGGACGAGGGCGTGAAGAAGCAGGTGCGCAGCCGGCGGCTCGATGAGCCGGTGCGGCGCGTTTCTCCAGATCCAATCCCGGCGTCGCCAGTCTCCCAGCACGGTGACGACGACCGCAGCCAGCGCCGCCGCCGCGGCGAGCAGCAGCCAACCGTCCGGCACGGCCGCGGGAGGCAGTGCCGCGGCCGTCGGAGTCGATGCGACGAGCGTCAGTACCCTCGCGTTCAGGGGAGCAGCCTTTCGTCGGGAGCCGATCGCCGGCCTGGACGCCGCCAGTGCGGCCCGAGCCCGCGAACCGGCGGCATGATACGGGTAAACTCCGCCGTTGAAACGCCGGCGGCCCGAACCGCTCGCCGACGGGCGATCGGTTGATCTTGTCGGAGCAAGACGGTTGAGTTCGTCGCAGGCAGAACACGATAGCGAGGCCCTGCAAGCGTTCCTTCGCCGCGTCTGGCGGGAGGACGTTGCCCCGCTGCTTCAGGATCGCCGAGCGGTGCGCGCCGCCGCGGCCCGTCGCGGCGTGCAGGTCGGCGGGGTGGCGGGGCTGGCGCTGGACGGGCTGCTGCGTCTGCGCGGCCGCCCATTCACACGGATGCTGACGGTCCTGGGCGGGCGGTTTGGTGCGCTGCTGCCTGACACGTGGGATTGGGGGTGGCTCAGTTCGGGGGCAAGTGCGCGGGAACGATCCGTCATCGAGGAGCGGGTCTTGCGGCGGGCGCGCGAACTAGCCGACGACGAGGCGCTGCGACTGCTGGGACTGCCACCGACGGCTTCGCCCGAGGCGCTGAAGTCGGCCTGGCGCGAGCACGCGCGGCGGTGGCATCCGGACTTGGCTCCCGAGGGCGCGCAGCGGGCCGAGTATCGCGTTCGGTTCATCGCCTATCAGGCGGCCTACGAGCGTCTGCGCTCGGCGTACGAAGGCGGGCGATTGCCGACGTGCTGACGGCCGGCTTTCGACCGGCGCGCCGCGCGGCCATAATCTCCGCCCATGGCCAAAGAGTCGTTCGCCACGCTGCTGGAGCAGTTCCACCGCTCGATGGGGCTGGTGTTCGCGGAACTCGGGCGGCACATCGTCGGCCAGCGGAGCGTGCTCGAGCAGATGCTGGCGGCGGTCCTGACGCGCGGGCACTGCCTGCTCGTGGGCGTGCCGGGGCTGGCCAAGACGCTGATGGTCTCCACGCTGGCCCGCAGCACGTCGCTCGTCTTCAAGCGCATCCAGTTCACGCCCGACCTGATGCCCTCCGACATCACGGGCACGCAGGTCATCGACGAGCTGCCCGACGGACGGCGCGAGTTCCGCTTCGTGCCCGGGCCGGTGTTCGCCAACCTGGTCCTGGCCGACGAGATCAACCGCGCCCCGCCCAAGACGCAGGCCGCCCTGCTCCAGGCCATGCAGGAGCACGAGGTCAGCAGCGGGACCGAGACCCACCCGCTGCCCAGCCCCTTCTTCGTCATTGCCACGCAAAACCCCATCGAGCAGGAGGGCACCTACCCGCTGCCCGAGGCCCAGCTCGATCGCTTCATGTTCAACATCTTTGTTGACTACCCGCCGCTGGCCGACGAGCAGCAGATCCTTGCCCGCACGACGCGCTCCGAGCCGCCGCCGTTGCGCACGGTCATGAGCGACCGCCAGATTCTCAACATGCAGAAGCTCGTGGCCGCGATCCCCGTGACCGACTACGTCATCGACTACGCCCTGCGGCTGACCCGCGCCTCGCGGCCGGGCGACGCCTTGGCGCCAGACTTCGTTCAGCGCTTCGTCGACTGGGGTGCCGGCCCGCGGGCCGGGCAATTCCTGCTGTTGGCGGGAAAGGCGTTCGCGGCGATGGACGGCCGCACGAGTGTCAGCCTGGAGGACGTGCAGCGGGCGGCGGTGCCGGTGCTGCGGCATCGCATCGCGTGCAACTTCGCCGCCCAGGCCGAGGGCTGGGACTCGGTGAAGCTGGTCCGGCGGTTGCTCGAAGTCGTGCCCGAGCCGCAGTTGCCGCGGCACGAGCCCACGCCGCCGGCGGATGTCACGCAAGACTAGCTCGTCGACAGTTGCCCGGGAGCGATGCGTGTTCGCTCAATTGATCCTTCGACTGGCCGACTTTCACCGCCGCATGATGGTGGTGTACTGCGCCGCGCTGGGGCCGCGGCTGAGCTACCGGATCATGGCGCTGTTGGCAATGGCCCTGTACCGACTGGTTCCGTTTCTCCGCACGCGGAGCGAGGCCCAGTGCCGGGCAGTCCTCGGGCCGCGTCTCGGCCAGGAGCAGGCCACGCGCGTCGCGCGGGAGGCGTTCGTCCACCGCATCTGGCAGATCGCCGACTTGTACGTGGCCGAGCGGTTCCTGCATCGCGGTACGCTCGACCGCGTAGGCGGGCGGCTGCCGGAGCCGTACCTGACGCGCCTCGTTGACGCCCAGCGCCGCGGGCAGGCAGCCATCCTGCTCTCGTGCTACTACAGCGCGTTCGACCTGATGCCGGTGTTTCTCGGCTACAGCGGCGTGCCGGCGGCAACCGTCTACAACCGGCACCCGAATCCGGCCTTTGATGCCCAGCGACAGCGCGTCCGGGCGCGCGGTGGGTGTCCGCTGGTGCCGCTCGAGGAGGCCCACATCCGCATTCCGCAGATCCTCGAGGCCGGCGGCTCACTGGCCATGATCGCCGACCACCCGGCGGAGAAGCGCGGGCTGGCGGTGACCTTTCTCGGGCTGCCGACGCTGGTGCGCAAGTCGGTCGGCCTGCTCGCGATGCAGTACCGGGCGGACGTGGTCGTGGCCGCGATCCGTCGGCGGGGGGCCGACTTTCGGTTCGAGTGGGACGTGGCGGACGTGATCGACCACACCGAGTACGCCGACCAGCCGGACCCGCTGCGCTACATCACCGAGCGCTACCTGCGCGCGATCGAGCAGATCATCTGGCGCGACCCGTCGCAGTACATGTGGGTCTTCCCACGCTGGGGGGAGCAGACCGCGGCGCAGCTCGCGGCCGGCCCCGCCTGATGGCACGGCGGGCGGGCGTAAGGCGACAGCATGACAACGTAAGAAGGTGACAAAGTGATAAGGTGATAAGCGGACCACGCGCCGGCCGGTCGTCACCTGTTCACCTCCTCGCCTCGTCACCTCCTCACCTCGGCTCCTCAGCTCCTTAACTCCTTAACTCCTTCCCCCCTAGTCCAGCGCGAAGGTCACCGTCACACTCGCCCGAATCGTGATCTTTCCGAGCGCCACGGTCTCGCCGCCGCTCGCGTCGCCCGGCGCGAAGGCCACGGAGTTCGCGGCCATGCGCTGCATGGGGAAGATGGGGCCGCTGGGCTCCTCGACGATCGTGATCGGCCGGCCGACGC
>CAADGM010000127.1 GCA_900696535.1 uncultured Planctomycetota bacterium
CGGGCGGCGGGCGGCGGGCGGCGGGCGGCGGGCGGCGGGCGGCGGGATCGGGTCGGCGATCTGGCAGGGAGCGCCTGGGAAGCCGTGCGCCGGGGAGCTCGGCCCGGGCCGGATCACGTAAGAATCCACCCATGCACCGCTCCGCCCGTACGCGCGCGCTCGCCGGGTGGGGCGCGCGCCTCGCCCTCGTGGTCGCCGTCGTGGTGGCCGGCTGCGACGGCGATCCGCCACGTCCGCCGCCGCCGCCGCCGGCGCCCGCCCCGCCGTCGCCGCCGGCGCCGAGCCCACCCTCGCGCGCGGCCACGCTCGGCGTCGCGTGGTGCGCCGCGGTCTACCAGCCGTTCCAGCAGCAGGTCGCCGACCGCTACCCGTTCACGGCGACCGGCCCCGACCTGCCGCTCGACGAGCTCGCCCGGTGGTTCGCGCCCGATCAGGGCCCGCTGTGGGCGTTCCACGCCGCCGAGCTCGCCCCGCTCGTCCAGGAGCGCGACCACAGCTTCCGCATCGCGGACCTCGCCGCCGCGGCGGCGGTGTCGCTCGCCCCGGAGCTGCCGGCCTTCCTCGACCGCGTCCGCGACGTCGGCATCGTGATGTTCCCGCCCGGCTCGAGCACCCCGCGCTTCGAGTTCGAGGTCGAGATCGACGGCACGCCCGGCCTCTCCGAGATCACCCTCACCGTCGACGGCCAGGTCGCCACGCACCGCAACGGCCCCACGCGGTGGCATTCGATGACCTGGCCCGGCAGCGCGGGCGCGCCGGGCGCGCGCCTCGCCGTCCGGGGCCCCGGCAAGCGAGGCGACCTGGCGCACCCGGGCGCCTGGGGCCTCTGGCGCCTGCTCGCCGCCGCCACGCTCTCGGGCGCCGCGGGCCAGTCGGTCTACACCGTCCGGTGGCAGGTCCCCGGCGACCAGCTCGGCGTCGTCACCGTCCGCGTGCGCCCACGGCGCGCCGAGACCCCGCTCTTCGGTCGGCCGTCGCGCGGGACCGCGACCTACCTCGGCCTGTTCAGCTCGTTCCGCGTCCCCCCGTCGATCGCCGGCGGCCCGCCGTGCTCCGCGGCGGGCGCCAGCGCGGCCGCGTCGGGCAGCGCCGGCGGCTGAGGAGCCGGCGCTGCGCGGCGGGTCGCGCCGGCACGCCCCGGGCGGTCAGCCGCGCCGCGACGCTCCCGCCACGCGAGGTGCGGTCCGGCTGCGGGCGCGGCCGCGGCCGCACGACGCGTCCTCCGCGTCACCGCCCGGCGGCGGTCACAGCCGTACCTCGGAGGCGCGCCTTATCCGGCGCCTGCAGCCGCGAGACAACCTTCTGGGCCAGCCTCCGCAGGAAGAGGTTCCCTTCTAGCCTCGGTGTCATGACGCCGCCGTACCCTCGCTGCGGAGCCGACGACGATGCCAACCTCCATGACGAAGGCCGTGAAGGCCTCGCAGCTGTGCCTCGCGATCGCCGAGGAGACCGCCGACAAGGCGTTGGAGCTACAGACGGACCTCGCCGGGCTGTCGGTGATGTTCCTGGCGAGGGCCAGTCAGGCGCTCTACAGCGCCACCCTTCTCGCACAGCACGGAATGATCGGCGACGCGATGAGCGTCACCAGAACGATCGTGGAGCTGGACGTCGACTACGCGTACATCACCACCAGCCCCGACACACTGATCAAGAAGTTCGCGGAGTACGATCACATTGCCAAGTTCCGCCTCGCGAAGGCGATCGACAAGCTGCACGACGGCACCGTATCCTGCGACGCGATGCGCGTTCTCGAAGAACGCCACGACGAAGCTCGCACGAACAACCCGGAATCAAGGCTCAACTGGGCCGGGAAGTCGCTGAAGGAGAGAGCCGAGCTCGCCGATGCTCATCCCGGACGCGAGACCCTCGTCGAGGGCAAGCCGGTCGCCGCCCGCACGAGGAACTACGAGCTCCTCTACGCGGACATGTGCACGGCCAGCCACTCCTGCTACGGCACGCTCGAGTACGCGCTGGTCGGGCGGGACGACGAACCGCGCGTGCACTTCGGCCCGATGGAGCCAGACACGAAGCCGATCATGCTCGCATTCGCGGTGCTCCTCCTGCTCTGCGAGACCGTCGCGGAGGAGTGTCAGCTCGCGGGCCTCGAAGAACGCTTCTCGTCCCTGAGAACGATGTTGACCAGCGCATGAGCGAGATCGTCCACACACCGCGGCGAACTTGTGGCGGCGCGAACCTCGGTGCAGTGTCGTCGCCGTGACGCGCCGGAAGTCAGAGATGCAGCCCAGCGAGGCAGGGTACGACGTCGTGCTCGCGGCCTTGGTCCGGCTCGTGGGCGAAGCGCGAAGCGTCGCCGCCCGCTCGCTCAACGCGGTCATGACCACCGCGTACTGGGAGATCGGGCGCCACATCGTCGATCACGAGCAGGGCGGCGCTCGACGCGCTGGCTACGGCGAGGCGCTGCTCGAACGCCTCTCCACCGATCTGACGAAGCGGTTCGGTCGGGGGTTCTCGACCGACCGCCTGGAGACCGCGCGTCTCTTCTACCTGGCGTACCCGGCGGGCCCGATATCCGCGACAGCGTCGCGGGAATGGGAGTCCGAGATTTCCGCGACAGCGTCGCGGAAATCCGACAACAGACCGATATTACAGGCGGTTCCGGGGTCGAAAGGCATACCGGCCTTCCCCCTCTCCTGGTCCCACTACGTCCTCTTGATCCGTCGCGTCCCCTCCACGCCGGCCCGTAAGTTCTACGAGACCGAGGCGCTCCGTGGCGGCTGGACCGTGCGGCAGCTCGAGCGCCAGATCGCCAGCCAGTTCTACGAGCGCACGGCGCTCTCCAGGAACAAGGCCGCGATGCTGCGGAAAGGCGGCGTCGCGAAGCCCGAGGACGCAGTCACCCCCGAGGAGGAGATCAAGGACCCCTTCGTGCTCGAGTTCCTTGCGCTCAAGGACGAGTACTCCGAGAGCGAGCTCGAGGACGCGCTGATCGCGAAGCTCGAATCCTTCCTGCTCGAGCTCGGCGGCGACTTCACGTTCGTCGGCCGCCAGCGCCGCCTGCGGATCGGCTCGCAGTGGTTCCGGGTCGACCTCGTGTTCTTCCACCGGCGCCTGCGCTGCCTGGTCATCATCGATCTCAAGCTCGGGCACTTCACCCATGCCGACGCGGGCCAGATGCACCTCTACCTGAACTACGCCCGGGAGCACTGGATCGTGCCGGGCGAGAACCCGCCGGTGGGCTTGATCCTCTGTGCCTCGAAGGAGGACGCGGTCGCGCGGTATGCACTGGGGGGACTCCCCAGCAAGGTGATGGCCGCTCAGTACCGCACCACGCTGCCCGACGAGAAGACCATCGCCGATGCAGTGTCCCGGACGCGGCATCAGCTCGAGACCCGGACAACCGGGAAGCGACCACGTCGCCGGAAGTGATCATCATGGCCGGCACGCCCTCGACGCCGCGTAGCCCGGAACGTGTGGCCGAGCTACGGCATGCGATCGCGGAGGACGAGCACCGGCTCCAGGAGCTCGTCGCGGAGCAAGATGCCGTCCGCAGCCGGCTGGCGACGCTCCAGGCCGAGCTGGCCGCGCTGGAAGCCGCCCCCTCGCCGGCACGAGAAGCACCCGCGACGTACGCCCCCGCCACGATGACCGACGCCGACAAGGTGTCGTTGTTCCGTCGTCTCTTCCGCGGACGGCCCGACGTCTATCCGGCCCGCTTCGTGAGCCAGCGAACCGGCAAGGCGGGCTACGCGCCTGCATGCTCGAACAAGTTCCGCCCCGGCGTCTGCGAGCTACCCAAGATCAACTGCGGGGAGTGCTCGAACCAGGCGTTCCTGCCCGCCGACGACCGCGCCGTCATCGGCCACCTGCGCGGGCAGCACGTCATGGGCGTGTACCCGATGCTCGACGACGAGACCTGCTGGTTCCTCGCGGTCGACTTCGACAAGAGCTCCTGGATCGAGGACGTTCGAGCGAGGACCTCGCCCGGATCGCCGCCAAGTACATGAGCCTCGATCGGGTACGAACCGACGGTGTTCCAGAGCCCGGCCTGCTGGCACAGGTTCGCGCCTTCGACGCCGCCGCTCGCGCCGGGCGCTACTACGAGGCGTTCAACGTCAACTCCAGCAACTTCACGGCGCTATCGGGCGGCACCCGAGCGTTCATCGCCGACTGTCACCGGCTTCTCGATCGCTGCGTCGCCGAGGCCGAGGCCGGAGACCCCGCCGAGATCCGGCAGTGCATCGAGGTCGTGATGGGGCTGCTCAGGTACATCGACGAGTGCAACGACGATGTCGTGTTCTTCGCCGACGAGGCGGGAGCCTGGCAGGTCGAGGTGAACTGGGCATCGGTGCTGCCCGCGTGGTTCAAGTGTCTGTCGCGCACGGCGACGGCGGACGAGTACGCCTCGCTGGTCGTCAGCGCGATCGACGAGTTCGACTCGCCCGACCGCCGACGCCAGCTCGAAGCCGCCCGTCAGGCAGCCACGCCAGCGCAGCGCGAGGCACTCGAGGCGGCAAGCCGGCGCCGTCCCAGCACGCGACGGTGATCACCAGATCGATCCTCCCGGTCGTGCGTGGCGGCAAGAAACGCACCCAGGCCGTCTGAGATCGGGGTGGGTCGTGAGCAGTAGGTAGGTAGCGGGCCACGCCCGCAGCCCCCCTGCGAGGAGACCCAGATGGACGAGATGATCGATGCGATCCGCGGCGCTGTCGCGGAAGGCGCCACGGCGGAACAGAAGGTCGCCGGCGCCCAGGCGTGCCGGACCATCCTGACGGCGCTCGAGGCCGAGGTCGGCAAGGCGATCACGTTGTCCGGCGCGCCGGTGCCGAGCCCGCTGGCGGGCATCTCGCCGGACCAGGCGCTCGACCTTCTCATCGCGAAGCTCAGCTCGATGGTCCGTAAGCGCTGTGTGAACCCCACCTAGCTGGGCGAGGGCCGGTCGCCGAGACTGGGGGGATGCGAAAGCCCTACGAGCGCAACAAGCGCGCGGCGCTGATCCGCGCGGTCCAGGAGCAAGGCGAGGC
>CAADGM010000128.1 GCA_900696535.1 uncultured Planctomycetota bacterium
CCATGAGCAGCGCGCCGATGAACGCCAGGCGCACGCCCCGGCTGGTTCCGAAGGCGTCGATGAGCACCCCGCCAATCACCGGCCCCAGCGCCATGGGCACGCGCCGGACCAGGGAGTGCATGGACACCCCCATGGTCCGCCGGCTCTGCGGCAGGACCTCGGCGACCAGGCCCATCGTGGCGGGCAGCGAGATCGCAGACCATGAGAGGAACAGCACCGCGCCGACCAGCACCGCCGTCCACGTGGGCACGAGGATGACGACCACGTAGCCCGCCATCGCCAGCAGATTGAAGATGAGCAGCGCCCGCTTCGCGCCGAGCCGCTCGGCGAGATAGCCGCCCGGAATGGAGTAGAGCGCCGAGAGCAGGTTGTCGAGCGCGCCGAGCAGCCCGACCGCGTAGGCGGTGCCGCCGAGGGCGACGATGTAGAGTGGCAGGAATCGCTCGGCGAGTTTCTCGCCCATGCCGACCAGGACGACCACCGCGAGCAGGCCGACCATGCTGCGGCGCAGGGCGAGCAGGTCGGCAAGCCGCGCGAGTGGAGGCATGGCCCCGCGAGTGTACTCTGACTTCCGCGCAGCGGAACGTCAAAGAAGGCGGACAACCACGAAGGGCACGAAGGGAGGCGGCACGCGCTTGACCCTGGCCCGTCCAGGCCGATGATGACGCTCTGGTCTTCTTCGAGGTAGTCGCATGCGCATCTTCGTCGTGGGCGGAGCGGGCTACGTCGGCAGTCACTGTGTCCGCCGGCTCGTGCAGGGCGGGCACGACGTCGTCGTGTTCGACAATCTCATCGCCGGGCACCGCGCAGCGGTCGCCCCCGCGGCCCGGCTGATCACGGGCGACCTGGCCGACCGCCGGGCGATCGATACCGCGCTCGAAAGCGCCGGCCCGTTCGACGCTGCCATGCACTTCGCCGCCTTTCTGGACGTGGGCGAATCCGTCCGCGCCCCGCTCAAGTACTGGCACAACAACGTCGCCGGCACGCTGAACCTGCTCGCGTCGATGGAGTGCTACGGCGTGCGGCGCTTCATATTCAGCAGCACGTGCGCGGTTTACGGCGAGCCGCAGACGCTGCCGATCGTCGAGTCGCTGCCCAAGAGCCCGATCAACCCGTACGGCCGCACGAAGCTGGCCGTCGAGCAGATGCTCGAGGACTCGGCTGCGGCCTGGGGGCTGGGGTCGGTGGCGCTGCGCTACTTCAACGCTTCGGGCGCCGCGGCGGACGCGACCATCGGCGAGGACCACGAACCCGAGATTCACCTGATCCCGCTGGTGCTGAAGGTCGCCCTGGGCCAGCGCGAGTCGATCAAGATCTTCGGCACGGACTACCCCACGCCCGATGGCACGTGCATCCGCGACTACGTGCACGTCGAGGACCTGGCTGAGGCGCACCTGCGGGCGGTCGAGCGCTGCGAGCCGGGACGGGCCGAGGCGTACAACGTCGGTACGGGCCGCGGCACGAGCGTGCGCGAGATCATCGAGGCGTGCCGTCGCGTGACCGGGCACCCGATTCCGACCGTCGAGACGCCCCGTCGGCCGGGCGACCCGCCCGCCCTCTATGCCAACGCGGACGCGATCGGGGCGCGCCTGGGCTGGCAGCCGCGCTACCGCGACATCGAGGAGACTATCGCCACCGCGTGGCGCTGGCACTCGACGCACCCGGCGGGTTTCGGCGATCGTCGCTGAGCGCGCCGCGCTACTCACCCTTCGGCGCTACCGCGCCGGGCACGACAAACCGTGGTGGAACTACGCCGCGTTCCAGGCGCAGCGCCGGCGCGAGTGCGTCCTCCGGCAGTTCGACCGTGTCGCCGCGCGCCACGTGCCGGTCGAACTCCTCGGCGAACCACGCTCCAAGTACGCGCGTGCCGATTGAGCGGACGTTGTCGTTCGAGGCCCGCAGGCCGGTCGTCCGCCCGCGCTCAACGAGTTCGCGAAACAGGCGGTCGAGCCCGTCGCTCACGCCGCGATCCCGGGCCAGGCGGTGCCAGCGAAGTCCGAGCAGCAACCCGCGCTGGTAGGCGACCTCGCCGTAGGTCTTCGCCGCGCCGCGCCGCCGGGCACGAATCTCCTCGTTGGTCGCGTTGCGGGCGGGGTTCTCGACGTACGCAGCCAGGTGTCGGTTCAGCCACACCGCCAGCGTGTCCGCCGTCCAGCGCCCGCGCTCGTGGAGCAGCCGCAGCGCGTAGTAGTCGGTCAGCCCTTCGGTGAACCAGGCGACGAGATCTTCCGGGTCGGCGGGCCTGAGCAGCCGCCCGTTCCAGTAGTGGAAGATCTCGTGGGCGAGCAGATGCTCGATCGTGTCGGTGATCGGCGTCTCGGCGGGCAGCGCCAGCGCCAGGCTTCGATAGAGCCCCAGCCCGCCGATCGGGGTCGTCTCGCCCGGCACGGCCCGGCCGGCCGGCATCGCGGTGATGACGAAGGGCGGGAACCGCGACTCGCGCATGAAGTCGCACTGGTCGGTGATGAGCGTCGCGGCCAGGTCGGCCAGTCGCGCCGCGTCGAACGCGAAAGCGTCGACCATCGCCAGCGTGAGCTCGCCGCCGCCGGCCAGCGCGGCCCGGTGCGTCCGCAGCGCGCCGGCCAGGTAGACGGAGTGCCGCACGTCGGCGGGGCTCAGGCGATCACTCACCACACCGCCGACGCCCCACGAGCATGCGCCCCGCCAGCCCGCGGGCAGCCGCCAGCGCAGCAGCACGTCGTACGTCTCCGGATAGCCCGCGCCAACGTGCGGCACGAGGAGGAAGGCATTGCCCACTCCGTGGAAGAATGTCGGCGTCACGACAGGACGCAGCCACTGGCTCGGCGCCGGCGGCTGGCCCGCCGTGCTCACGACGTAACGGCACGTGACGGTCGCGTTCGGCCGGTGGCGCAGCAGCCACGCCGCCCCGCGTCGCTGACCGCCGCCGGCGCCCTGTACGCGCAGGTCGCCGATCTGGGCGGGCACGTCGGTCAGCGGACCGAACTGCTCGGACACGCTGAGCGCCGACGCGTCCCGCGGACCGGTCTGCCACACCAGTTCGACCTCCAGTCGACCGGACTCCGGGCGCGGCGTGAGCGTATAGGTCAGGACCTCCGCGCCACTGCACGCAGCCGCGAAGAGCAGGGCGACCGCGACGGCGCAGCGCTTCCTGCCGTACGCCGGTCGTGTCGGGCGACTTCGTGAACGTCGATCGGACACGCGCAATCCTCGCCGGTCGGGGGATTGTACGGCGGGCACGCGCCTCGGCGCGGCGCCACGGGCATAAGCCGACCGGCCGTGCGGCGTCGATAGTTCAGTTGAAGCGCGGATGTCATCCGGCGCCGCGCGACCGGTCGTCCCTGCGCGCAGCACGACCGGGCAAGGGAGTCATCGCGTGTCGCTTCGGTGCACATGGGCCAAGCTCGCCCTCCTGATCGCGGTGGCCGCAGCCACGCGGGCCGACGAGCCGCGCTACCTCGCGACGCGCGACGTGCGCATCGACTACGCTTTGGCGGCCGGCTCGGGTCCGTGCGAGGTCGAACTGTGGGTCTCGCGCAATGACGGCCAGAACTGGGAGCCGGTCCAAGCGCGCAGCCCGGCGACCGGCACCCTGCGATTCGCAGCCCCGCAGGACGGTCGCTACGACTTCTACCTCGTACTGACGGGCGAGGCCGGGGCGAGCGGCCCCGCGCCGCGCCGCGGCACCCCGCCCACGCTGAGCATCGTCGTCGACACGCTCCCGCCCATTCTGCAAGTCCATCGCGTAGCCCCGCACCGC
>CAADGM010000129.1 GCA_900696535.1 uncultured Planctomycetota bacterium
CAGGCATCGCTGAGCACGGACGTGGTGCGGCTCGGGCCCCTGAACCTGGCCGAACTTTCAGTCGTCACTCCCTACGGGGTCGATCCGGACTTCGTGTTCGAGACCTGCGGCGAGGTGCTGGACGGCGGGCCACTGGTCTTCTGCGACGAGGGCGAGTCGCAGCCAGCGCCCGAGGGCACGGGTTCAGGCGACGCGACGCTCCCGTGTGGCTGCGATCAGCCCCCGCCCGCCTTGCATCTCAAGGACATGAAGACGCTGGGATTCGCGGACCCGGAAGTGGGCGAGGACGGGCCGCCGCCTTCGCTCGTACCGGTCGCAGGCGTGTCGGCGGTCCTGTGGGGGCCGGACCCGGGCGAATGCTGCCCCGGCGGGAAGTTCGAGCTTGACCTGTCTGTCGACAGCGAATTCGTCAACGCGTTCGGCGAGCGGGAGAACAACAAGCTCACGGCCTGGTTTCTGGCGAGCGGGCTGTGCAACAAGCACGGCTTTTCGCTTCGCGCTGAGACGAACGGCAAGCCACACGCGATCAGCGCGGCGTCTTTTGCTCCCGTGAACTGCGACGCGGTTACCACCGACATCGGCGCCATGACGCGCGTGGCACTGCATACGACGGCCGTGGTCGAGGTGAGCTGCGAGCAGGCCGGGAGTTGCACGTGCAGCGTCGATGGCGCGAAGCACGTCACCCGCCTGGCGCTGAGCGGCGAAAGTGAGGGCGGCTCGATCGAGGTGCATTGGACGGTGGCGGTCGCCGGCCAGGACTGCCGCCTTACGAAGTCCACCGGCAAGATTGTGAAGCTCATCTTCACGCGGAACAGCCAGGTCTACGATCCGGTCAATGACAAGTACGTGAACATGACCGGCGACCCGGACGGCGACGGCAAGTCGAGCTACGAGGAGATCCTCAAGGGCGGCGACCCGGAGAATTCGGATCAGTAGCCAGCGGCGCGCCGGCAGCGGCGGCGCGGTACGCGGGGGCGTTGCAATCCTCGTCGGACGCGGAGGTCCGACGCAACTGCTCCTGCCGCTTGAAGTGCGGTCAATTCTGGCTGTGCGTGCTCATCGGGCCCTGGCGGCGGCTGTTCTCGGCGATGGCCGCCAGTGTCTGGAGTTGCGTCAGCACGATCTCGGCCCGTGACATTGCGTCCGGCTCGTCGAGGATGCACTGGCGCAGCTCCGGCCCGGCCGGCAAGCCCGCCCCCAACAGGTCGATCAGAACGTCCAGCGGGATCGGGGCCTCCTCGAGCTTGAGCCAGTTCTCGCACAGCTTGCGATCGACGGCCGGATGGTCGCGAATCGTGGCGAAGAGCGTGGCCCGCATCTGGTCGGTCGATTCCTCGTCCGCGTGGCAGAACGTCTCCAGCGGCTGAATGCGCGCCCGACGGTAGGGCGGCTTCTGAAGCTCCTCGAGCACCACCGCCCGCCCGACGCCCCGCAACAGCACGTTGTAATTCCCCTCCGCGACGAGTTCGTGCTGCACCACGCGGCCCACCCCGACCACCCGATGAATCGGGGCCCGCGGCGTGTGGTAGAGCGGCTCCCACCCGGGTCGCAGGAGCGCGACCGCGACGATGCTGTCACCCGCGATGGCGTCCGCGAACATCTGTCGGTAGCGCGGCTCGAAAATGTGCAGCGGCAGGATCGTGTGCGGAAACAGGACCACGCCCGGCAGCGGGAACACCGGCACGATCGACGGCACGTAAACGAACTCTTCGCTCATGGGCACGGCCATCCGGTCGAGCACACCTGGCGGCGCTGGCCTGGGGTCCGTAATTGAATTGTACGACCGCGCCCGGAGCCTTCTCAACGCCCAGAGCGCGCCGCGCGCCACTTCACGGGCGGCGGGGGCGAAGCCGACAACCGATCGCCTCAGCCTCCGCCGGCAGGTGGCGCCGCTGCCGCGCGGCGCAGGAGTCCGCCCAGGCCGGACGCGCTGCTCATGCGGCGTCCGGCGATGTGCGCGGCGTGGTAGTCGAGCAGTTCGAACCAGGCGAAGGGGTCGCCCGCATCGGGCCGCGTGGTCAGCAGTCCGTCCGGCAGGCGGCGCTTCTCGACGTAGTGCATCTCGCAATCACGGCACAGCACGCCGCCCGCGCCGGCGCTGAAGTACAGTGGACCCCGGATGCGCGGCGGGCGGTGGCACGATGCGCATTCGTCCAGCAGCGGGTGATACCCAACGGCGTGCAGCAGAGCCGCCTGGAAGCGCGGCACCAGCGGCGCCGCCGGTCCCTTGCCCGCCAGTCGCCGAAGCGTGTCCACGAGCGCGTCGAACAACTCGGGGTGTGGGTCGTGCTCCTCGGTGAGCGCGGTGACCAGCTCGACCGCGTAGAGGCCGGCCTGGAGTCGGAGTAGCTCGCGCCGCAGCCCTGCGAAGCTGTCGCGCTGGACCCAGTCCGCTAGCGTGCCGAGCTGGGCGTCGCCGCGTGGCAGCGCGAACGACGCCTCGCCCAGCTCCAGCAGGTCGAGGCCGGCCGCGAAGCGCGTTCGCGTGCCGCGGCGTACGCCCTTGGCGATGAGCCGCAGCAGGCCGTGCCCGCGACCCAGCAGCGTCACGATCTGCGAGGCTTCCGAGAATTCACTCAGCCGCAGGACGACAGCGTCGTCACGTTCGAGCGACATCATGGGAAGTGTAGGTCCGATGCGAAGGGCGCCTCAACGTCGCCGCGGCGCGTCGGGCTGTCGCAAGTTCCGGCGCGGACGCAGGCGTCAATGCGCAGTCGACGGCCCGGGCCGCCGAATCTGGCCCGGCGCGCGCCGAAACGACGCTGCGGCGCGGTACACTCGTGCCGCGGGGCGCGAAAGGAGCCTGCCGTGCGGACATTGCCTCTCGTCGCGGTCACCTGCCTGGTCCCGCTCGCCTCGGCCATCGAGCGCGAGCACGTGACCTTCGCGATCGACCATGTCACCGCTTCGGGGCAGAGCATGTATGTCCTCGGCGACATCGACGAGCTTGGCTCCGGCAATCCGGCCTACGCCGTCCGGCTGGAGCCAAGCGCCTATCCGACCTGGCGGGCGACGATCGCGATTCGCAGGGGGCTCACGTTCACGTACCGCTTTGGCTGGCGCAACGATGCCGTCACGGCCTGGAAGGACCCGAGCAACTGGAACCTGGTGAGCGGCCCGTTCACCATGTCCACATCAGCGGCTCAGCCCTATCCGCTCCAGAAGGGCGTGTACTACCACAGTCTCTGGAACCCTCCAACGCTGCACTGGCGGCTGGCCGGGAGCGAGGGCGACTTCACTGCGACCGTCATGACCGACGCTGGCCCTGGCCGCAACGAGAACGCGCGCCGCTGGCGTGGGGCGCATTTCGGTCAGGCCGAGCGCGGCGTGGAGTTCTACTTCACGGGCGGCGAGTTTGGCCGCGACCCGGCCTCCGGCTGGTACTCGACCGTGCTCGATACGATCTTCGTGCAGGACGCCAACCTCTACGATTACGTTCCGCCGCCGGTCGTCAGCCCGCCGCAGCAGACGAACTTCGGCACGTTCTTCTCTACGATCCTGGGCGAGAACCGGCCGTACCGCGTTCTGCGTCCGCGCGGCTACACGCAGAACACGTGGAAGCGTTACCCGGTGCTGTACATGCACGACGGTCAGAACGTTTTTGACGTGGGGCCGTTCGGCTCGTGGGATGCGGACACGACCGCGAACCTTTACACGCGCCGCGGGTGGATGCGCGAGGTCCTGATCGTCGCGGTCGACAACACCGCCAACCGCGCCCGCGACTACATCCCGCCTGATGACATCGTCCCGATCGGACCGGGCAGCGGCGCGCCGGGCCGGGCGAACCTGTACGCCGCGTTCCTCATCAGCGAGCTCAAGCCGGTGATCGACGCCGCCTACCGCACGTACCCGGACCGTGTGCACACTGCGACGATCGGGTCGAGCCTGGGTGGCGTGGTCGCGCTGTACCTGGGCTGGGACCACAACGCGACGTTCGCCAAGTGCGGACCGATGTCCGGCTCTTGGTGGCTGCCGAACTTCCCCGCGCGCGTGCTGAGCGAGCCCTACCGCGACCTGCGCATCTATCTTGACAGCGGCGACTCGGGCACGAGCAACGACGGGGCATGGGGTACGATGAACCTGCGCGACGGGCTGATGGCCAAGGGCTACGTGCTGGAGGGGGACCTGCGGCACGTCGTCGGCTACAACCACCAGCACAACGAGGCCGCTTGGGCGCAGCGGCTTCCCAAGGCGCTGGACTTTCTCTTCCCGATCAGCGAAGCCGAGAACACGCTCGAGGAGGTGTTCTACCGGGGCGACTGCAACTGTGACGCGCACGTGGACTTCGACGACATCGACTACTTCGTGGCCGCGCTTTCGGGCGACGCCGCGTGGCGGGCGCTCTACCAGGCGCAGCACGATGACGCCGAGCCGCCTTGCCGCTACCTGAACGCCGACGCAGACGGCTCGGGCGGCGTGGATTTCGACGACATTGACGCGTTCGTGGCGCTGATCGGCGCGTTGTAGGCTCAGGCGGGCGCGACGGGGCGGGCGTGATGGCGCGCGCCCGCAGCGGGCGAGACGGGCCAGGCATGATGCGTGCGGGGACTGGGCCCCGGGTTCGCGTGGGGCACGTGATGGGCGTCAGTGCGCCCACGAACGCCGCAACGGTCCGTCATTCCCGCGCAAGCGGGAACGCAGGAGCGCGCACACTACGCACGCCTGCGTGCAGGTGTCCCGTGGAAGAAGCCGACTCGGACAGGCGGGAGTTCCCGCAGGTATGAGTGTCAGCAGTACGCAACTTCCCGTTGACCCCGTGACCCGAATTGGGTTATTTTCAAATGCGGGTGTGCGTGCTAAGGCGCGCCGCAGGGCCGTGCGGCGCTTAGCAGCAAGACTCGTGCCGGGTCGGATACCGAGAGCGCTTGGGGCGCGGTTGTTGACCCGCTGCGGGCGGTGGCTTGCGCCGCTGCCGCGATCCCCAGGAGCGAGAGAGAGGCTTTCCATGAGACACTTGGCCGTTCCGTTCGTCACTGCGCTGGTCGGTGTCCTGGCCTGCCCGACCGTGCTTGCGCTGGACATGGTGATGCTCTGGCCGGCGCAGGACAACACGCTCTATGAGAGCGCTAGCGGGGCGCTCAGCAGCGGCGCCGGGCCGACGATGTTCGTCGGGCGGACCGCCCAGCCCAGCGGCTCGATACGCCGGGGTGTGCTGGCCTTCGACGTCGCCAGTGCCATCCCGGCTGGATCGATAGTCACCGACGTGCAACTGACTTTGCACTCGGACCAGTTCGCGAACGTGCAGGATGAGACCATCAGCCTGCACCGCGTTCTGTCCGCCTGGGGCGAGGCAAGCTCGTTGCCACCCGGCGCGGGCGGCGGGGGGGCCCCGGCGAGCGCGGGCGACGCCACGTGGCTGCACACCTTCTTTCCCGGGCAGTTCTGGGCCAGTCCGGGGGGCGACTTCGCGGCCGGGGCCAGCGCGGCCACGCTCGTCGGCGGCGCGGGGTACTACGTGTGGCAGTCGCCCGGCATGATCGCCGACGTGCAGGCGTGGGTGGACAACCCGGCCGCAGACTTCGGCTGGCTCCTGCTGGGCAACGAGAGCGCGGCGAGCACGGCCAAGCGGTTCGCCAGCCGCGAGGATCTCGAACCCACGTTTCGGCCGCTGCTGCACGTGGAGTACGTGCCCGAGCCGGCAACCGGCATGCTCGCCGTGGCGGCAGTCGCCGTGCTGGGCGGCGTGCGCCGCCCGCGCTAGGCCGAGGACTTCACCGTTTGGTGGATCTGATGCCGCGTGCCGCTGCGCAATGAGCAGCTCGCTGGACTCTCGCTTTCGCGGGAATGACGGTCGCTGCCGCTTTCGCGGGAATGACGGTCACACTCCCGCCTTCGCGGGGAATGACGGCCGCTGCCGCGCACGCGGAAGTGACGCTCTCCACGCCGTCACCCCCGCGCACACGAGAATGACGGCTTCCGCTTCGTCACCCCCGCGCACGCGGGGGTCCAGTCTGTCGCGCGACGCGCGGCCGCGGTCCCGCCTGCGCGGGAATGACGGACCGGCCAGGCGCGACGCGCGCGCGGGCCAACTGCCCTATTCTACCGGGCATCGGGGCCGGTTTGACCGCGACTTTCGCGGCCGCCGCACCCGCGATGCCCTTCGCCCGCCTGCCCCGCGGGTGTGCGGGTGTGCGGGTGCGCGAGTGTGCGGGTGCGCGGGTGCGCGAGTGTGCGGGTGCGCG
>CAADGM010000130.1 GCA_900696535.1 uncultured Planctomycetota bacterium
ATTGCCCGTGGCTCAGCGCCGACTGCGACGGCGACGGCGACGTGGACTTCGACGACATCGACCCGTTCGTCGCGCTCATCGGAACCGTCTGCCAGTAGCCGCGAGTCGCCGACGAAGCGCATCCGGACCCTGACGCAGCGATCGCTTACCTCCTCGCGATCGAACCCTGCCGACCGACCGGGCCTCTACCCCCCGGTCGGTTCTTTTTCAGACCCAGCCGCGTCCTGTCCAACGCCCGGAATTGGCCGAAGATCCCACCCGCAAGGCGCTATACGCTCTGGCGCAAGCAGCGCTGCCGTCCGGATCGCTGCATGCGAATGTGCAGCCGCGCTCGGCCCGGCTCGGCCGCCGGCTGCCTGGACTTGGCGCGTCCCGGCCAGGCGTCTTCGAGGCTGGCCGGACCGTGCAGGCGGGCAATTTCCGCGCCGACGTGGCTCGCCGCCGCGCCTGTGGTTGACCCCCTGCCGCCGGGGGGCATACTGTCCGACTGGCAGATAGCCCGTCGCCGTGCGCAGCGTGCGCCGATCGCACATGTGGAGGAAGGCACCATGACCCTACGACGCATCGAATCCAGCGTCCTCGTGACGTGCCTCGTGCTCGCGATGACCGCCGCGGCGGTGGCACAGGCCCCACCCGCGCCGCAGCCCATGCAGCCGATGCAGCCCGTGCCCGCGCAGCCCACGGCGGCGCCGGCGACGCCGACCGCCGCGCCCGACGCCGCCACGACCCAGCCCGCCCCGGGCACGCTGATCAAGGCCCGCGTGCTGGAGGTTCGCGGCGACGCCCGGCACGCGCCGATCGATTCCGAGGACTTCACGCCATGCGCAGTCGGCGATGAATATTCCCCCGACACGGTGATCATGACCGGCCTGCGTTCGAGCGTGCTGCTGCGCATCGGCGAGGACGATTCGTACACCGCGGTTGTCATCGATCCCGCCAGCAAGACGCTGCTCTCGGAGCTGGCAGTCGTGGAGGATACGAAGCGCGTGCGCATCGGCGTAGGGTACGGGCAGGTTCGAGCCGGCGTCGTGGAGGGCGGCCTCAAGAGCGACTTCACCGTCAGCAGCCCCGTCGCGACCCTCTCCAAGCGCGGCACGTGGGGCTTCGGGCTGTTCATGCAGCGGCCGGACACCTTCGAGGTCTTCCTGCTCGACCAGGGACTCGTGGAGGCCTTCAACCTGGGCACAGGCCAGCGGCGGCAGGTCCTGCCCGGCCAGTTCGTCGACAACACGATGAAGCGCTGGGCGCAGCTCGCCAACAAGAACATCAACGTCCCGACAACGGACATTCTGGGCCAGAGCGATCTCGACGTCGCCTATAACCGGCTGAAGAACGACGGCCTCCGCATCCTCAACCCCGAAGGCGGCCAGACCGTGCTCATCAACCTCCAGAACCCGGCCGCGGGCAACAACTTCGCCAGTCTCGTACGCAATTCGCTGGGCACGGCCGGCATCGGCCCCGCGCCGCTCAATCCCCTGCGGCCCGAGGGTTTCTTCGGCACGGGCCGCGGCGAGCAGCTCATCCCGATCGTGATCAGCAAGAGCTCGGACCTGGCGCAGCGCGGCTGGGCGCAGCCGGGTACGTATCGCTTCCCGCGCGCCGCGCTGGAGGGATGGCTCGCCCAGCACGGGCGCTGACGCCGCACCGGCCCCGGGCGCGCGGCGACGGCGTGATCTGCCGGCTGCGGAGCCAGCGATGCCGCTCGAATTCACGAAGATGCACGCGCTCGGCAACGACTACGTGTACGTGTGCACGTACCGCCAGCGCGTCGATGAGCCCGCCGCTCTGGCGCGGCGGATCGCCGATCGCCACCGCGGCGTTGGTGGCGACGGACTCATCCTCATCGCGCCGCCCGAGTCGCCTGACGCCCACGTCCGCATGGTGCTGTACAACGCCGACGGATCGCGCGGCCAGATGTGCGGCAACGGTATTCGGTGCGTGGCCAAGTACGCCTACGAGCGTGGCCTGGCTCGCGTCAACCCGATGCGCGTGCAGACGGATCACGGCCTGCTGACGTGCGAGCTGCGCGTCGATGCCGGGGGCTGCGTCGAGGCCGCTCGCGTGGACATGGGCCCGCCGATTCTGGATCCGGCACGAATTCCCGTCGCGCTCCCCGGGGAGCGAATCGTGGACGTGCGCATCCAGATCGAAGGGCTGGATCTGCCGGTCACGTGCGTCTCGCTGGGCAACCCGCACGCCGTATTCTTCGTGCCAGACGTGGGCATCATTCCGCTGGGCTACTGGGGCCCGCGCGTGGAGCGCAGCCCGCTGTTCCCCCAGCGCACGAACGTGCACTTCGTACAAGTCCTCGCTCCGCAACGGCTCCGCATGATCACGTGGGAGCGCGGCAGCGGAATCACGCAGGCCTGCGGCACCGGCGCCTCGGCCGCGTGCGTGGCAGGCGTGCTCACCGGCCGCGCCGCTCACGACGTGACCGTCGATATGCCCGGCGGACAACTCGCTATCGCCTGGGACGCCCGGACGCGGCACGTCTTCATGACCGGGTCGGCGACCGAGGTCTTCACCGGCAGTTGGCCGGACTAGTCGCCGGCGGTTGCGCCTCTGACGATAGGGCGCCCCCGGATGACCCCGTGTTATCGCGGGTCGTCCGACGCCCCCTCCCCCAACGCCAGCAGCGCCGCCCCCATCACGCCCGCCTCGTGCGTCGTCAGCGGTGCCCGTCGAATCTCGAAGCCCTCCGGCATCAGCTTGCTCGAACGCCGCGCGAATGCCCGGCGCACCTCGTCGACCAGCCGGGGGTGATTGTCCACGACGCCCCCGCCGAGCAACGTCAGCCGGCAGGCGTAGATGTGCACGAGATTGAAGATGCCGATCGCCAGGGCATCGGCTGCGGACGCGAGAACGTGGTCGGGCAGCGGCTCTTCGCCAATCGCGGCCGGGTCGGTCCGCCCCGTCGCCGCCAGGTGCAGTGCCGGCCCGGACGCCAGCGCGGACAGGCACCCCGGCACGTCGTTGCGGCCCCCTGGGGCCCCGGGCGTTGTGTCGACGATCAGGAAGCCGAAGTGCCCCGCCCCGCCGCGCGTGTGCCGGACGATCTGTCCGTCCAGGATGACACCCCCGCCGATCCCGGTCCCGAGCGAGAGGTAGAGCAGCCGGTCCGGGCGCGGGGCGAGTGCCTGGTATTGACCCCAGATGGCCGCGTTTGCGTCGGCCTCCAGCTGCACGGACCGTCCCACGGCCTGGGCGAAGAGGTCGCGAAGATTCGTACCTTCGAGCCGCGGCAGATTGACCGCCCGCTGCATGACGGTGGTCGCTGGGTCCCAGACGCCTGGCAGTGCGACGCCGACGGCGCAAGGCCGCGCGCCGCTTCTGGCGAGCACGTCGGTCGCCAGGTCGCCGACGATGGCGCGCAGCGCCGCCGGCTCACCGTCGATCGGCAGGCGCGTCTCCGCGCGTGCCAGGAGGCGACCGTCCTCGGTGACGACGCCGGCGCGGACGCGTGTGCCGCCGATGTCCACGCCCAACGCTGCGCGCTCGTCAATTGTCATGGCCGGGAGTTATACCCCACCGAAGTCAGGAGTTTGCGGCGGCACGTCGGACCCGGCCGAGAAGCGTCGCACGGCGCCACCCGAAGGTCAGCACCAGTGGACACCTCGTCCGACCAGCGGCGCACTCGGCCCGGCGCCTCAATGCCCCGCGACGGCAAACGTCACATCCACCTCGACGCTCGCGTTCAGCGGCAGCTCGGCCACGCCGACCGCCGCCCGCGCGTGCCGGCCGGCGTCGCCGAGCACCGCGACGAGCAGCTCGCTCGCTCCGTTGGCGACCTTGTGCTGGTCGGTGAAACCCGGCTGGCTGGCCACATAGACCACGACCTTCACGACCCGGGCGATCCGCTCCAGCCCCCCCGCCGCGTCCGCCGCGATCGCCAGCGCGTTCAGCGTGCACAGCCGCGCAGCTGCCTGTGCGTCCTCCAGGGTGCGTCCGCTCGATCCGACGCGGCCGGTGTAGGCCACGGCCCCGTCCCTCAGCGGTATCTGGCCGCTCAGCACTAGCAGGTCGCCATGCCGCAGGGCCGGCACGTAGGCGCCGACCGGCTTGGTGACCGGAGGCAGAACCAGACCGAGCTCATCCAGACGCTGTCGGGCGGTGCTCATCATTGGACTCCGGAGTGTCGCCTGTACCGTGCTCAGCCTCACTGGCCAGTGCGGCGGGTCGGACTTCGGCCGGGCCGTGATCCCCGTTGCGGCTGGCGGGTGTCGGCACGGAAGTTGTCCACACTTCAGCCGGTGCTATCGCATCCCTGTCCGGCTGCATGGTCTCAATGGGTGCCGCAGCGGTCGCGATCACGAGGGCGGTTGGCGGCGCTTCGTCCGCGTCGACGCCGCCGGACTCGGGCGCATCCTCGGCCTCCACCTCCACCGTCAGGAACAGGTAGATCTCGCCGAAGAGCTTCTCCTGCTCCGCGCGGATGCGCTGCGAGCGGACAAGTTCGAGCACGGCGAGGAAACGGCCGATGATTCGCGGCCGGTCGCGCGCGTCCTCGAACAGCGACGCGAACGAGAGCGCCCCGGACCGCTCCAGCGCGGCGAGAATCTCATCCTGGTACAGCTCGATCGGCGTGTCGTCGTAGAAGATCCGCTGCTCACCGGGGCCGCGGCCGATGGCGGACATGACCTTGGTGAACGCCGAGAGCAGGTCCCAGACTGACGCCTCTTCGAGCTCGACCCCCTCCAGTTCCTTGGGCAGCGGCCCGGGCCGGCGTACGAACTTGCGGGCCCGGTCGTCCGCCGCCGTGCCCAGGCTCCGGGCGGCGTCCTTGAATCGCTTGTACTCGAGGAGCTGCCGCACCAGGGGCGCCCGCGGATCCTCGCCGGGCAGGCCGGATTCGAGCGGCGGCGTGGGCAGCAGGGCCCGCGACTTGATCTCGAGCAGCGTGGACGCAAGCACGAGAAACTCGCCGACCACGTTCGGGTCGAGCGCTTCGAGCGTCCGTAGGTGTGCCAGGTACTGCTCGGTTACCCGGGCGATGGGGATGTCGTAGATGTCGATCTCGTCCCGCCGTATCAGGAACAGG
>CAADGM010000131.1 GCA_900696535.1 uncultured Planctomycetota bacterium
CCCATCGCGAAGCCCTGGCGATGGCGCGGGAACCAGCGTGCCACGTACGGCGTGCCCACCGAAAACGAGCCGCCGGCCAGCCCGACGAACAGCCCGATCACGATGAAGTGCCAGAACTCGGTGGCCCAGGCCATCAGCCAGATGGCGGGCACCGTCGCCGCCATCAGCAGCGTCATCACGATGCGCCCGCCGTAGCGGTCGGTCCAGATGCCCAGCGGCACCCGCACCAGCGAACCGGTGAGCACCGGCGTGGCGGTGAGCAGGCCGAACTCGGTGGCATTGAGGTTCAGCGCCTTGCGGATCGGGATTCCGATCACGCCGAACATCATCCAGACCATGAAGCAGACGGTGAATGCGAAGGTGCTGGCGATCAGCACCGACAGCGCCTGGCGCGTGCGCTGTCCTTCGAGTGCGGTGGACGTCATGACCGGATCTCCATGACGGCATTGTAGGCAGCGCGCCGCGCGGCGAACATCCTTCGGGAAGTCAGAGACGGGCGCGGCGAAAGAACGATGTGCAGGCCCGCGGCCATCGTCCGGAAGGACTACTACCGGGGCCGCGCTTCGCGGCACCGGCGATCAGGCCGAACCGCGTCCGGTGAGGTAGACGGCTGCCTGCACGCGCGAACTCAGCCCGAGCTTGCGCAGGATGTGCTGCACGTGGATCTTGACCGTCGTCTCGGCGATGTCGAGCGCGCGCGCGATCGCCTTGTTGCTCGCCCCGCGCGCGATGTGCGCGAGGATCTCGCGTTCGCGCGGCGACAGCCGGGCGAGGGGGTCTTCGGGCGGCGCGCCGCCAGCCGACGGCTCGCCGGGCGCAGTCGCCCGCAGCGCCTGCACCAGCTTGCCCGTCATCTCGGGACTGACCACCGATTCGCCGCGCATCGTGCCGCGGATCGCCTGTGCGAGCATGTCGCCGTCGATCGTCTTCAGCACGTAGCCCTGCGCGCCGGCCCGCAGTGCCGCGGCGAGATCGGTCTCGTCTTCGCTCACGGTGAGCATCAGCACCTTCGACTTTGGCGCCGCCTCCATCAATCCCGCCAGCGCCGCGATGCCGGTGACGCCGGGCAGGTGATTGTCGAGCAGGATCACGTCGGGCTGCAGTTCGCGCGCGCGTCGCGTCGCCTCGCCCGCATCGGCCGCCTCGCCGACCACGACGAGGTCGCTCTCGGTGGCGAGCAGCGCCACCAGGCCGCGGCGGAACAGCGTGTGGTCGTCCACCACCAGCAAGCGGATCGGGACTCGCATCAGGCAGCCGCCTCTTCGGCCGTTGCGGCGCGCGCCTGCGGCGGCAGCGCGAGCACCACGCGGGTTCCCTCGCCGGGTGTCGACTCGACCGACACCTGCGCGCCGATGCGCTGCGCGCGCTCGCGCATGATGCGCAACCCCACCCGCGTCTCGTCGCTGTCGGCGGCCGCCGCGTCGAAGCCGGCGCCGTCGTCGCGCACTTCGAAGCGCCATGCCGGAGACTGCCGGACGTCGAGCCACACCTGGGTCGCGCCCGCATGCTTGCGCACGTTCGAGAGCGCTTCCTGCACCACGTGCAGCACCTGCACCTGCACTGCCGGGTCGAGCGGCAGGCCGTGGCCTTCGACCTGCAGGTGGGCGCGCAAGCCGCTCTGGTGCTCGAACTTCGAGAGCGTGGTGCGCAGCGCCGGCTCGATGTCCTCGTCGCGCGTGCGCGTGCGAAAGTGCACCAGCAGTTCGCGCACGTCGCCGTAGCTCTCGCGCACGCCCGCATCGAGCTCGCCGATGATCCTGCCGACCGCCGGCGCGTCGCCGCGCGCAACCGCGTCGCGCAGCAGCCTGACCTGGATCTTCAGGAACGCGAGCGACTGCGCGATCGAATCGTGCAGCTCCTGCGCGAGCAATCCACGCTCCTGCGCCACCGCCGCCTCGACATCGAGCGCGGCCGCGCGCAGGCCTTCCATCGCGCTCGCGAGATGGCTGGCCAGCGCCTCGAGCAGCGAGCGCTCCTCCTCGCCGATCGGCGCCTCCCCGTAGTAGAAGAGATCGACCTCGCCGAGCACCCGCTGGTGCAGCGCGATCGGCACCGAGACCAGCGTGCGGTAGCCGGCGGCCGCACAGTGGTCGAAGCTCATCTGCGGATCCGGTCGGATCGCGATCACCCGCACCCCCGGGTGCGGCTCCAGCCGCCCGCAATGGCAGGTGCCGGCGTCCACGCATTGCTCGTTGCGCGTCATCGCCTCGGGCAGGCGGTCGCCTGCCAGCATCAGGTAGCGCCGGTTGCCTTCGTCCGACCAGCGGATCATCGCAGCGTCGGCGCGCGCGATCTCGCGCACCTTGCGCACGAAACCCTGCGCCAGCTCCTCGAGCGATCCGGCCTCGCCGATCAGCGCGCTGGCGTCGTAGAGCGCGGCCAGCCGCTGGGTCTTCTGCTCCAGCCCCGCGGTCTTCTCGCGAACCTTGTCCTCCAGGCCGCGGTAGAGCGCCTGCAGCCTCGCGGTCATGCGGTTGAAGCCCTCGCCCAGCTGTCCGAACTCGTCGTTCGAAGCGACCGTGACGCGCGCGTCGAGTTCGCCCTGCTCGACCCTGGCCAGGCCGCGCTGCAGCTGCGCGACCGGATCGACCACGAAGATGTAGCCCGCATAGAGCAGCGCCACCGCCCCGCCGATGGCCAGCGCCAGCATCGCGAACTGCACCGCGTTCAGGATCGCAGTCGAGCGCGACATCTGCCGCTCGATCGACGCCACGAAATCGTCGATCGACGACACGAATGCGTCGACCCGCGACAGCTGCACCTGCGCCGGGTCGGCAAGCCAGCCCGCGCGCAGTTCCTGCCAGCCCGCGCGCACCCCGGCAAACCGCCGGCGGGTCGCGTCGTCCAGCGGAACGAACAGCGGCCGCGCCGAATCGCCGGTGCGCAGGATCTCGATGCTCGCGTCGAACGCGGCAACGCGGCGCACGATTTCGTCGTGCCCGCTGCTGCGCGCCTCGAGCGCCAGCCGGTACGCCTGCATCCGCATGCGTCCGGCCTCGTTGACCGCAGCGGCACCTCCCTCCAGGTTCCAGGTCATCCACAGCGTGAGCCCGATCGCGCAAAGCGCCACCAGCAGCATCGTGAAGCCGATGACGAGGATCTTCGTGGCCAGGGGCCACGCAGAGGCGCGCACGCTGGTCGCTTCCGTCATCGC
>CAADGM010000132.1 GCA_900696535.1 uncultured Planctomycetota bacterium
CTTGGCAGGACAAGCTCGACGGGCGGCTCATGCAGGCCGTCGGATCCATCCAGGCCTTCAAGGGCGTGGAAATCGGGCTCGGGTTCGGCGTCGCCGCGCGGCCGGGGAGCCAGGTCAACGACGCGCTGTACTTCGACCCGGCCCAGCGCGACACGTCGAACTTCGGATTCGCGCGGCACACGAATCGCCTTGGCGGTCTCGAAGGCGGCATGACGAACGGGCAGGTGATCGTCGTTCGCGGAGCGATGAAGCCGATCGCGACGCTCATGCAGGGGATGGACAGTGTCAACTTGCAGACGCTTGCCGCGGAGCGGAGCGACTACGAGCGGAGCGATGTGTGCGCGGTGCCTGCGGCGAGTGTCGTTGCGGAGAACGTCGTCGCGTTCGAGATCGCGCGGGCGTGGCTGGCGAAGTTCGGCGGGGACACGCTGCGCGAAGTGCGGGCAGCCTGGGAGCACTACGCGGCCGCAGTGCGCGGCCTCCCCACCGCGGGAACGTAACCGTGCGCGGCGCGAATCGCGCCGCATGGTGGCGTCCCCCTAACACGAGGGGCAGGCGTCATCCCTGACGCCCGCCCGCTGCCCTTCCCTCTCCACGTTTGCCTACGGCTTCTTCTTCGCACCCAGTCGCAACCGTGTTGCGCGGCGCCGACGCCCCCAGCCGTGCTGATAGCTTACCGACGGATGTGAGCGAAGCGCCGCCGAAATCGGCAGAATTGCATGAATTGTCGTTGCGCCACGTTATCGGGCGCGCTCCCACCGCCCCGGCGACCGGCCTCCCAACTCGCTGAGGGGCTGGCCTCCGGGCCGGCCCGGTACGACTCAAGCCTCGGGGTGCCCGTCCTCGCCAGGCCCGGCCCGTCTGGCGGCGGCGACCGCGGCCGGCGCTATCGCGCCTCTTCGCCGGCGAGTCGACGGAAGGCAAGCCACGCCGCGATGCACAGCGCAATGCTGAGCAGCATGGCCGGCGGGCCGACCAGGCCGTACACGAAGGTGCCGACGAACGGCATGATGATCCCGCGCAGGCCGGTGAGCGCGACGTGGATGCCCATGTACAGGTCGGCGTCGTGCCGGCCGGCGAAGTGCAGGTGCCCCAGATTCCAGCCAATCGCGCCGCCGCCGCGGCCGATGCCGTTGACCAGGCGGGCGGCGACCAGCAGACCGACTGCCAGCGGGGTAGCGGACGGGATGGCCAGGCTGTGCAGGCCGAGGGCGGCGGCGGCCAGCGTGATGGCGACCAGCCAGAACGCGGTGTTGACCACACGGAAGCGCAGCACGCCGACGCGGTCGAAATAGCGCGCCCACAGCGGCATCGTCACGAGGGCGACGATGGTGGGGATCTGCTCGAGGATGAGGTAGGAGCCGAAGTAGCGAAGCTGGAGCGTCTGGGTCAGGAACAGGCTGAGAACCGGATCGACCATGAAGTTGGACGAACCCAGCAGGTACTGCGCGCCGCAGTAGCGCGAAAAGTCGCGATCGGTGCGCATGATGCGAACCGCATCGGAGAAGTTCCGAGCGAGCTGCCGCCAGCCGCCGACGGCCGTGACGCTGCGGCGGTAGCTGCGCAGCTCGGCCTGCTCGCCGCGGATGCGGAGCTGACGCAGGGGCAACAGCGCCAGGAGCCCGAGCGCCGCGAGCGTGGGATAGACGACCTGGTAGTACTCGGCGTGGCGATCGAAGATCGTGCTGGCCAAGGCCCCGACGGCGAGCATGAGCAGCGCGTTGAGGGCCTGGATTCGCGAGGCGATGCGGGCACGGTGCGAGTGCGGGTAGTTGGCCTTCCAGATGGACGTGCGCAGGTTGACCAGGCCAGAGAGGAAAATCCGGGCCACGCCAATCTGGAGCGTGAAGAGCAACCCGCCCAGAAGCCCGGCGTCGCTGGGCGTCAGGGCGATGGACCCGGACGCGAGAATGGCCCCGCACGCGAGCAAGAGAAACGTGCGGATCCTCGGGCGCCCGCGGATGACCGCGCTCCACAGGAAGCTCAGCAGGTGCGCGAGCATCGGCGTGGCCCAGACCACGGGCACCAGCTCGGGCGCGCCGAAGGTCTTGGCCACGATGATGCTGGAAAACGAGCCGTCGACGAGGCTGGCGAACATGCCCCACAGGCTCATGTGCCGCATCTCGGCCACGTAGCTGGGCCGAGCCAGGCGGGGGACATCTGCGGCACCGATCAGGCGGGAAAGTGGGTGCATCGCGGGGTCGGCCGCGGACGCGGTCGCGCCCGCGGGCCGTCGGGATCATACTCCGGCAACGCGGTCCGGGCGCTGCTGGCAGCGGTCGAGCGCCACTTACGACGTCGGCCCGGCTTTGACTTTGGGGGGCAATCAAACGACAATACCTTGGGGTCACCGGGATTGCGCCCCGGCGTTGGCTGCCACTCTCGCCACGGGCGCGGTCCGCAGGAAGCAGCAGATGTACATGAGCGACGCACTACTGGTGGCCTGGAGCCCGTTCGACCCGTGGCACCTCCTGTTATTTGGGTTCGTCGCCCTGTTGCTGTTCGGGAAGCGCCTGCCCGAGGTGGGGCGCTCGCTGGGCAAGGGGATCGCCGAATTCAAGAAGGGTCTCAAGGACGTGCAGGAGGGGATCCGCGACGCGGATGACGAGAAGCCCGAGGACCCGCCCCGCAAGCTTCAGCCACCGGCCGGTGGCAAGGGCGGGACCGTGTCGCGGCAGACGCCGGCCGAAGAGCAGCCCAGCGGGACGCGCGAGGAGTAGCCTGCAGGGCCGGTGAAACGGTCGGTGCGGCGGCGAACGGGGGACTGGCCTAAAGCTGCTCGACTTGCCAGTACTCGATCTCGATGGGGGTCGGCCTTCCGAAGATCGTGACGATCACGCGGACGGTGCCCTTCTGGGCGTTGATCTCGTCGACCGCGCCCTCGAAGTTCTCGAAGGGGCCCTCGGTCACCTTGACCTTGTCGCCCTTCTTGAAGGCCAGGTTGGCCAGGGTGGGCTGCTGCTCGGGCTTGATGGCGGCCGCGAGCATCTTCTTGACGTCGTCGAGAAGCATCGGCGAGGGCTTGCCGCCCGAGCCAATGAAGTCCCCGACGCCGGTGGTCTCCTTGATCACGAACCAGACATTCTCGGGGATGCGGCCGTCGGCGTCGGTGGCCATTTCGACGAAGACGTAGCCGGGATAGAGCTTGCGATGGTAGACCCGGGCCGTCCCGCCGCGCATCCGCTTCTCGCGCTGCGTGGGAACGAGGATGCGGCCGACGAACCCCTCGAGCTGCTCGATCTTGACCTTGCGTTCGAGTGCGTCGCGGACGGCGTCCTCCTTGTTGGACGCCACGCGAAGCACGTACCAGTGCATGCCGGGTTGAACGAGCGGCAACTCCTCGGTGGCGGCGGGGTCTCCGGGGGCCTGGCCGTGCGGCTTGGTCCTGTCGCTGTGCTCGCTCATGGTTGCTCCGGCTCCGGGCACGGACGCGGGCGCCGCCGGGGAGGACATATCAGCCGCCGCCTCCGGCGATGTTGCCAAAGAGTCGCTCGAGGATGTGCATCCGCAGGACGCCGATGCCGCTGAAGAGCAGGATGAAGGCCAAGTCAACAATGGCGAGGATTAGGCCCAGCATCACCACCGTGAAGATGACGACGCGCGTGGCGCCCCAGACCTCGCGGCGGGAGGACCAGTTGACCTTCTTCATCTCGCCTTCGGTGGCGATCATGAACTCGCAGATGCGCTCGTTGCGGCCCACGGCCCAGAAGATGCAGTAACCCGCGGCCGCCAGGATCAGGACAGGCACGAACGTGCGGACGTAGAACTCCCAGGGGTCGGCCAACCGGAGCAGCACGAGTTCGTCGCGAATGAACGCGACGCCGAACAAGGCCAGGGCGGCTCCGCCGATGGCGCTGCCCCAGCGGACGTACTGCCCCTGGCCGGGCTTGTAGATCTTGAACGGGCTGCCAGCGGAGGGGGCGGGCGCCTCGCGTTTGGGTTCGCTGACCGGCGGGGCCAGGCTGCTCAACTTTGCCTCTCTTTCGGCCATGCGTGCTGGACCTGTCTGGCTGGGCCCGTGGCGGCCGGGGCGCGTCGCCGCGCGGCCGATCAGGAGCGGAGGGACTCGAACCCCCAACCTGCGGTTTTGGAAACCGCTGCTCTAGCCAATTGAGCTACGCTCCTTCGCGCTCACTTGCGCTTGATCTTGTGCACGGTGCGTTTCCGCAGCCGGGGGCTGTACTTCTTGAGCTCGATCTTGGGGACGCCCCCGAGCACGTTGACGGTGGTGCGATAGTTGAGGTCGCCCGTCTCGGTGCACTGGAGCCAGACCGACTCGCGTTTCTGGGCCTTGGCCATATCTCTTCGCTCCGCTTGCCACGGCCGGCAGCCCGCCGACGGCGAGCGCCCGGCCCGCAGCCGATCGCGCCCGCAGCCGCGGCCTCGGGCCGGCTACTTGAGAATCTTGGTCACGACGCCGGAGCCGACCGTACGGCCGCCCTCGCGGATGGCGAAGCGGAGGCCTTCCTCCATGGCGATCGGGTTAATGATCTCGACTTTCATCTGGATGTTGTCGCCGGGCATGCACATCTCGGCCTTGCCGCCGTCGCGGGCCTGGAGCTCCTGGATCGTCCCGGTCACGTCCGTGGTGCGGAAATAGAACTGGGGACGGTAGTTGGGGAAGAAGGGCGTGTGACGGCCGCCTTCCTCCTTGGTCAGAACGTAGACCTCGCCCATGAACTGCGTGTGCGGGGTGATGGACCCGGGCTTGGCGAGCACCTGCCCGCGCTCGAGGTCCTTCTTCTCCACGCCGCGGAGCAGCAGGCCGACGTTGTCACCGGCGATGCCGCTGTCCAGGGTCTTGTTGAACATCTCGACGCCGGTGACGACGGTCTTGGTGTCCTTCGGGGCGTGCAGGCCGATGATCTCGACCGTGTCGCCGACCTTGACGGCGCCGCGCTCGATACGGCCGGTGCCGACGGTGCCGCGGCCCTTGATGCTGAAGACGTCCTCGACGGGCATGAGGAAGGGCTTGTCCTGCTCGCGGACGGGATCGGGCACGTGCGCGTCGAGGGCGTCCATGAGCTCGATGATGGGCTTCATCTTGCCCTCGTCCTTGGAGAGGGCGCCCTGGAGCGCGGTCGTGGCCGAGCCGCGGATGACGGGGACGTGGTCGCCGTCGAAGTCGTACTTGTTGAGCAGCTCGCGGACTTCCATCTCGACCAGCTCGAGCAACTCGGGGTCGTCGACCAGGTCCACCTTGTTGAGGAAGACCACCAGCTTGGGCACGTTCACCTGGCGGGCCAGCAGCACGTGCTCGCGGGTCTGCGGCATGGGACCGTCGGCGGCACTGACGACCAGGATGGCCCCGTCCATCTGGGCGGCGCCGGTGATCATGTTCTTGACGTAGTCCGCGTGGCCCGGGCAGTCGATGTGCGCGTAGTGCCGCTTGCCCGTCTCGTACTCCACGTGCGCCGTGGCGATGGTCAGGATCTTGGTCGGGTCGCGACGGCCGTCCTTCTCCGACGCCTTGGCGATCTGGTCGTACGACTTGGCTTCGCTGAATCCGCGCGCCGCCTGAACGTGCGTGATGGCGGCGGTCAACGTGGTCTTGCCATGGTCGACGTGACCGATCGTGCCGACGTTGACGTGGGGTTTGGTACGCTCAAATACGCCCTTGGCCATTGAAACTCTCCACTCTCGCCCGGGCGACAGACCCGGGGCGGCCGCCGTGCGGCCGCCGTGTCCTTACGGCTGTCCTCTCTGTGCGACAACGCCCGGTCCCGCCACCAGTTGGCGGCCTCGGAATAGCTGCTGGCGGGGATTGAACCCGCGACCTCCTCCTTACCAAGGAGGCGCTCTACCACTGAGCTACAGCAGCGCTGGGGGCCGATCAGGGCCATGACCACGCTGCTGGGTGGAATCCGATCCGCCCTTCGCGAGCCGGACGGGCCATTGTAAGTGCGCTCCGCGGCTTGTCAAAAGGAAAAATCGGACCGCCAACCGCCGCCGCGAGCGGTAGAATTCGGCGGTCGGGGGCTGCGAAGCCGACCGTTATCGGCCGGCCAGGTGCGCCGTGGACGAGCGACCGTCAACGCGTCTCCAGGATGTTCCGCACCTGCTTCGAGACCGCCTCGACGCACTGCCCGATCGCTGGGCTGCGTGGCGGGAGGCGTTTCGAGAAGACCCGGCGCTCCTGTTTCGTACCCCGGCGTTCCGAATCCTGCTCTGGATCGTGGGCGGCCTGATCCTGCTGCTCGCCGCCCAAGCGCTGATCCGCGGCCTCACCCCGCCCGGGGCACAGGGCGCCGGCGAGCGGGCCACCCCCTGGGCGGTGCTCTACGTTGCATGCAGCGACCCCGCATGTCTCCACGCCACCTCGACGCGGCAGGCCCGCGACTTCAAGGCCTGGCCGCTGACCTGCGAGCAGTGCGGCAAGCGGACCGTCTATCGCGCTGCCCAATGCGCCACGTGCGCGCGGTGGTTCGCCGTTGGCCCGGGCGAGGCTGCCGTGTGCCCGCACTGTGCGCGCACCGCGCCGGCCGCCAAAGCGCCGGAGCCCCCGAAGCCACAGCGCCGCTCAGACGACGCGGAGGATCCGTGGGGCCCCTGACGGGAGCAAGCCGTGGGACACGCGGCCGCTTTGGCGTCGCGTTCTCAGGTCACTCGGACTTCGCCGGCTCGGCCGCCGGCTCCTCGGCTGGTGCGGGCTCGTCCGCGGGCGCCGGCGTGGTTGTGGTCTTGGGACGCGGGGGCTCCTGGTAGTTGACGATCGTGTGCGAGTGCTCGGCGTTGTCCTTGAACGTCTTGATCGCACAGCTCGACTTGAAGAAGTCGAGCTTCTTGAGGACGTTCGAGACCTTGGCCCGCATGCCCAGCGCCGACATCGCGACCGGGTCCTTCCGCAACTCGGGGCTGAATGACTGGAGCAGCCCGACCATCGCGAACATCTGGCTGAGCTCGTCGCCCATCCGCGACAGGTCGGCAAACGTAAACGCGGTCATGTTCTCAATGATGGGCAACCCCTCGGCCTGGTAACGCTCGTTCTTGGAGAAGTCGTCCTGGCCGCCGCTGGCGACCTTCATCGCCAGGCCCACGACCTCCGGCCCGTTGCCCACGATCAGGTTGCCGTCCTTCAGGCCGTAGATCGGCCGACCCAGGCCGGGAACCATCGCGAACAGCGGCGGGAGAATGACCCGCTTGAAGCCGTCGGCACCCTCGATCTTGGCATCCTCGACGCCGGCGTTCTGTTCCTTGAGCGCCGTGTTCAGATCCTGGCTGACCTGCTCGATGAAGGCGGCAGCCTTGCCCGGATCGCGGACGGGAAGCACGTAAACACTGCCGGGCATGAAGGGCGTCGGGATTGGCGCGCTGAATGAGGCGTACTCGCCGCCCAGCCAGCCCAGGATCGCCTCCACGTCGTACGGCAGCGCCTGCTTCTGCGTGTTCCACTGCTCGATCATCGCCGGGCCGTCGGGGACCTCGCGCTCGACGAAGTCCACGACCGTGCGGTACAGCGCGGCCCAACTGAACCCGCTGTTGACCCCGACGCTGGTCGCTTCCTTGGGGATGTACCGGAACGGCTTGTCGATCGGCGGATTGCCGTAGAGCACCTTGCCGAAGCCGCGCTCCGCGGCGCCGGGCCGCAGGACGGTGACGCCGTGCGACTCGGTCTTCATGCCATCGGTCGTCGACACCTCGGCGGCGAACTCCCAGACTTCCAGCTCTCGCACCAGGGCGGGCAGGGCCGCCAGCATCCTGATGCCCGGCGTCACGGCGGGAGGCGTCGCGGGCTGCGTGCCTGCACCGTTCTGACTCGGCTCGTCACTGGCGACCTCCGGGCTGGCGCCATTCGTGGCGGCGTCCGAGTGCGGATCGGTGGGCGCTGCGTTCGCGTTGGGCTCGGCCAGGGCCGCGGCCTGGGCGGCCATCTGCGCGAAGACCTTGGTCTGGGCCATGATCTGCGCGATGTCCACGAAGACGTAGCCATCCGTCGGCGGTGGCAACATGCCCATTGCCTTCTTGAAGCGGGCGCTCGCGGCCAGCGTGGCCGATGCGTCCGACTCGCCCTTCAGCAGCGCCAGCGCCTGCTCCGGCAACGCCGAGCCGACGCCGACCAGAATCGTCTCGCCCTCTCGTGCGAGCATCAGGCTGAGCGGCGGCCCGCCCGCGGCGAGCGCGACCTTGCAGAGGCGCGACTCACCCGCGCCGTCCTCGCTGAGTTCGAACACGCCCGGCGGGGCCAGGCCCACCAGCCCCTTGAGCAGCCCGACCAGCCCGTCGAAATCCGGGCCGACACGCTCCGCGGGGGGCATGAGCAGGAATATGAACTCACCGCCCAGCGGCGGGGCGAGCTTCATCGCGAAGGCGAACTCGCGCTTCGCGAGCGTGTTCCACTCGACTACCGCCGCCAGGTCGTTGATTCGCTGCCAGTTGACGTCGAACTCGTTCGGGTCGCCGCCGGACTGCTTGGCCATGTTCTGGAACAGCCGCCGCAGGTCGCGGCCGAAATTCTGCTTCTCGATCTCGGCCCAGAGGCGGTCATACTGGGTATTGACGAAGGCTCGGCCGTCGTGGTCCCGGCATTGCATGACGACCTGCGCGTCGGCAGGGATCGCGCGGGTGAGCGTGAAGTTCGCCAGTCCGGCGGCGTGCGCCAGGGCCGCCCCGATGAGCAAGAAGCCGATCGCGGCCGCGAGCGACCGCTGGGTGAGTCTACGCGTCATGGAGTGTGTCTCCTGGGTTGGGCCGTTTGATCGGGCCGGTTGGTCAAGCTCGTGAGGCCGATTGCAGCAGCCGCTTCCTTGTCTATCGCACGGTCTTTCGCAAGGACGGGAGTCCGCGTTGCCGCGATCGCACCACGGCCCCGTGTCGCCTTCGTGCCTTCGTGCCTTCGTGCCTGCACGCACGGCCTCTTCACGCGGCGTCCTCGGCACTATAACGGCCGAGGCGCAGCGCGGCATCAATCCGCACGCCGATCCACGCGGGGGGACAGTTTTCGACAGCGGAGCGTGGCGTGCACGTGCGTCGCGCGGCTCCTGCTCCCCCCGCTTGCGCCCCGCCCGCGGCGCTGGTAGACTGCCGCGCTGTTGCGGGGCGCTGATGCCGCCCGGCGGGAGTAGCGTATGAAGGTTCACGAGTACCAGGCCCGGGCGCTGATGCAGGCCGCGGGCGTGCCGGTGCCGGCCAGCGAGGTCGTGGAGCGGGCGGACCAGGTTCGGGCGGCCTTCGCCCGACTGGGGGCGCCGCAGGTGGTCGTCAAGGCGCAGGTCCACGCCGGCGGGCGCGGCAAGGCGGGCTACGTCAAGCTGGTCAAGACGGCCGACGAGGCCCACGAGCACGCCGAGCGGATGCTGCGCGTCCCGATGGTCAGCAAGCAGACGGGGCCGCAGGGCGTCAAGGTTCAGAAGGTGCTGCTCGCGCCCGCGGTGGACATCCGGAAGGAGTACTACCTCGGCGTAGTGCTCGACCGCGCGCGGCGCGTGCCGGTGCTGATGGCCAGTGCCGAGGGCGGCGTGGAGATCGAGGAGGTCGCGGCCCGAAATCCGGACGCGATCAAGAAGGCCTGGTTCCACCCGCACCTGGGGCTGCTCCGCGGACAGGCGGCGGCCCTGGCCAAGGCGATCGGGCTCGCCGGCGAGCAGGCCAGGACCGCGACGGACATCATGCTGCGGCTGGCGCGTCTGTTCCTGGAGAAGGACTGCTCGCTGGCGGAGATCAACCCGCTGGTCGAGACGACCGACGGCAAGATCCTGGCCATCGACGCCAAGTTCAATTTCGATGACAACGCGCTCTTCCGCCACCCGGACGTGGAGGCGCTCTTTGACCCGTCGGAGGAGAACCCGGCCGAGCTGCGGGCCAAGGAGCACGACCTGAGCTATATCGCGCTCGACGGGAACATCGGCTGCCTGGTCAACGGGGCCGGGCTGGCCATGGCCACGATGGACATCATCAAGCTGCACGGGGGCGAGCCGGCCAACTTCCTCGACGTGGGCGGCAGCGTCACCCCCGATGGGGCCGTGGAGGCCCTCCGCATCATCCTGGCCGACGCCCGCGTCAAGGCGGTGCTGGTGAACATCTTCGGCGGCATCGCCCGCTGCGACGTGATCGCTGACGCACTCATCCAGGCCGCCCGCGAGGTCGGGTTCAAGGTGCCGGTGGTCGTGCGGCTGGAGGGCACGAACGTCGAACAGGCCCGGCAGATGCTGAAGGACGCGGCAATCCCTCAGCTCGTCGCGGCGACGGACCTGACCGACGCCGCGAAGAAGGTGGTGGCGGCGCTGTAGGGGGAGCTACAGTGATTCGGTGAGGTGCGTGACGAGCTTGCCATCCGCCGAACGTATTCAGGCGCTGTATTGCACCAGGATCGAGCGAGCACGCCGGATGACGCCGGAAGAGCGGCTCCTCCCAGGGCCGCCCTTCTTCGACATGGCGAGCGAGTGGGTCCGGGCCGGCATCCGCAACCAGTCTCCCGACGCCGTCGCCGCCGCCGCGGGCCTTGGCGAACGAGCCGTCGATGAAACACGCGTGGAGCCGTTAGCCCCCGCGCTCCTCGACCATCCGGCCGGCGTCGCGCTGGATGCGCTCGAAGACGCCGTCGCGCACCCAACGGTGGAACCAGCGCTGCATGGCGCTCCTGGCGCCGAACGCGCACGGCAGGTCCTTCCACTCGGCGCCGTTGTCCAGAATCCAGAAGATGCCGCGCAACGTCTTCCGATTGTCCGCGACCGACCGACCGCCCTTCGGACTCTTCGGGTGATCCGGAATCAGGTTGGCCAACCAATTCAACTGTTCATCCGCGAGTGTCAACATGCTACATTCTGCGAACACCACAAGTGTCTCGTTTGCGAGATAGCCTCTCGACAACATCCCCATAAAGCAAGAGCTGTACCAGCGCACCATTTACTTTCAGGGGGCCACTGGTCTCTCCGTCCACGCGCACGTAAGCCATCCCAGTCTGTCGCGCAGCCCGCGGCCACGCTCCCGCTCGCGCGGGAATGACGGACCGGCCAGGCGCGACACGCGCGCGGGCCAACTGCCCTATTCTACCGGGCATCGGGGCCGGTTTGACCGCGACTTTCGCGGCCGCCGCACACGCGATGCCTTCCGCCCGCCTGCCCCGCGGGTGTGCGGGTGTGCGGGTGTGCGGGTGTGCGGCTTCCCAGGCCGCATCAAGACCTCAACGCCCAGTTGTGGGTTATTATGCCCGCGCTCTGGCGGCCAGTGAAGGAAAATGTCCCGAGAGTTGCGGCCCTGGGCAGCGAGTACAGTGTCGCCGGCGATCGCCATCCGAGCCGACCGCGCGAGCGGTCGGTCACAAACAGAGCCGACCGCGCAAGCGGTCGGTCAGGAACCGAGCCGACCGCGCGAGCGGTCGGTTGCGATCCGGGCGCGAGCGGTCGGTTGCGATCCGGGCGCGAGCGGTTGCGCTACGCGTCGTCCGATCGCTTGCGCGATCGGCTCCGATGCGGGCACTGCCCCCCGATCGCTGGCGCGATCGGCTCGGAATTCGGACCGGGCGCGCAAACGGAGCGGCCCGATCACCAGGGACCGGGCCGCTCGCGGGACCAGGGTAATGGGGGTAAGGGTCGCTTACGGACAGGCCGAGCCGATGCGGCTGACGAACGGATCGATGTCGTCGAAGTCCACGTCGCCGTCACCGTCGGTGTCCGCGTTCAGCCACTGGCAGTTCGGATACTGGCCGTGGTAAGCGGCCGGCCCGGACAGCGCCAGGACGAACGGGTCGATGTCGTCGAAGTCGACCACGCCGTCGCAGTTCATATCGCCAGGACAGAAGACCGGACCGCAGACGACCTGCTCGCACTCCGTGCCCGTGCCGCGGTACTGCCCGCCCCAGGTTTGGCAGAACTCCTGACTGGCGATCTGGCAGCTCGTCGCGAAGCAGCAGGCCCCTTCGAACTCCAGCTCCGGCGTGCGGATCATCGTCATGGCGTTCAGGTGCGTCGCAATGCGCTGTCCCTGCACGTTGAACACGTCATACATCACGCTGAACGTCCGCGTCGTCTCCATGCCCGGCAGGCTGATCTGGAAGAACACGTCGAAGAAGCTGTCCGGCATCAGCGGCAGCGGCACAGGATCAATGACCTGCGCCGACTCCCACCAGGACGACCCGCGCAGCAGGTCGGCCATCCCGACCGTCTCGGCCGAGCGGTTGATCCGCCGCTGCACGAGCACAGGCTCCGGCCCGATGTTCGGCACGCGATCAATCACGACCTCGTTGCCTTCCCAGAACCAGCGCTGCACGTTGTCGGGCAGATTCGGCTGGATCGGCACGCCGTTACGCGTCCAGTAGATCTGGAGCGCCTGCTCCGAGAGTGTGGTCGTGTCGGCGATGGTCCAGCCGATGTGCGCCACCTGCCCCGGCAGGAAGTTCGCACCCGACCAGTTGATCCGCACGCCCCCCGGCACCGCCTCGACGGTGACGTTCGGGAACGAACCCGTCCAGAGGTCGAACACCTGCTCGACCTCGAGCCCCGGAATGACGACGTGCAGGTCGTTAGCCGGCAAGGTGGGCGGCCAGGTCGGGGGCGGACGGAACACGAAGTCGATATTGAACCGCTGCACCCACCAGTCGAACACCTGCGGCGTGACGAACGGCTCGACGTCGAGCCCGTCCACGTTGTCGGTCGGCAGGAGGCCGAGTTGGCCGGCGGCCATGAAGAGCCGGCTCACGCCGGTGAAGTTGGTCACGAAGATGTCCGCCGCGGAGAAGTCGTCGGCCGTGCCGGCGATGCCGTCCGGGCCGTTCAGATAGGGCGAGCCGCGCGTGAGCGAGAAGAGAGCGAAGTCGACACCCGGATTTGCGATGAGCGGGTTGTTGTTCGTGTTCCAGACGGCGAGGGCGTCGATGTCGTCCGCGGGCGTCAGGCCCATCGTGAAAAACGGCGCGTACACGCCTGCGACTGGCGCGCCGGGCGGCGCGACCAAGATGTTGGCGCCTGAGCCGCCGAACAAGCCCAGCGTCGGACTGCCCAACTGGAGGGTGAAGTAGATGATCGTGTCGTGGATGAAATCGCCGTTCAAGTCGATCGGATTGAGTTCCAGGGCGTCCATGTTGTCCTGGTTGGTCGCACCCGCAGGCGGAGCGAAGAAGTTGAACGCGCCGGGCGGAATCGACGGGATCTCGTTGTACGCCGTCTGGTTGGCGCTGAGCAGGTGCCGCGGCCCCGGGATTCCTCCAACACGAACCGCGGGGAACGGCCCGACGGCCGGCGCGACGCTCGAGCGCCCGTTGAGCACCCAGCGATCGCCGGCGTGCTGGCCCCGCAGGGCCTGGTTGCGCACGGGCGTACCCGGGGCGCCGATCGAGGCGGTGTCGACCGAGAAGTAAATGACCTGCTGCGAGAACGGCTGGAACTCATTGTTGGAGATACCGTTCGTGTTGTCGGGGATAGGCAGGATGCCATACGCTGGCGCGAAGACGTGCATCACCGGACCCGGCCCGCCCACGTCGAAGCCCATCCCCGGTGGCACCGGGTTGTCGCCGTACAGGTCCGACCAGGTGCTTCCGAAGCCGATCACGGAGGGCGAGGTCTGATCGAGGGAGATGGGGTCACGCTGACGCGGCGGAGGCGGGTTGGCCAGCGCCGTCAGCGCGGTACACATGAGCAATCCGGCAACCGCAGTCAATCGGAGGGTGTGGTGGCGATTCATCGTGCTACTCCTTGAAGTTCGCGGCGGGTACTGGCCGCGCTCGCATCCAGGGAATCGGCGCCCGATCTGCATCCGCAGGTCGTCCACAGCGCCGCGTCGCCGATGTGCGGGAGCGATATCCCTTGGCCGCATTCGACCCATTGCGTACGTCGCACGGGTCGGTCCGGTCCGATGGGCTGAGCGCGGGGCCTTGCGATCCTGCGTCGGCCGTCGTGGCCTGACACCGTGAGATAGACGCATCCCGATAGGGTTTGACAGGCGGAGCATCGCCGGCCGCCCTCGTGGGGGAAACCGGGTAGCTGACCGCCGCGAATTCGGGCACGAGTTGCGGTTGCCCTTGCACACCCCGCCCGGGCACAATTCGCGTCCATGAGCGATCCGGACACCACGCGCCTGACGCTGCTGCTGCGGCTGCGGAACCGCTCCGACCGGATCAGTTGGCAGGAATTTCACGATCGCTACGGCCAACTGCTCTACCGCTACGCGCGCTCGCGCGGCGCCTCGCACGCGGACGCCGAGGATGTCATCCAGGAAGTCGAGATGTACCTCTTCAAGGCGCTCGACGGGTTCGAGTACGACGCCGGCAAGGGGCGCTTCCGCTCTTACCTGCGCGCCGCGGTCGTGCACGCGCTCGGCCGCCGCGCCAGCAAGGCAGCCCGCCAGCCGGACGCGCTCGACCCGCAGCAGTTCGACTACGTGGCCGGGCAGCAGGAAGCCAGCATGGACGAGCGCTGGGAGCGCGAGTGGCAGCTGCACCGGCTCCGCTGGGCGCTGCGGGCGATCGCGGTCAACTTCGAGCCGAACTCGCTGCGCGCGTTTGAGATGCACGTGCTGGGGAATCGGTCGGTGGAGGAGACCGCCCAGGCACTGGGCATGAGCAAGGCCAGCGTTTATCAGGCCCGCAGCCGGATTCTCCGCAGCCTCAAGGAGAAGCTGGCCAGCCTGGACCCCGATGGGGACGTGTGAGGGACCATCCGCGTGGGTCGAGGCGAGGGTACCTTCGGCCCGACCCTGTCAAACGGCCCGCCTGTCCGGTCTACCTGGTAACGGAGCGCGCAGCGGAGTGATGCTGTCGCCATGAGCGGGAACTGCCCGGGCTGCGGGGCGGCTGTCACGGCACCGTCGGGTGCCGCCGGCTCACTGTGCCCGCGCTGCGCCGCGACAGCGGAGAAGCGCACCGTGAGGGTCAGCCCAGCAAAGAAGGAAGTCGCTGGCGCAGAGGCCCCCGCCGAGGCCGGGCTGATCGCCGACCTGCGCGAGGCGTTCGGCCTGCCAGCCGACGAGCGCTCGGCCCTGGTGCCGCGGATCGAGCCGCTGTCGTCGGCCGCGGCCGCGCTTCCCGGCCCGGAGCGGTCCCTGGCGGCACTGACCGCGGGGACCCGCCTGGGCGACTTCGAAGTAATCGAGGAAATCGGCCGCGGCGGGATGGGGGTCGTGTACCGGGCGCGGCAGGTGTCGCTCGACCGGACGGTCGCGCTGAAGGTGCTCCCCCCTGCCGCTCGGCACAGCCCGATCGCTATCCAGCGGTTCTACACCGAGGCTCAAGCGGCGAGCCGTCTCCACCACACGAACATCGTCTCGATCATCGCTCAGGGCGAGTCCGGCGGACAACTCTACTACGCGATGGCGCTCGTCGAGGGGCTGAGCCTGGACCGCGCCCTGCGGCAACAGCCTGAGTTGTTGAGTTCCGCGGGTGGCGGATCGTCCAGCCACGCGCGGCTGCCTTCGCATGCGGCACCGGCGACCACGGCGACCGATTCATCGGTGGCGGACGAGGAAGACGCCGGCGTGCATTGGACGCAAGCGGACTTCCGGCACCTGGCGCGGCGGCTCGCCGAGGTCGCTGATGCCTTGGCGCATGCCCACAGCCAAGGCGTCCTCCACCGCGACATCAAGCCGCACAACCTGCTCGTGGACTCGAGCGGCCGACTGCACGTCACGGACTTCGGGCTGGCCCGCCTGACCGATGCGCCGCACATGACGCAGACGGGCGAGATCATGGGCACGCCGGCCTACCTCGCCCCCGAGCAGGTCCGCGGCGACGTGCACGCGATCGATCACCGCACCGACATCTATGCGCTGGCGGTGACGCTTTACGAGCTGATCACCGGCCGCAAACCCTTCGGCGGGCGGCTGCGAGCACAGGTGCCCCATAGCATCCTCTCCAGCGAGCCCCCGGCCCCCACCCGCATCAACCCCCGCATTCCGCGCGACCTCGAGACCATCTGCCTGCGGTCGATGGACAAGGACCCACGGCGGCGGCACCCGTCCGCGGCGGCGCTGGCCGAAGACCTGCGCCGCTTCGCCGACGGGCGCCCGATCCTCTCGCGCCGCGTCGGACCGGCCGAGCGCGCCCTGAAGTGGGCCCGCCGACACAGAGCCCAGACGCTGGCCGGCGCAGCGGTCGTCGTGGCGCTGGCGTTGACCGCCGGGCTACTGACGCTGCGCGCCGCCGCCCGGGCGCGCGAGGCCCGCGACCTGGCCATCCGCGCGTACGAGCAGCTCGTCTACAACGATTACCGGCAGGAGAAGCTGGCCGAAGAGCCGCTGGCACGGGCCGCAGCGCTGGGAACCGACGCGCCCGAGCTGCCGCTGGGCGAGGCGCTCGC
>CAADGM010000133.1 GCA_900696535.1 uncultured Planctomycetota bacterium
ACCTTAGGACCGTCATAGTTACGGCCGCCGTTAACCGGGGCTTCGGTCGCCAGCTTCGCTTGCGCTGACCGGCTTCCTTAACCTTCCGGCACCGAGCACGCGTCACTCTGTATACGTCCTCTTTACGAGTTGGCACAGAGCTGTGTTTTTGATAAACAGTTCCCAGAGCCGATTCTCTGCGGCCTCTCCTTGCGGAGGAGGCTCCCCTTTTCCCAAAGTTACGGGGTCAAATTGCCTAGTTCCTTAAGGACCGTTCTCTCGAGCGCCGTTAGGATACTCTCCTCGCCCACCTGTGTCAGTTTTGGTACGGATCCGCATTCTTACACCGGACGGCTTTTCTCGGTGATCACTTCACGCGCTTCGGCAACAAAGCGGCCTCGCCCTTGCGGGCACCCTCTAGGCTTGTAGTGGGTCGCGCTCCATGATCACGTCCCCGCCGGCTACATACGGAGTGCAGGAATATTAACCTGCTGTCCATCGTGTACGCCTTTCGGCCTCCACTAAGGTTCCGACTAACCCTGGGCGGATTTCCCTTCCCCAGGAATCCTTGGGCTTACGGCGAGCGGGATTCTCACCCGCTTTATCGTTACTCATACCGGCATTCTCACTACCACCGGCCGGTACCACTCCTTACGGTATGGCTTGTGTCTCCGGTGGTACGCTCCCCTACCGCGCTTGCGCGCCCGCAGCTTCGGCGCGACGCTTAGTCCCGATCATTATCGGCGCCCATCTTCTCGACCAGTAAGCTATTACGCACTTTTTAAATGGTGGCTGCTTCTAAGCCAACATCCTGGCTGTCACAGAAAACAGACTTCCTTAAGCACTCAGCGTCGCTTGGGGGCCTTAGCTGGCGATTCGGGTTATTACCCTTTTGAGTATGAACATTAGCGCCCACACTCTCACTCCCGGGATAGTCGTCACGGTATTCGGAGTTTGATTGAAGGCGGTAGTCCGAAGACCCCGCGATTCATTCAGTAGCTCTACCCCCGCGACGTAGTGGCCCGAGGCTGTCCCAAAAGACATTTCGGGGAGAACCAGATATCTCTGCGTTTGATTAGACTTTTACTCCTCCCCACAGCTCATGCCATAACTTTTCAACGTTAACGGCTTCGGTCCTCCAGAAGGTTTTACCCTTCCTTCAACCTGGCCATGGGTAGATCACGCAGGTTCGGGTCTGCCGCATACGACAAAACGCCCTATTCAGACTCGCTTTCGCTCTGGCTCCGCGCCGGAAGCGCTTAACCAAGCCGTATACGGCAACTCGCCGGTCCATTATCCAAGAGGTACGCAGTCACCCGTGCCTTGCGGCAATCGGGCTCCTACAGCTTGTAGGCATATGGTTTCAGGTGCTTTTGACTCCCCTAGAAGGGGTGCTTTTCACCGTTCAGTCGCCTTACTGGTTCACTATCGGTCGTGCGGGAGTACTTAGCCTTGCAGGGTGGGCCCCGCATGTTCAGTCAGAGTTTCACGACATCCGACCTACTCAATCGCCGCCATCTGCCTGACGCCTACAGGACTGTCACCTTCTATGGTCGCCCTTTCCAGAACGTTCAGCTGAGCATTTGACGGCTCATGGGCTAGTCCGCTTTCGCTCGCCGCTACTCACGGAGTCTCGGTTGATTTCCTTTCCTACGGGTACTGAGATGTTTCAGTTCCCCGCGTTCGCTCTGCCCGTCCTATGCATTCAGACGGGAGTGGGTCCATGTCCTTGCGAACTGAACCCGGGTTGCCCCATTCGGAGATCTCCGGATCAAAGCCTGTTTGGCGGCTCCTCGGAGCTTATCGCAGCCTACAACGTCCTTCATCGCCTCCGCACGCCAAGGCATCCACCATACGCCCTTACTAGCTTGACCACATTTATGAAAAGCTGTGACCAAGCCGCACCTATCTCTACTGAGAGAGAACGAAGTCCAGCCGACTACGCGGAAGGGTTCCGCCGCCGGCCGGAACTTAGAGCCCGGCTAGATACCTCAACACCCACCTATGAACTTGTCAAACAGCGCCGACGGCCGAGGCCGCCGACCCGCCTGCGCGGGCCTGGTGGCACGCAGCACGTGCCGCCAGGCTCACGCCCCCGCCTTTCACCACACCACTTCCCGACGCGCTCTGCATGGAGCCGACCGGGATCGAACCGGCAACCTCTGCCTTGCAAAGGCAGCGCTCTCCCAATTGAGCTACGGCCCCTGGGTCTCCTCGCCGGGCCAGGACACGCCTAGCCGCACCGATTCGAGCCTCAGCCGCCGCCCCGCGTGACCTTCCACGCGAGGTACGCCAGCGCCGCGATCAGTACCGCGATCAGCAGCCCGTCGAGCGCCACGCACCAGCTCCGAAGCCGCTGTCCTTGCGAACCTGCTCGACTGGGCCCGACAGGATTCGAACCTGTGACCTCGTCCTTATCAGGGACGCGCTCTAACCAACTGAGCTACGAGCCCGCTGCTCTCAAAAGCGCCGGCTCGGCCCGACCGGTCAGAGATCCTCGCCGTCCCGCAGCCGCGCAGTCCGCCGAGACGCACACGACCGACTCCGTCGGTCGCAGCGGCCGGTCGCCGCCGCACTCCTTCGGAATGCGACGGGTCGCGTAATGTACCACACGCTCCCGCCGCGTCAATGGGGCCGCGGCGCTATTTTCGGCCCCGGTCGGCCGCCGCTTCCGGATTGGGACGCAAAGCGAGCATAAAACGTTATCTAGAATATTGTTACGACCAGTACGGGCGCCGCCCTCCCGAGACCAGGTTGCCCGATAAAGACGGGGAAAAACCAGGTCCACACCCGCGTCAGCTCACCCTGCGCCGCTTAGAACGACGCACCCACCGCGAAGTTGAAGATCTCGGTGTTGTCGCGATCCTGGCTCAGCAGTGGGAAGCCGAAGTCAAAAACGAGCGGCACCGGCCCGAAGAAGTCCACCTGCACTCGCAGGCCGAAGCCCGCCGACGCACGCCAGCTCGACAGCCCGAAGCCCTCTTCCACGGTTCCCATGTCCACGAACGCCACGCCACGGAACTCCTTCCCATACAACGGAAACGAGTACTCCGCGCCCGTCAGAAACAGGAAGTCGCCGCCCACGGCCTGGTTCTTGATGCCGCGCCGCGGCGAGACCGTGCGGAACGAGAAGCCGCGCAGCGAGCCGAAGCCGCCCGCGTAGTAGCGCTCGAAGACGGGGGCATCGCCGACGATGTACGCAGCATCCGCCCTGACCGCGACCACGCTCTTGCGCCCCATCACGTCGGTCGAGACCGTGTGGTAGTACGCGGCGGACACGGCGGGCTTTCCGAACGAGTAGTCGCCGCCCAGAGCGCCGACCTGCTCGTAGGAGAACGCGACGCGGTACCCGCGCGTCGGAAACACGCGGCTGTCGGTCGTGTCGCGCACGATCGCGCCCTTGAGGCCCGTCAGCGTCCCGCCTCCCTTGGCCTCGCGGATCGGCCGCGCCGCGAAGGCATCGACGTCTCTGATGTCGATCCCCTCGATTCGGAAGGAGCCCTCCAGCGCCCAGCCGTCCAGGATGCCGCCGCGAAATCGCCGGCTCAGCCCAGCGCTGAAGCCGATGCGCTGCTCGTCGTAGCCCTCGCGCCCGCGCTGGAAGAGGTAGGCGGAGGTGTCGAAGCGCAGCGGCAGGTCGAAGAGGTACGGCTCGGTGAACGCGACGCGAAAGCGCGTCACTTCGGTACCGGGCTCAAACTCGATCAGCAGGCGCTGCCCGTCTCCGCGAAATGCCTGCCCCCGGAAGAACTCGTCCAGCGTGCGCGGCCAGTCGAACAGGTCGAAGTTGCGGTTCTCGAGCGAGAGTCGGCCCTGGACGCCGCTATCGGTGCTCAGGCCGCCGCCGATCAGGAACTGCACCGTCTCCGTCTCTTCGACCTTGACCAGCGCCTCGCGCATGTTCTCCAGGTCCTCCAGCGGCGTGATCTCGATCGAGTCCGGCTTGAAGAGACCCGTTTCACGGAGCCGCTGCATGGCGTTGCGCACTTCGACCGTGTTGTAGTACTCGCCGGGGTAGAAGAGCAGCTCGCGCCGGATGACCTCGTCCTTGGTTTGCTCGTTTCCGCGGATCGTGATCCGACCGAAGCGGTACTGCTGGTTCTCCTGGACAAAGAACCGCAGGATGACCAGCCCGGGCTCGGCCACAAAGTCCGGCCGCGTGTCGATGCGTGCGTCGATATAGCCGATCTCGCCGTACATGTCCTGGATGCGCTGAAGGTCCTGCTGGAGCACCTCGTTGCGCAGGAACTGGTCGGGGGCCAGCTTGAGACCGTCGCGCAGGCGGGCCTCGTCGAAGACGCTGTTGCCCTCGAAGGTGATGTCCTGCACCTTGTAGCGCACGCCCTCCTCGATGACGAAGACCAGGTTCAGGTCCTCGCGCTTCACCGGGTCGAAGTCCAGGCGATAGCCGGCGCGGGCGTCGAGGTAGCCCTCGTCCCGGTAGAACTTCTGGATCGCCACCGCGTCGCGGTTGGCCGTCTCTTCATCCAGCGCGCCGGTTCGGAAGATCCAGATGTAGGTCTGGCTCTGCACGTACTGGCCGAGGCGCAGGTTCGAGTACGCCCGGTTCCCCTCGAAGAGGATCTTGCGAACCCGCACCCGCGGCCCCTCCGTGATGCGGTACACCACCCGGCTCTCTGCTTCCAGCGCCGCCTCGTCGATGCCCACCTCGACGTAGAAGTATCCCGCCTCCTTGTACTTCTCGACAATCTGGTCGCGCCCCCGGTTGATCTCGTAGCGGTCCAGCGGCGCCCCGGCCACTGGCGTCAGCTCGAACAGGTCCGCGTCACTGAACTTCTTGTTCCCCTCCAGTTCGACCGTTCGTACGGTCGGCTTCTCCTGGAGCGTGAAGATCACGATCGCTTCGCCAGCTTCCACCCGCGTGTCGGCGAACGCATTGAGAAACTTCCGGGTTCGGAGCAGCTCACGCACATCCTGCTCGACGTCCGCCCGGACGAACGGCTGTCCCTCGCGCGTCTTGATCGTTCGCAGGACGAATGACTCCGCCGTGGCCTGCAAGCCGAGGATCTCGACTCGACGGATTCGCAGTCCCTCGCTCGCCGGCGTGGCGTCCACGGCCGGCCGCGGCGGCTCGACGATCGGTTCCGGTCGCGCAGGCAGCTCCGGCTCCAGGCTTGGCACCGGCGGCGCGGCCTGATCGTCGCGCGAACGGACCTCCTGGCCCAGGGCCGGCCAGACGGCGAACAGCGAAGCAGTCAACGCGATGAGCAGCCCAACGCTGGACCGCGAACGTCGTGCGGCACGCGATCGTGTCACGCTGCACCCGGTTTGATGGGCAGATACTCGCTGACGATGTACTGTGAGGGGCGCCCGTCTCTCCGCGGGCCCGCGCCTAACGGCGTCAACATAGCCCCCGCCCGCCCGCGCATCAACCGTGCCGACTGGCCGTCACCGCCACCGCGCGGCCCGCGCCTAAACCAGCCCCCGGTACTCCTCGAGCGCCTCCGGGTTCGCCAGCGCATCCTTGTTGGGAACGTCCTGCCCGTGGATCGCCTGCCGCACCGCCAGCTCGACCTTCTTGCCGTTGATCGTGTACGGGACCGCGCGGACCTGCCGAATGTGCCTTGGCACGTGCCGCTTCGTGGCACCGGAGGCAATCGCGTCGCGGATTCGCCTCTCAAAGGCCGCGTCGAGCTTTAGCCCCGGCCGCAGCACAACGAAGAGGCACACTTCCACGTCCTGATCGGGCGTGTCCTTTCCAACCACGATGCTGTCGACGATCTCCGGAATACCCTCCACGACGCGGTAGATCTCGGCCGTGCCGATCCGCACGCCCCCGGGGTTCAGCGTCGCGTCCGAGCGTCCGTAGACCACGATGCCGCCGGTGTCGGTGATCTCGATGAAGTCCCCGTGCCGCCAGACCGGGCCGGCCGCGGGCTCCCTGCCCCCCTCGGCGTAGTAGTCGAGGTACGCCCCGCGATACTTGCTACCGTCCGGGTCGTTCCAGAAACCCACGGGCTGGCATGGAAACGGCGTGCAGCACACCAGCTCGCCCTTCTGCCCGACCACCGGCTCCTGGCGGTCGTTCCACGCCTGCACGTCCATCCCCAGTCCCCGGCACTGGACCTCGCCGGCGTGCACCGGGAGCAGCGGGTTGCCCAGGATGAAGCACGAGATGATGTCCGTCCCGCCGCAGATCGACGAGAGCTGGAGATCCGCCTTGACGCGCTGGTAGGTCCACTCGAACAGCTCGGCCGAGAGCGGCGAACCCGTCGAGCACACGCAGCGCAGCGCCGAAAGGTCAAAATCCCGCCCCGGGTGCACGTCCGCCTTCTCACACGCGGCGATGAACTTCGCGCTGGTCCCGAAAACGTGAAGCCGCAGGTCCGCCGCGAGCTTCCACAGGCGATCCATCGTGGGGTGGCCGGGATTGCCCTCGTAGAGCACGACCGCAGCCCCCACACCCAGGCCGCTGACCAGCCAGTTCCACATCATCCAGCCGCACGTCGTGAAGTAGAAGATGCGCTCGCCCGCCCGCAGGTCGCAGTGCAGCATCAGCTCCTTCATGTGCTGAAGCAGCGTGCCCCCGTGGCCATGCACGATGCACTTTGGCACCCCCGTCGTTCCCGACGAGTACATGATGAACAGCGGGTGATCGAAAGGGACTTCCTCGAATCGGAGCGGCGGCGCGCCACCTGCCCTGGCCGCCGCAGCGCCTACGAACTCACGCCACAACACGGCCCCGGGCACGTCGTCCGCCCGCGCGTGCGGATCCAGGAACGGCACCAGCACACACTGCCGAACGGACGGCAGCGCCGGCAGCAGCTCCCGCAGCCGCGGCTTGATGTCCTGCGGCTTGCCGCCGTAAGAGTAACCGTCCACTGTCACAAGCACTTTCGGCTCAATCTGCCCGAACCGATCCAGAACGCCGCGCACACCGAAGTCTGGCGAGCATGACGACCAGGCCGCCCCGAGGCTGGCCGCCGCGAGCATGGCGATGACGGTCTCCGGCACGTTCGGCATGAAGCCCGCCACCCGGTCGCCCCGCGTCACGCCCGCCTCGCGCAGCGCCGCCGCGCACCGCGCGACCTCCGCGCGGAGTTGGCGGTGCGACAGGCGCGCGTGACGGCCCAGCTCGTCCTCGAATAGGATCGCGTCGTCGTCGTTGTCGAAACGCAGCAGGTGCCGGGCGTAATTCAGCGTCATCCCCTCGAACCACTTCGTGCCCAGCATGCCCCGGCCGGACATCGTGGCCCGCGCCGGCGACGACGGCTCCACCTGCGCGACCTCGAGCATCTCCGCCCAGAACTGGTCCGGCCGCTCGATCGACCAGCGCCATAGCGGCTCCCAGCGCGGCTCGAACCCGTGCTTGCGAGCCATCCGCACCATGAAGTCATGCATCTGCGACCGACCCGCGTACTCAGGCCGCGGGGTCCACAGGAGCTTCGAAGGCATCGCGAGACTCCATCGCGCGAAGTAGAAGCATTCCTCTCACCCCCCTCCCTCCCAGGGAGTGGGCAGGGGGAAGGTCGAGTCCTCCGGCAACGCCGTCGCCTGGACTCCGCGCCTCCTGGCAATCCGGTCTACGAGGCCGCTTCCGATCGCCCCCCATTGTCCGAGCGCGGCGCCGGAGGGTCAATCGGCAGAGCCTCACCGCGAGCGTCCTCGCGCCCGACGCGCGGTTTCTGCCGTCAGGGCACCCACCCGCCCCGCTCCGGGCGCCCGTCGGCGTACCGCCCGGCCGATCAGGTATGCAGTGATGACCAGCGCGGCCCCTTCGCTGTCCCACGCTCCGCCGCCCGCCGCGCCTTCGGCGATCGCGGCGTGCCGCGATACGTACCTGGCCAACCTGGCAGCGCTGCACCTGTCCGACCCAGACCTGGCGGCAAGGATCGAGGCGCTTCCGTTCGCCGCCCTGCCGCACCTCCTGCCAACCCGCGACGGGCGCTGGACCGCGCAGGTCCATGCGCCCGCCGGCGCGCCCGTCCTGCTCCACAGCCGCTACCGTCCACTGGACGAAACCACGGCGCTGGTGACGGCGCAGCTCCGCGCCCGGGCAGCAGCCCGCCAAGAAGGTCCGTCAGACAGCGACGACGACTCTGTCGGCCCGAAGTCAGACGCTCAACCGGCCAGCGCGAACGAGACGGCAAGCGATGCGCCCTTGCTGGACGAGGGTCGAACGCACGAAGCGTTTCTTGTCACCGGCCTCGGTCTCGGATACGTGATCGAGGCCCTCGAACGGCGTTTCCGCGAGCCGCTGCTGGTGGTCATCGAGCCCGACCTGGCCGTGCTCAAGGCCGCCCTTTGCGCGAGTAACCTCGCCGGCCCGCTCCAGGCAGGCCGACTGATCCTGCTCACCGTCGCGGACAAGGCTCGCATCCACGAGCGGCTCCGCGGCGTGCTGACTCACCTGATGCTGGGCCTCACGCTTCTGACGCTCCCCCACACCCAAGCCAGCGACCGCGAGCGCTGCGCCGCACTGACCAGCCTCGTCCGCGACTTCATCACCTTCTCGCGCCTCCAGGTGTTCTCGCTGGTCCGCAACGCACGCACGACGGTCCGGAACATCAGCTTCAATCTCCCGCGCTACCTGGACGGCCCCGGCGTCGAGATTCTCGAGCGCCGCGCGACTGGCTACCCGGCGATCGTCGTCGCCGCCGGGCCCTCACTGGCCCGCAACATCGAGCAGCTCGCTGCGCTGCGCCAGCGTGCGGTCATCATTGCCGTGCAGACGGTTCTTAAGACGCTGTTGTCACGCGGGATCCCGCCGCACTTCGTCACCAGCCTCGACTACCACGAGATCTCCGCGCACTTCTTCCGCGACCTGACCCCTGACGACGTGGGCGACGTCGCCCTGGTGGCCGAGCCGAAGGCCGCCTGGCAAGTGCTCGACGCCTATCCCGGGCGCGTCCACGTGCTGCACGCCACGCTCGTCGACGACCTGCTCGGCCCCGCCGCCCCGCGGCGCGGCGCCCTGCCCGCCGGAAGCACCGTCGCCCACCTGGCCTACTACCTCGCCGAGCACCTCGGCTGCGATCCGATCATCTTCGTCGGCCAGGACCTTTCCTTCACCGAGGGTCTTTACTACCCGCCGGGCATGCCCGTCGAGCGCATCTGGCGCCCCGAGCTGGGGCGCTTCAACACAATCGAGATGAAGCAGTGGGAGCGTATTGCCAGGATGCGGGCTGGCCTGCGACGCGTGCCCGACGTTCACGGCCGCCTGGTCTACACCGACGAGCAGATGTACGTCTACGCCGAGCAGTTCATGTCCGACTTCCTCCAGACCTCCCGGCAGATCATCCACGCGAGCGAGGGCGGCATGCGGCTCCAGGGCACACGTGTCATGACGCTCAGGGACGCAGCCGCGCAGTTCTGCTCCCGCCCGCTCCCTCAGGACCTGCTGTCAGTCGGGGGCGCCCAGCCGTGCGATTCGACGCCGGACCAGGCCGTCGACGAACCACGCCGCCTGCGCCGCGCCGCGCTGGCCGCACTCGCCGAGCGGCAGCGCGAGCTGCGGGAAGTCCGCCAGATCGCCGCCGCCACTTCCGGGCTGCTCGACCGCCTGGTCCGGCTCGTCGACCAACCCGACGCCTTCAACCGCCTCGTGGCCGAAACCGACGAGCTGCGGGCCCGCATGCTCCGGTACGGCCGCACCTATGAGCTGGTCGTAGGTGTGTCTCAGATGGCCGAGCTTCGCCGGATTCAGGCCGACCGCTCACTCTCAGACGATTGCGAGGAGACTCCCGCCGTGGCGCGCCGCCGGCTGCGGCGCGACCGCGACTTCGTCACAGCCTTCCTCGACGGCTGCGACTTCCTGATGCGCATGCTCCCGGAGGCGGCCGCACGCCTCGAGGAGGGAGCGGCATGAAAATCGTCGCGGCCGTGTTCGCCGACCTGTCCGAGACCGGGCTCGGCCTGCCGTCGGGTCTCGGCGCCGAACTCGCCGGCCGGCCCGTGCTGGAGCACACGCTACGGCGCGTCAGCCGCATCGCCGGACTCTCAGGGCGGTACGTCCTCGTTCGCGGCGGCTCCTGCGAGGTCGTCGCCCGATTGCTGGACGGCGCCGGGCTCGCCGACGAATTTGAGATCGTCGAGGACACCGGCTTCCGTCGGCAGCAGGCGCTCATCCGCGCCGCGCGCAAGTGGACCTTGGAGAGCTGGCGGGCCAGCCCGCTCGGCACCACGTACTACGACGAGTTTGCCGACCTGGCGACGGCGGGCGGGCTGCTCAATCACGCCGAGGCCGACGCCGTGCTATGCGTTGATGGTCACCAGGCCGCCATCGACGTCGAGATTGCTACCGCGATGGTCTCGCACGCGCGCGACTTCGCCCACGAAGCGCCATTCGTCTTCACGCAGGCGCCGCCGGGGCTCGCCGGCCTGATCCTCTCCGCCCGCGCCATCGCCGACTTGCTTCGGCTCGACATCCCCTTCGGCCTGCTGCTGTCGTACCGGCCGGAAATTCCGCAGGCCGACCCCATCACCAGCGCGATGTGCATGCACATCGCGCCGGCCGTCGAGCAATTCGCGGGCCGCCTCGCGGCAGACACTCACGTCGCACGCGACATCCTCGCCCGGGCCTTCGCGGCCTGCGGGCCAGAGGCGGACGCACTCGCGCTGTGTCGCTTCCTCGCTGAACAGCGACTCGGGCGAGCCGCCCGCTTGCCGGCCGACGTCGAGATTGAGCTGACCACCGAAGACCCCCTCCCTGAAACCACGCTGCGGCCACGCGGCCCGCGCGTGCCCCGCCGCCACCTGTCCGACCTCGACGCCGTCCGGCGCATCGCCGACGAACTCGCCGCCTGCGACGACCGGGCCGTCGTCCTCGGCGGCCACGGCGATCCGCTTCAGCACCCGGACTTCCCCACGGTCTGCTCCATCCTCCGCCGTGCGGGGATCCTCGCCGTCGGCGTCGTGTCCCCCCTCGTCGACTGCCGCGACGCCGCATTCGACGCGCTGCTCTCGGGCGACGTGGACCTGATCGAGGTGCAGCTCGACGCCCACTCACGCGAGACCTACCGTCGTGTGCACGGCTGCGACGCGTTCGACCGGGTGCGCGACAACATCGCGCGCCTCGAGGCCGCCCGCGCCGATCGAAAGTCGCCGCGCCCGATCCTTGTCCCCAGCCAGACCCGTTGCGAGGCCGTCCTCCCCGAACTCGAGCACTTCCACGATCATTGGCTCCGCGCCGTCGGCAGCGCGGTGATCCGGCCGCACAACACGTTCGGCGGCCGGCTGCCCCCGGACACCCTGCTGCCCACTGTGCCCCCCTGCCGGTCCGCCTGTCGCCGCATTGCGTCGCGACTGGTGCTGCTCGCCGACGGCACGGCCGCGGCCTGCACGCAGGACGTGGACGGAGCCGCGCCGGTCGGCAACTGGCACCGCGAGTCCCTGGCCTCAATCTGGTCCGGGTCGGCCCTGGTCCAACTCCGTAACCGTCAGGAGGCCGGCCTCTGGGCCGAATTGCCGATATGCGCGTCCTGTACGGCGTGGAACGAGAGGTGACGCTTGGCCGTCGATAACCACGTTGCGGACGCGCAGCTTGCGGCAGACTGTTAGAAAACCGTCTCGTGAGATATTGCACGCGCTGGAACTGCCCGATACACTGACGCGTAGAGTAGTGTTGGCTGAGCACGACTCGGCGTGTAAACGTCTTCATTCTCTCATCTCGTTTCATACGCGTTCCTCCTCAGCCGCCATGTAAGTGGTTGTGGACCCGGGTGCCGGGCGTGCACGCGCACGGCCAGCGGGACCGCAGGTACGCGCACAAGTTGCCGGAACGCGAGGTGAGTGGTGGAGTCTGAAGAGTTCATCAAGTGCGTCTGCCCGAAGTGCCAGGCGAAGTATCGCCTGCCGCTTGAGGCCCAGGGACGCGTCGCCCGCTGCAAGCGCTGCGGCGACAAGTTCGAGGTGCCGCGCAAGCTGACACTGGAAGACAGTGTGCTGACGTGGTTATCGGGCCCAACAGAGGAAGAGGCGGACGAGGTGACGCCGGTTCAGCCCAAGGTCATCAGCATGCCGGCCGACGCCGCGGCTGCCGACCCTAACTCGACGAATCGTCGCGGGCCAATCCGGATGAAGCCAACCCCGCCCTCGGCTCCAGCGCCGAAGCAGGGCACTGCGTAGCAGGCTTGCCGGGGCGCGTGCGGCGCGGGTGTGCTCCTCCGGTTGGTGCGCGTCATCCGCTCTCATGCGCTTGTTGTAGTACGCCGTCAGGGCTGGGGGGACCGGCCGTCGATCGCCGCGAGCTCCATCTCCGCAATCTGCCGTTGTGATGCTTGGGTGAGCTCTCGCAGCGCGCGCCCCAGGTACAGCCGGGCCCGATCCGGATCATTCAGGTAGCGGCTGCATATCAGCCCGAGGAAGAGCGACACTTCAGCGCCGTCCGGCGCGGCCGGGTACGCCTCGAGGTAGGCCGTGTACGCGTCAGCCGCCTCTGCAAAGGCACGCTGCTGCGCCAAGGCGTTGGCGATCTCAATCTGCTGCGGCGCCGCGAGTACGTGGGCGCGGTCCAGCCGAAGCAACCCCCGGTAGTCCTCCAGCGCCCCCGTCACGTCGCGATCCCGCAACCGCTCGCTGATCCGCTCACGCAGCAGCTCGGCCGGCGATAGCGGCAGCGTGTCGAGCGGTCGAGACTGGAGTTCCTCGACTCGAATCGGGCGCGCTGCCACGCTGCCCGGGGTGCCCGGCAGGCCCCAGCCCTGGCGCCGTGCCGACCGCGACATGAGCGCCATGATGTCAAACTGGTTCCGCGGCAGCGCCCGCAGCGCCAGCAGGGCCGCCGCCACGACGAACCCGAACGCGTAGCCCCCCAGGTGCGCGGAGTAGGCGACGTTGGACGTCGCGGCCTGGTCGAGCTGCGGCGCAAGCAGGTTGTCCCACAGGATCATCTTGAAGGCGATCAGCAGCAGTGCCGGAACCTGGAACGTGAAAATGAAGACGAGCCACACCAGGATCGTGATGTGCACGCGCGGGAACAGCGCCATGAAGGCCGTCGTCACCGCCGCGATCGCCCCGGACGCCCCCACGATCGGATTGTCGGCCACGCTCGTGAATGCCACGCCGGAGAACACCCCCCCGGCCAGGTAGAAAAGCACGTACGGCAGCGCCCGCATGCGGTCGCAGACGGCGTTGCCGAAGATCCACAGGAACAGCATGTTCCCGGCCAGGTGCAGGATGTCGCCGTGGAGGAACTGGTACGTGAGGTACTGGTACAGCCGGGGCCGCGCCGCGTCGAGCGAGTAGTGCGCCTTGACCAGCGCGCCGAAGTCGCCGCCCATCACATCGGTGAACAGGAACACCAGCACGTTGACCGCGATGAGCAGGTAATTCGCGATGGGTGCGTGCCGCGGCCGGACGTCGGTCCCGATCGGAATGATGGGCATACGCTTGGCTACTCGCCTCCGCCTGGGCCGCTACCGCTCAGGGCCGCCGCGGTACAGGCTGTTCGCGCTCCAGGGCCGCCCGGCCGGCCGCCAGCAGCTTCGCCCGCGCTTCGCGCGAGAGACCCGCGTCGCGGCTCCGCTCAAGCCGATCCAGCATGGCCGGCCCACCAGCCGCCAGAATGCGGCCGAAATAGTCCCAGCCCGGCGTTCCCGCGTCCAGCCGTCCCGTGTCGCCAAGTGTCAGCTCGCTCGGCCAGCCGCTCGTCCAGCGCCCCTCACGAGCGTCGAACGCCGCCAACGCCGTATACGCGAGGGCACGCAGCCACTCCGCCTGGTCCGGCGCCACCCGCCAGGCGTCCAGCGCCCCCCTCACGCTCCGGTCGCCGCTGGCCGTCGCGATGACGATTGCCGACGACAGCACCGACGCGTCCGGCTCGCGACGCGACGGATCGAGCAGCGCCCGAATCCGCGGCGTGCTGCCCAGCCCCGCGCCCAGCCAGCGCTGCACCGCCGACGCGCTGCGCTCCCAACCGCCGCCAAGCTCAGCCAGCAGGACCTCCTCTTCCTGCCGGGCGCTCGACAACACCCGTCGCGCCAGCCGAGGGGGCTGAGGGTACGCTGCGTGAACCACGGGCCTCTGCCCCGCGTCGATCCAGCGCTGGGCGGCATCCACGGCCTCCGGCGTCACATCGAGCGGATGCGCGATGGCGCGCGTCCCGAAGGTCTTGCCGCTGAGCTTCCCAATCGCGTACACGAGCCGCTGTTGATCGCCGGCGTCTGACGTCGCGAGCAGGCTCCCCAGCGTCTGCGTGACACGCTGTCCCAGCGTGCGGTACTGCGGCAGTGTCGAGAGGATCAGCCCGGCCGCCGCCCGGGCCGACGGCGCGCCGGTCTCGCTCACCCGCCGCAGCACGTCGCGCGGCCGGCGCACGTCCTCGGGGCGAAACTCCATGGATGCACCGGCGGGACGCGCCAGGTCGAAGAGCTGCGCCGCGTACGCGTCGCCGTCGCGCTGTCCGAGCCACGCCCACGTGTCCCAGAAGCGCTCGGCCATCCGCTCGTACACCGGCAAGCCGTCGTCCTGGCCGAGCCGCAGGAGCGCTTCGCCCAGTCGGCGGGCGTCGCGCTGTGCCTGCTCCGTGATGGGACCCGCCCCGCGGATGCGCTCCGCGGGGCTGTGCGCCACGAGCGACGACAGAAACAGCGTCCGCTCCAGCCGGTCGAGCCACGCCGCCGCGAGTTCGTCCAGGACCGCTCCGTCGCCAAGCAGTCCCCGCGCGCGGAGCGCGGCGTCGCGCAGCTTCGGGTCTGCCTGCGCGCGAGCAAGCACGCTAATTCGCGCGGCTCGCTCTCCCGGCGCGTCGGGATGTCGCGCGAGCAGGTCGATCGCGGCGATGCGCGACAACACCTGCTCGTACGTCGCGCTTCGCACCTCCAGCGCGTCCGACAGAGCACGCGTCACGTCATCGACCGACTCACGCTCGGCACCCGCCAGCTCCGCCAGTGCCGCACGGCGCCCGTCCAGGCTCTCCGCCGCGAGCAGCCGCCGGGCCGCATCGAGCCAGCGATCGGTCGCCGGGGCCGCCCGTGTGGTCGGCAGCGGCGCGGGCCCTGTCCGCCGCTGCTGCTGACTCAGCCAGACCTGTGTTCCCACAACGGCGATCACGACGGCCACAATCCCGCACGCCGCGACGCCCGCCCAGAATCGCCACGTGAATAATCGAAGGCGCTGCCCGAGCGGCAAGCGCCGCCCGGTGGCCAGGTCGGTGTGGCACCGGTGGCAGTAGGCGGCGGTCGGCGCGACCTCCGCCCGGCACCGCGGGCATTGGGCCGCGGCCCTCGCCGGACTGTGCGACTCGAGCGGTCGCGGCACCGTGAACGTGCGCCCGCACGCGGGGCACGGGCGCGGCTGCCCGGCCGTGTCGTCCTCGGCCAGGAGCACCTTCAGGCAGTGGGGGCAGCGGATCTTGAGCGCCATGCGCGCGGGGCCCATCGGACCGGACGGGTCGGCAGCGCCGTCCGGAAGGTTACGGTTGCCGCTTCACGCCCGTTCGATCGCCGGCAGCGCCGCGGCCGCGATCCCGTGTCTGTCGCGTAGCGCGGCTGTGGCCGGGGACGCGGCTGTGGGCCTCTTCTACTTTCACTTCGATTGAGCGGCAAGCCGGTGCGTCGGAGGCCGTTTGGAGTCGCGGGCCGGTGCGGCTAAAATCGACCCGAAGCTCAGTTTTCCAACGGAGATGCCCGTGACGATCGACATCGACACCCCGGACTTCATGAACTTCCGCAGCCTGCTCACCGAGGACGAGCGCCAGATCCAGGACATGGTCGCGAGCTGGGTGGACAAGCGCGTCCTGCCCATCATCGCGAGCTGCTTCGAGCATGAGAAGTTCCCCTTCGAGCTCGTGCCCGAGATGGCCGAGATGGGCCTCTTCGGCCCCACTTTCAAGGACTACGGCTGCGCCGGCGTGAGCAACATCGCCTACGGGCTCATCATGCTGGAGCTGGAGCGCGGCGACAGCGGCCTGCGGAGCTTCGCCTCCGTGCAGAGCGGCCTGTGCATGTACCCGCTCGACCGCTACGGGTCTGACGAGCAGAAGAAGCAGTGGCTGCCGGACATGGCCAAGGCCAGGAAGGTTGGCTGCTTCGGCCTGACCGAGCCCGACGGCGGCTCCGACCCCGGCACGATGAAAACCCACGCCAAGAAGGTGGGCGGCGACTGGGTCATCAATGGCGCCAAGATGTGGATCACCTCCGGCTCGATCGCCGACTTCGCCGTCGTCTGGGCCATGACGGACCAGGGCATCCGCGGCTTCCTCGTCGAGAAGGGCACGCCGGGCTACACGACCCGCGACATCCCCCACAAGATGTCCCTGCGCGCCTCCGTGACCAGCGAGCTGTTCTTCGACAACTGCCGCGTGCCCGACCGGAACCGTCTGCCCGGCGCCGAGGGCCTCGGCGCTCCGCTGAGCTGCCTGACGCAGGCCCGCTACGGCATCACCTGGGGCGTCATCGGCGCCGCCATGGCCGCCTACCGCGAGGCCCTGGCGTTCTGCAAGCAGCGCGTGCTCTTCGGCCAGACGCTCATCCACAAGCAGATCGTCCAGCAGCGCCTGGCCAACATGGTCCGCCAGATCTCCGCCGCGCTTCTCCTCTCGTACCAGCTCGGCAAGCTCAAGGACGAGGACCGCATGCATCACACGCAGGTCTCGCTGGTCAAGTGGAACAACTGCCGCATGGCCCTCGACGTCTGCCGCGATGCTCGCGACCTGCTCGGCGCCGGCGGCATCTCCGTCGAGTGCTGCCCCGTCCGGCACATGCTCAACCTCGAATCCGTCATCACCTACGAGGGCACCGAGACCATCCACCAGCTCATCGTCGGCCGCGAGATCACCGGCGTGGCGACAATGTAGCGCCGGTTCACGCACCGCCCTGGCGTCAAAGCGTACAATCCGCGCATGCTCGAGGGCGTCCGCGTCGTCCTGGTGTCGCCGTCCAGCCCGGGCAACGTGGGCTCGGTCTGCCGCGTCATGGCAAACATGGGACTCGGGGACCTCGTCGTCGTCGCACCGCGCTGCGACCCGCGGGACGCACAGGCCGTCGCATTCGCGGCTCACGGCACCGCCGTCCTGGAGCGGCTTCGCGTCGTGCCCGATGTGCCGGCCTCGCTGCGCGACTGCATCCGCTCGTACGCGACCACCTCGAAGCTCGGCCTGTACCGTCGCCAAGCCGCCATCACGCCCGAAGATGCCGCCCGCGAGGCATGTGCTCTGGTCGCGGGCGCCGCAATCGCGTTTTCCCCCCCAGACCCCATCACCCTCTCACCTCCCCCGCCGCTCACCTCATCACCTCCCCACCTCCCCGCCTCCCCACCCCCTCACACGCACACCCTCAGAACACCGGCACACGCGACCGTCGCCTTCGCCTTTGGGCGCGAGGACTATGGCCTGCGCACCGAGGAGCTGCTCCAGTTTGACCGCATCGTCACCATCCCCGCGGACGATGCCTACCCGGTGATGAACCTCGCGGCCGCGGTGACCGTCGTGGCCTACGAGTTGCGCAAGGCGTCCCTGGCCGCTCAAGCGCTGCCGACGCTGCCGATGGCGATTACGGGCCCGCCGGCCTGTGGCGAACAGAAGCAGGTGTTGTTTGATCGGCTGTTCGACGCGCTCGAGCGGGTCGGGTTCCTGTGGGGCCAGAGCCCCGATCACCTCAAGTACGCTCTGCGGCACCTGCTCGGACGGGTTGACCTCACCGTCAATGAAGCCGACATCCTGATCGGCCTGGCGCGGCAGATTCGCTGGTACGTCGACCATCACCCGCGCCGCCCGGCGGGCGAGAAGGGGAGCGCGCAGCGGCAAGCTGACGACGAGGCCGGCAGCACGCCGCGCTGATGCGCCGCTCCGTTGACGGTGGGCGCTCCACGCCCACACACCCGCGGATAGCGGGTGCTACACGCTCGTTCAGCCGCTGCTGGCGGGTGCTGCGCGGGCTCTCGGACGGTCTGGCACTTCTGGCCTGTTGTGCCCGGAATCAGGGACACGCACCGGTCAGGCACGCCACGAATGGGTCGATGTCGTCGAAGTTCACGACACTGTCCTGGTTGCAGTCTGCCCGGAGGAACTGGCAGTTCGGGTACGACTGCGCGTACGCCTCCGGCCCGCTCAGCGCCAGAACGAAGGCGTCGATGTCGTCGAAGTCGACCACGTTGTCGCAGTTCATGTCGCCGCGATAGAGCGGCAGCCCCCAGGTCGCGACGCTCCGCGGGGCAATGCCCTGCGTCGAGACGATCGGCCCGTTCTGCGTGAACGAGCCATCGGGATTCAGCGTGAAGGAGTAGATGCCCATGATCCCGTCGATGGCCGTGCTGTTGTCCGTGACGAAGAACCAGCCCGCCAACGACTGCACGTCGCCCAGCGTGCCCTGGAGCCCGACATCGAACATATTGCCGGTGTACGTGAGCATCCCCGTCGACGGGTCGATGGACGCGGAGCGAACGGTCGCGTCGGTCCCGTGCCCGACGAGCAGGTACTTGTCATCGGTGCTGAAGGCGACGTTCGAGGGGGAGCTTCCAAACTGAGGAAACGGCCAGCCGGCCATGGGCGTCAACATGCCCTCTGCACCAACGTCGTAGCCGATGATGACGTTCGTGATGCCCCCGGCGCCGTAAAGCTTTGTCCCGTCATTGCTGACGGCCAGCTCGAGGCCGTAGTAGCTGCCCGTGCTGGCCGTGCTGACCAGCGTCAGGTTCCCGCCGCTGTCGATCTTGAAGTTGCGGATCAGGCGGCCCGAGCCGCTGTCATTGACGTACAGGTGCGTGCGCGACGGATCGATCGCGAGGTACGTGCTGAACGTCCCTGTCGTCTCGGCGTCCACTTGTGTCAGCGAGGGCGGCGAGGGGTCGAAGCGGTAGACGACCACCAGGTTCGGGCTGGGGTCTGTTCGGACGGTCGCGAGGTACTGGTCCGTGATCCACACGACATCCATGGGCGTTCCCGGAACACTGAATGCGCCGATCTGCGTGATCGACGCGTCCGGGGCGACCTGGAAGATCGAGATCTGCTCCGGGACGTTCGTGCCGGACGCGTGCCCGGTCGCCAGATACTTACCGCTCGGGCTGATCGCGATCTCGTAGGGGTTGCAGCCCGGGCACGGGAACTGCGTGGACGGCCGGGTGCCCGTGATCACGCGATTGACGAACGTCAGCGTGCCGTCCGGGTTCACCCGGAAGGCGGTCGTGCTGCCCTCCAGGTTCCCGTTGTTGCCCACGAACACGGCGGGACCGAGCGACTGGGCCGCCGCCCAGGGGGCCAGCAGCAGGGCCCAGGCCGCCACGGCCACCCCTGCCGACGACGAAAAGGACGTGCGATCTTTGGTCATAGCTTGCTCTCCTGCTCCGCGGCGGACTGCCAGCGCCGCGCCTCTGACGGATTGGCGACAGCAGTCCATTCTAAATCAAGAGCCGCCCGAGAATGAAGTGGAACTTTGGCCGGTCTCGGCCGCATGGCTGTTGTGACCCCGCGGGGGCGGTGCTAAAACCCTCGCGCGACTCCCGGACCGCGTCCGGATGACCGACGTGGGCGGCCGCGGGGTCGAGGCTGGGAGCGGATATGGCTGCCGACGCGCCGCAGAGCGGGGGCCTCATCAGCAAGTTCACGGTACTGCGCGGAGCGACGCGCGAGCTCTGGATCGTCTTCCTCATCAAGCTGCTCGGCATCATCGCCTACAGCGTGATGAATCGGACGTTCGTTCTTTGGCTCTCCCACGACCTGGGCTACAGCGACCAGGCTGCCGGCTACTGGGTCGGCCTCTGGTCCGCGCTCATGACGCTCTGCACCGTGCTCATCGGCTCCCTGACCGACGCCATCGGCCTGAGGCGGGCGTTCCTCCTCGGCGTGTACGTGTGCGTCCTGGCCCGCTTCTTCCTCACGTTCTCGGCGGCGCCCGCCATCGCGATCGGACTGGGATTGATCCCACTGGCCCTGGGCGAGGCGCTCGGCACGCCTGTCATGGTCGCCGCCATCCGGCGCTATTCGACCACGGCGCAGCGTTCGATCTCGTTCTCGATCTTCTACGCGGTCATGAACGTCGGCTTCCTCGCCGCGAGCATGATCTTCGACTTCGTGCGTCGCGACTGGCTCGGGGAGCACGGCTCGGTGCGGATCCCGCTGTTCTGGACGGACGGCTTCATCGAGCTCTCCAGCTATCGCGTGCTCTTCCTCATCAGCCTGGGCGTCCAGATCACGCTCGTCCCCGTCATGCTCTTCGGTCTGCGTGAAGGCGTGGAGGCCACGGACCACGGCGTGGTCATCACGCCCGAGCAGCCCAAGTATCCGGGCGTCAACCTGGTCCGGGCGTTCGCGCTCATGGTGCGCGACACCCTGGCCGAGACGGCCCGCATCTTCGCCGGCCTGTGGCGCCAGCCGGGCTTCTACAAGTTCCTCGGCTTCCTGGCGCTGGCGGCCTTCGTGCGGCTGATCTTCATCCAGATGGACTACGTGTATCCCAAGTTCGGCATCCGCGAACTCGGCGCCGGGGCCCCGGTCGGCACGCTGTGGGGCCTCAACTCGCTGCTGATCATCTTCCTGGTCCCGCTGGTCGGGGCCGTCTCGCAGCGCATCCCGGCGTACTCGATGGTCAGCGTCGGCAGCGCCGTGGCGGCCGCCTCGGTCTTCATCATGGCCCTGCCCACGGCTTGGTTTCAGACCCTGGCTGACGGCTGGCTCGGCACGTTCGTCGGCCACATCTACCTGCGCGTGCCAGCCGATCAGCCCATCCACCCCTACTACGTGATGATCTTCATCTACGTCGTGATCCTCTCGATCGGCGAGTCGATCTACTCCCCGCGGCTCTACGAGTACGCCGCCTCCATCGCCCCGAAGGGCCAGGAGGCTTCCTACATGTCGCTCTCGTACCTGCCGTTCTTCGTGGCCAAGCTGTGCGTCTCGACGTTCTCCGGCGTGCTGCTCGCCCACTTCTGCCCGGAGGACGGCCCGCGCGACTCGGCCACGATGTGGCTCATCATCGCCTCGATCACCGCCATCGCCCCGATCGGGCTGTTCACGCTGCGGCGATTCATCCGCGTCGCCGAGGCCGGTCGCGACGCGCCCGCCGCGTCATGAGGGGCCTGGAAAACTGTTGCGTCGCGGCGGCGCAGCGCTGGAAAGCTCCCGGGCCGAGATCCCGTAGCGCTGGACCACCACGCCCAGCGCATGGACCTGACGGCGCCGGACGCTGAGGTCCGGCGCTACTGCTGAATACGCTCACTGAGCTGTAGCGCTGGACCTCCGCGTCCAGCGCCTCTTAAAAGCGCTGAGACGCCGACTCAGTGCATGCCCGAGCCCGGCGTGAGCTGCTTGACCAGCTCGCCGACCACGGCCTTCGCGTCGCCGAAGAGCATGAACGTCTTGTCCAGGAAGTACAACTCGTTGTCGATGCCGGCGAAGCCGGGATTCTTCGAGCGCTTGATCGCGAAGACCTGGCGGGCCCGGTCCGCGTCGATGATCGGCATCCCATAGATCGGGCTGCTCTTGTCGCTGCGGGCCGCGGGGTTGACCACGTCGTTGGCGCCGACCACCAGGCACACGTCGCACTGCGGCATGTCCGGGTTGATCTCGTCCATCTCCACCAGGTCGGTGTACGGAATCTCCGCCTCGGCCAGCAGCACGTTCATGTGTCCGGGCATGCGCCCCGCCACCGGGTGGATCGCGAACTTCACCGTGATGCCGCGCTTCTTGAGCTGGTCGTACAGCTCGCGAATCTTGTGCTGCGCCTGGGCCACGGCCATGCCGTAGCCGGGCACGATCACGACCAGACTCGACTGCTCGAGAATCTGGGCCGCGCCCTCGGTGGTCTCGGCCTTGTACTGGCCCTGCTCGCCGGCCTTGCTCTGCTGCACCTGCCCGAAGGCCCCGAACAGCACGTTGAAGAACGAGCGGTTCATCGCCTTGCACATGATGATCGACAGGATCAAGCCGCTCGAGCCGTCCAGCGCTCCGGCCGTGATCAGCAGCTTGTTGTCGAGCACAAAGCCCATCGCGACCGCCGACAGGCCGGCGTAGCTGTTGAGGATGCTGATGACCGTCGGCATGTCCGCCCCACCAATCGGCATCACCAGCATCCAGCCGAAATTGAGCGACAGCAGGATGATGAGGACGAACAGCACCGGCGAGAACGCCCGGTCGGGCATGAAGATCAGCAGCACGCCCAGCAGCAGCGCCAGCGCAAACGCCCCCAGGTTCACGAAGATCTGCCCCTGGTACGTCCACGGGCGCTGCGGGATCCACTTCACCTCCTGCAACTTGCCCGCCGCGATCAGGCTGCCCGTGAAGGTCAGGTAGCCCAGGATGATTTCGGCGATGATCGCCACCATTCGGAACGGCGTGAGCATGTCCTGCTCGTGGCCGAACCAGTAGAAGTACTTGGCCGTGCCGACCAGCCCCGCCGCCAGGCCGCCAAAGGCGTGCGACAGCGCCGTCCGTTGCGGCACCGCGGTGAGTGGCACCAGCGAGAGCCAGACGCCCGGCAGGATCGCAAGCAGGATCGGGATGCTGATCCACCAGTGGTGCAGGATGTCCGGCTTGGCCCAGGTGGCCAGCACGCCGACGAGCATCGCGGCCACGCCCGCGAAAACGCCACGCCGGGCCGACTTCGGGTCGCTCATCCAGTGCAGCGAGAAGATGAACAGCGCCGTGGCCAGCAGGTAGGCCAACTCGATGAGGTAGAGATTCACGCCGCACCCCCCTTCTTCTCCGCCTTGAACATCTTCAGCATGCGGTCCGTGATCAGAAACCCGCTGATGATGTTCGTCATCGATGCGAACACCGCGACGGCCCCCAGCGTGCGAATCCAGACCGGGTACTCCGTCCCGGGCGCGTGCGGCTCCATCCCCGCCACGATGATCGCCCCCACCACCGCGATGGCCGAGATCGCGTTGGTCAGCGACATCAGCGGCGTATGCAGCAGGCGCGACACGCGCCGGATTACGCCGATGCCGATGAACGTCGAGAGCATGAACACGAAGACCATCGACATAAAGTCGAGCGTCTGCCGGGCGCCACCCGCGGGCCGTGGGCCCGCCGTGTGGCCCGGGTCGTGCGCGGCGTCGCCCGGGGCGGACATCGTCGCCACATCGACGTCATCCTGCGGACCTTCTCCCGCGGCCCGCGCCGCCGCGGACACCGCCGCGTCCGGCAGCGCGGCGGTCGGCGCCGGCAGCGTGGCCGGAGCCGGCTGGGCCGCGGGCCCTACCGGCGGCGTGCTTTCGCGCGGCCTGTCCTGTGCCCAGGCGGCCAGTCCGAAGACCGCCAGCATCCCCACGATGATCAGCGGACTGAACGAGACGAAACGCATCGCTCGCGCGCTCCTTTCTGTTCAAGACGCGGCCGACC
>CAADGM010000134.1 GCA_900696535.1 uncultured Planctomycetota bacterium
CGCGGCACGCCACCGGGTCGGGCGAGCAGTTCCCGCGGCGTCGGCTCGCCCGGCTCGGGCTTGGCGGTAGCCGCGTCGTAGGTGCCGCGGATGATGGCGACGGCGTCGTCCGTAAAGCGCGGCGCGATCCAGACCTCCAGGAAGAACGCTCCCGGCGCGTGCGCTGCGCCCGCGTCCTTGAGCGGCTTGCCGAAGCGGGTGTAAGTCTCCATCACGACGGCGGCGAAGCCCGCGTCTACGTCGAAGTCGGTGGCCAGAATACCACCCATCGCCGCGTTCGGGTCGCCGAGGTAGGCGCGGCGATACGCTTCGACCGGATCGCCGTGTACCGCCGCCCCGCAGGCATTGGTGTGCTTGATGAACACGCAGGTGCAGGGTTCTCCCCGGACATGTGGATCCCCCGCTCGTCGTGTAGCACCCGCCATCAGCGGGTGCTCCACGGGGCGGGCGATGAGCCCGCGCAGTGCGGACCTGGCCCGCGCCAGCTCGGCGCACAGTCCCAACGCCGCGTCGGCGTCGAGATAGTTGTTGTACGACATCCGCGTTTGCTCGTCGACGCCGTCCTGGCTTCCCGCGAAGACCAGGTTGCACGCTCGATCCGCGCGCAGGTCATACAGCCTCGACGACTGGTGCGGATTCTCCCCGTACCGCATCGGTCCCCAATCCAATGCCCAGATGGTGGCGTAGTGCGGCCACGTCCCACCAGCGGCCGAGAGCCACGCCGCGATCGCCGCGTCGTAGCGGGCCGTCCTGCGCAAGGTGCGTTTCGCGCTGTCTCGGAAGAAGCCGGCGGCCGAGCACTCGGCCCCGTCGCCGGGTTGGCGCCAGATGCGCAGCAGCGCATCGCAGTCGTCCGCTGAAGAGACCACGAGCACGTGCTTGTGGTTCTTCGCCGCCGCACGCAGCAGCGTGACCCCGCCGATGTCGATCATCTCGACCGCCTGCTCGAAAGTGCAGTCCGGGTCGGCGACCGTCTCCTCGAACGGGTACAGGCTCACCACCACCATGTCGATCGGCTTGATCCCGCGCGCTGCGAGTTGCCGCATGTGCTCCGGGTTGTCGCGGTCGGCGAGAATCCCCGCGTGGATCGCGGGGTGCAGCGTCTTGACACGGCCGTCGAGCAACTCGGGAAATCCGGTGATGTCCTCGATGAGCGTGACGGGGACGCCCGCGTCGCGCAGCGCTCTCGCGGTGCCGCCCGTGGAGATGATCTCGATGCCGAACTCGTCGTGCAGCGCGCGGGCGAACTCGACTACGCCCCTCTTGTCGTAAACGCTGACCAGACAGCGGCGAATCGATTTTGGTGCGGGCATGGTGGGCTCACTCACGCGGAGTGCGTTGACTCGGCGTCCGGCTGCCCCCGGCTGGACCACCCGTCCGACCTACTTGCCGTCGCCGCGGAAGCCCCGCGTGACTTTTGACTTTCCGCCGACCGGCGCGCCCGTCTGCCGGGAGCGGATTACGTCGAGCGGCGGCGCGGCCGCGGCGGCCGGCTGCGTGGCCGCGCTCTCCTCATTCGGCGGCTGGGCGGTGCCGGGCGTCTCAGCGGCCCGGATGTCGCTGTCGCGCAGCGGCGGCGCGCCAATCGGCCGAGCACAGAAGATTCGCCCGTTCGACGCGACGAGGTAAATGGACGCGTTGTCCGGCGATGGCAGGCCGATGCTCAGGCCAGGCGTGGGCACGCGGTGCGTCACGGTGCCCGACTTGAGCTCGACCGCCAGCAACTCCTCGCTCCCGAGCACATACACGCGGCCCTCGTGAACGGTCAGCGCGGCGCGGCCCTCAGGTAGCATCCACCGAACGCGCTCGTCCACCTCGTACGGCTGCCCAGTTTCGAGCGCCGCCAGGCCAGTGCCGGGAACGTACTGGAACACGGTGTGCGGCGTAACGACCGGCGGGTCGCGCAAGGGTGCGTTGAACAGGGCTCGCCAGCGGAGGTGTCCGCCGCCGCCGCCGACGTAGCCAAGGTCGTAGACGTAGAGGGACTGGTCCTGGCTGGCGACGTAGACGCCCGCGTCGTCAGTGACGAGATCGGCGCTGTTGGCGCCGGAGGTCATGACACTCCAGCGATAGCCTTTGCGGGTTCGGGTCGTGCAGTAGACCGAGCGGCCATCGTCCGCGATCAGCACGTCGCGGCCCTGGACGACCGGCGTGGCGCGAACGGGGCCGTCCACGGTGATCTTCCAGTCCACGGCGAGCGTGCGGGCGTCGAAGGCGTAGACTCGGGCATCCAGCCCGCCGACGAATACCCGGTCGCCGTCGCTGGCGCAACCGCTCCCGGGCGGGAAGCGGAGGGCTTGCCGCCCCACGCCGTCGCCAGTGAGCTTGTCATACGCCTGGATGTCCACGGGCGTTACGAAGATGGTGCGGCCGGCGGCGTGGCAGGGTCGCCGCAGGCGATACCCGGATCGGGTTACAGGTTGCAGCCAGCGCAGCACGCCCGTGCGGGCGTCCAGCGCGAAGACGTAGCCGTCGTTCGTTCCGAGGTACAGGTGATCGTCGACAAGGTACGCGTCCAGAATGGCCTGGTCCGGCTCGAGCGATACCTGGAACTGCCAGAACGTGGCCAGCCCGGCCGACCGCAACGCGTCGGCGGACACGAAGTCGGACTGGCCGACCACGGGCGGCGTAAGCAGGGTCGCGGCAAGCACAAGGAGCAGCGCTGGGCGAGGCATGGGCGATCGTCCCACGAGGCGTCGGTCAGCGCGATCGACCAACGACACGCCGTGCATCGTGTCCAACCGCGCGCCAAGGCCGCGGGCAGCGTATCCCTGTCGGCGCAGGGCGTCAACGCCGCTGGCGGTCGGCTTGCGTTCGCGCGCGTCGGGTCCTATTCTGCGCAGCGGCGCGGCGGCAAACCTCAGTTTCCGCCCGGGTTAACGAGCACGACGCGGCGGTCTGCGCCGGCCCGCGCGGCGTGTTCATGTCCGTCGGTGCGGTGTGCTGGCCGCGCGTGAGTGCGAATCCCGCGGGATCGGGGCCTGGGCACAGGACCCGTCCGTGCTGATGAAAGACTGGGACCGCGATGCTGGGCAAAAGGAGAGCTGCGATGAGGATGTCGCGATGGATGGTGCTCGGAGTCAGTGGCCTGCTGCTGACGTGGAACGTCGGCTGCAAGAACCCCGACCAGGTGCAGATCGAGACGATGCAGGGACGTATCGCCGAGCTTCAAACCGAGAACCAGCGACTGAGCGAGGAAAACCAGGGTCTGCGCGAGCGGCTCGCGCGCGCCATCAGCGAGCGCGACGCGGCAATCGCGCGGGCCAACAGCCTTCAGCAGCAGGTCAATGACCTGATGTCGCAGCTCGCCGCGGCGCGGGCCATGCCGGCGCCGATCGAGCAGCCGCGATCCGACGGCTGGGAGCGGGCGGGCGTCTACGAGTGGCTGCCGCTCGACGCGGACTTCCTGTTCGATTCGGGCCGGGCGGACCTGAAGTCCGAGGGCCGTGCTCGCCTTCAGGAAGTCGTCAGTACGCTCAACAGCCGCTACGGCGACAAGCAGGTCTGGGTGCTCGGCCACACGGACACCGACCCGATCCGCGCCACGCGCAACCTGTGGAAGGACAACCTGGATCTCAGCGCGAACCGCGCCATGACCGTCTATCGCGAGCTGATGAACATGGGCATTCGTCCGGAGCGCATGATTGCCGGCGGGCAGGGCGAGTTCTTCCCGCGCGCGAGCAATGCGAACCGCGCCGGCAAGGCCCAGAATCGCCGCGTGGAGATCATCGTGGTTCCGCCGCGCCCCGCGACTGGAACGAGCGCGTCGGCGGCTCCTGCGCGCGAGTCGCCGTCGCTCAGTTCTGAGTAGCGCAGACCGTCGCCGCGCGAACCGCACGTTCGGTTTGCGCGGCCGGGCCGCGTTCGACTTTCAGTGGTGAACGGGCGGCCGAGGGTCCCCTTGGCCGCCCGTGCCCGTTTCGCGGGCCGCCTTCAGCGCGGCCAGGCTCCTGCGAAACTCCCGTGGCGAGACTGCCGCGCTGTCGAGCAGCGGCGGCTCGGCATCGACGCCGCAAGCGCTGGCGAGCGCGCGGATCTGCACGCTTCGCAGCGCCTCGCCGGTGAGACGGCAGAGCTTGCCGAGCACGTACGCTCGGCAGACGCGTACGTGAAAGAGCGGCTGGCCGCCCGGTCCGCTGGTGCGGAGCAGGTCATCCTGCTGGCGGAGCCAGGAGAGGGATCGGCGGAACCACTTGGCCGCCTCGTCGGGGGTCATCAGTTCCTGGGCAAGATCGGTCATGGGCTCGGCTCCGGTGGTCCGCACGGCGTCTTGACTGCGGCGGTGCGCCCGGGTGGCCCGCAGCGGGGGGCGGTCTCGGCCGGCGCATCGTCCCGGGGGATACCATAGCCGCGCCGGGCCTCAGTGTCAAGGAAGTGTATATTTTCTAGACATTAAGGCGGCTCGACGCCCACCACGGCCCCCGCTTGGGAAGCGGCGGCTTACTGCCGAACGTACGTCGTGCGCAACCCGTTCTCGTCCCGAATCTGAATCGAATCCGAATCGTGGCCGCGCGCCTTGAGCCGGATCTCGATGCTCACGCGCGGGACCGACATGACCGGGTCTTCCGTGAAATTCTTCGCGGTCGTGGTGAACCGCAATGTCGGCCCGTCGATGCGGTATGTGCCGCTGGCCGACTGCGCCGGCTCGACCGGTTTGCCGCTCATGTCGGCGATGGTCATCTTGAAGGTGTTGTCTTCGAGCAGTTCGAGGATGCGAAGCTTGTCGGACTGCCGGGGCATCCCGGGCACCGCTTCGGGGGGCTGCTCCAGCCACTTGCCGGCGAATTCGTTCTTCGCGAGCCGGGGATTGGAACCTCCGCAGCCGGCCACGACGGCCAGGCACATGAGAGCGACCAAGCCCGGGCCCAAAGACTTCTGCCAGTTAGCCATTGCCGACTCCTCGTGTCGCCTTGGCGGTCGCGTCCCTCTCAGCCAAGGGACGCATTCCGGACGAAGAGGTGTGATCTTAACACGGCCCATGCGCTGCCGGGAAGGGCGCGGACCCGCGCCGCCGTAGCTTCGCCGCGCTGATCGGCCCCCAAGACGGGCCCGGGGGCGACGGTTTCGCGTCAAGAGGCCGGCGTGGATGCGAGGGCCAGACCGAAGGCGGCGGCGAGCGCGTGGCGAACGGCGAAGCAGAGGCTATGATGCCTACCCCCGCGTTGCCGAGCCCGGCAGCGCGTTCTACACTCACGGGTGAGAAATGGACTCGTTTCGGTATCAATTAATCCTCGCCCTGCCGGATTACTCCACGATCGGCGTGCTCCTGCTGACGGTCGCGCTGCTCGGCATCGTGATCCTGGTGGCCACCCACCTGATCGGCCCGTCGCGCCGCGGCGCGGTCAAGGACAGCACCTATGAGTCCGGGATGGAGCCGGTCGGCGACACCCGCCGCCGGTTCAACGTCCAGTTCTACCTTATCGCCGTGCTGTTCCTCGTGTTCGACGTCGAAGTTATCTTCCTGTATCCGTGGGCCGTGCTCTTCCCGCGGCTGCGGGCGGCGGAAGTGGGGGCGGACTCGGCCTGGGCTCAGCCGCTCCTCGATGCCGGTTTCACGCCGGCCTACCTGCTGGCGGGGATCGGGTTCTTCTTCGTCCTCCTCCTGGTGGGTTTCGTGTACGAGTGGCGCAAGGGGATCTTCAAGTGGAACTGAGAACGCGCGCCGAGGTTGACAGCTTCGCGTCGCAGGGCGACTTCGCCGCGACACGGCTCGACTACGTGGTCGACCAGGTCAAGCGGCACGGGCTCAACTGGGCCCGGCGCAACAGTCTCTGGCCCATGCCGTTCGCCACGGCCTGCTGCGGCATCGAGCTGATGGCGACCGGCGCCAGCCGCTACGATGTGGCCCGTTTCGGGTCGGAGGCGATGCGTTTCACGCCACGGCAGTGCGATCTGCTTATCGTTGCCGGTCGCGTCGTCATGAAGATGATGCCCGTGCTCCAGAAGATCTACGTGCAGATGACTGAGCCGAAGTGGGTGATCTCGATGGGTGCCTGCGCCTCGACGGGCGGAGTCTTCGACACGTACGCGGTCGTGCAGGGCGTGGATCAATTCCTGCCCGTGGACGTGTACGTCCCCGGCTGCCCGCCGCGGCCCGAAACGTTGATCGAGGGGATCATGCTGATCCAGCAGATCGTCGCCGACGACCAGGTCAAGGCGAGCCGGCTGCGCGGGCGCGGGCTGGGACTGGTCGTGCAGCCGCCGCGCGAGCCGCGCGTGCAGCTCGGCGAGGGATTCCAGGCGGCGAACGTGGGATGAGGCGCGGCGGCGCGGGGCCGGGGTCCGGCTGGCGGCGGTCGGTTGAGCGGTGCCGAGAGCCCGAGGGACCGGCCAGGAGTTAAGCGACGATGGCGACGGCGGACGCGATCGAGGCACTGCGGCAACGGTTCCCGGCGCTGGACTTCCAGCCCCGGCCGCTCGTGACGTACGCGGACGGCCGCGCCTCCGATCAGCTCTGGATTCGTGTGCCGCGAGAGCAGCTCCTGGATGTCATGGCGTTTCTGCGGGACGACGCGCGGACCTGCTTCGAGCAGCTCTGCGATGTGACCTGCGTGGACTACCTGAACTACCCCGGCGCCGACGATCGCTTCGGTGTGACGTACTCGCTGCTGAGCCTGAGCCTCAATCACCGCCTGTGGGTCAAGTGCTTCGTGAACGACCCTGATCCCGGCGTGCCGTCCGTGTGCGGCTTGTGGCAGGGGGCCGAGTGGCCCGAGCGCGAGGTGTACGACATGTTCGGCGTTCGGTTCGAGGGTCACCCGGACCTGCGGCGCATCCTGATGCCCCAGAACTTCGCCAGCTTCCCGCTGCGGAAGGACTATCCGCTGACCGGCCGGGGTGAGCGGGAAGACTTCGAGGTCGTGACGCGCGAGAGCACGTAGCGGGGCGGGAAGACGAGACGGGAGAATAGAGAAGTGAGAAGTGAGAGAGGTCCATCACGAGACACCTCGCGCGGCGGAGTGCGATTCGGGCATGGACGCTTCTTCATTCTTCATTCTCGACTCTCACTTCCGCCCGAAGGGAGGGCCTGATGCCGGTCAGTTACGAGCTCGGCAAGCCGACCACCCTGGAACGTGACCTGGACGGCGGCGACCGCTGGACGCTGAATTTCGGCCCGCAGCACCCGGCGACGCACACCACGCTTCGACTCGTCCTTGAGCTGGAGGGCGAGCGGATCATCGGCGTCACGCCGGACATTGGCTTCCTTCACAGCGGTTTCGAGAAGCTCGGCGAGCACCTGGACTACAACCAGTACGTGGTCGTGGTCGAGCGGATGAACTACATCTGCCCGATCTCCAACGACATCGCGTGGCACACGGCGTGCGAGAAGCTCTTCGGCCTGGAGCTGACGCCGCGCTGCAAGGCCATCCGCACGATCCTGGCCGAGCTGGGCCGCATTCAGGATCACCTGCTGAACGTGGGCGTGAGCGGCCTGGACCTGGGCGGATTCACGGCGTTCCTGTACGGCTTCAACGAGCGCGAGACCCTCTACGACCTGATCGAGCAGATCAGCGGTTCGCGCTTCCATCCGAGCTACACGCGCGTGGGCGGGCTGGCGCAGGACGCGCCGCCGGGGTGGACCGACCGCGTGCTGCGCTTCGTTCGCCAGGACCTGCCTGCGGCACTGCGCGATGTTGAGGCTCTGCTGACCCGCAACCGCATCTTCGTCGAGCGCACCAAGGGGCTCGGCGTCATCAGCCACGACGACGCGATCAACTGGTCGCTCACGGGCCCCGTGGCCCGGGCCAGCGGCGTGAAGCGCGACTTGCGCAAGGACGAGCCGTACCTGTGCTACGCCGACAACTGGGACGGCCGCGGTGCCCCGGCCGTGCAGTTCAAAGTGCCGATCGCCTACGAGGGCGACGTGTACTCGCGCTACCTGCTCCGGCTCGAGGAGATCCGGCAGTCGTGCTCGATCATCGAGCAGGTCATCGGCATGCTGCCCGAGGGACCGGTCAACGTGGGCACCGACGACAAGGTGGTGCTGCCGAGCAAGCGCGAGGTGTACTTCTCCATCGAGGGTGTCATCGCGCACTTCGAGAAGGTCATGACCAACCGTGGACACCAGCCGCCCGTCGGCGAGGCGTACGGGGCCAACGAGACCTCCAACGGCGAGCTGGGCTACTACGTGGTCAGCGACGGCGGTAAGACGCCCTACCGCGCCCGCTGCCGCCCGCCGAGCTTCATCAACTACCAGGTTTTTCCCAAGCTGATGATCGGCCACCAGATCAGTGACATCCCGGCGGTGCTGAACAGCCTGAACATCATCGCGGCGGAGCTGGATCGATAGGACATGACGATCACACCGACGCGAGCGCCGAATGTCGAGGGCTACGTCATGGCCGTTCAGCGGGTCGCAGCGCTGCTGCGCAAGGCGACGGGCGCGCTGGACGCGGCGGGCATTGCGCATGCCATGGCTGGCGATGCCGCCGTTGCTGCCAGGGTCGCGTCGGTCGACGAGGATGCGGTCCGACGGCACCGCAGTCGCCCGGGGTGCTGTGAACCGGTGACAGGAGTGCGGGTGTGAGCTGGCAAGCGATCGATCGACGCGTCGTCGATGAGCATCATCGCGGTCCCGGCCTGTCGGCGGCGGCCCGGGAGAAGATCCAGTCCTTCTTCCCGCGCTACCCCACGCGGCGAGCGGTGATGCTCCCGGCGCTGCACATCGCGCAGGACGAGCTTGGCTACGTATCGCTGCGGGCGATGGAGGAGATCGCCAATCTGCTCGGCGTGACGCCCGCGCAGGTGATGGACGTCGTGACGTTCTACACCCACTTCTGGACGCACCCGCGCGGCCGCAAGACGATCGTGCTCTGCCGCTCGCTGACGTGCGAGCTGATGGGGCAGAAGGCGCTCCAGGCGGCCCTGGAGGCCAGGCTCGGCGTCCGCGAGCACGAGACCACGCCGGACGGTGAGTGGTCGCTGATGACCGAGGAGTGTCTGGCGGCCTGCGACCACGCCCCGTGCATGCAGATCAACGAGAAGATGCACAAGTGCGTCCGCGTCGAGGATTTGGATCGCATCCTCGCCGACCCGGACAACGACAAGCTCGCGATGCCGCGGAGCGACTTGTACGACGCGCCGAGATGATGTCGGACCCGGCGGTCCGACGCGATGGGTGATCTATGCCGTTCGAACCCGTACTGATGCGCCATGCCAACGTGCCAAACAGCACGTCGATCGAGGTCTACCAGCGCGCCGGCGGCTACGCGGGGGCCGCCAAGGCCCTCAAGATGACCCCGGACGAGCTCGTCGAGCTGGTCAAGAAGGCCAACCTTCGCGGCCGCGGCGGGGCGGGCTTCCCCGCGGGCATGAAATGGTCGTTCCTGCCGAAGGACCGCACGGTCACGTACCTGTGCGTCAACGCGGACGAATCCGAGCCGCCCACCTTCTGCAACCGCATCACGATCGAGACCGACCCGCACATGCTCCTCGAGGGCATCCTGATCGCGGGCTACGCCACCCGAACTACGGTCGCCTACATCTACATGCGCGGCGAGTTCACCGAGCAGTTCCACATTCTCCAGCGGGCTGTCGACGAGGCCTACGCCGCCGGCTACTTCGGCAGGAACATCCTCGGCTCCGGCTACGACCTCGAGTGCTACATCCATCGCGGCGCCGGAGCGTACGTGTGCGGCGAGGAGACCGGGCTGATCGAGTCGCTCGAGGGCAAGCGCGGCTGGCCGCGAATCAAGCCGCCGTTCCCGGCGGTGGAGGGTGCCTTCCGCAAGCCGACCGTCGTGAACAACGTGGAGACGCTGGCCTGCCTGCCGCACATTCTGACGCGCGGGCTGGACTGGTGGCTGAGCGTTGGCACCGAGAACAGCAAGGGTCCGAAGATGTACTGCGTCAGCGGGCCGGTCAATCGTCCGGGCTGCTACGAGGCGCCGCTGGGTGTTTCGGTGCGGGAGCTGATCTACGGGGACGACTTCGCCCGCGGGATGCGCGGCGGCAAGAAGGTCAAGGCCGTGTTCCCGGGCGGTCTGTCGATGGGAGTGATCCGGGGCGACCTGTTCCCGAAGAACCCGTCCGGCGCGATTGATCCCAAAGCTGACTACGACGAGCTCGACTGCCGGCTCGACTTCGACGACGTGCGGCACTACGACCTGCTGGGCCTGGGCACGGCGGCATTGGTGGTCATCGACGAAGACACCGACATCCGCGACGTGCTGGTCAACGTCGCCCGGTTCTACTCGCACGAATCCTGCGGCCAGTGCACGCAGTGCCGCGAGGGAACGGCCTGGATGTACAAGATCGCCCAGCGCATGCGGGCGGGCGCCGGCCGCGTGTACGACCTCGACCTGCTCCAGGAAGTCACGCAGAACATGGGCATGATGCCGGGCCTGAGCATCTGCGGCCTGCCCGACGGTGCCGCCTGGCCCATCCGCACGCTGGTGTACAAGTTCCGCCGAGAGTTCGAGGCCCACATCGCCCGGCAGGCGCCGGACGCGGTGATGAGCTACGCCCGGCGGATCAACCCGGCTGCGTACGAGCTGCCGGTGCTGCACGGCCGGGCCGTCATCGACGAGGGCGGCACGTTCCAGACGCCCGTGGATCTGATGTCGAAGCGGGTGACGCTCGGACCGGCGCGCGAAGTGGTCGCGGTGGTGGACTGAGCGAATTCGGCCTTGAGAGAATCGCGAATGGTGAATAGCGAAGAGCGAACAGCGACGAGCGAAAGAGGAGTTCGTCCCGCGCGGGTCGGCACCCTGCGCGGCGCGCGGCTTCTCCTGTCCTCTCTTCGCTGCACTCTCGCCGTGCTCCCGTTGTGCTCCTCGCTTCTCGCTCTTCGCTATTCGCCATTGAGAACTGACGATGCTCAAGATCATCATTGACGGGCGGTCGGTGGAGTGTCGTCCCGGCATTCCGGTGCTTCAGGCCGCGATCGAGGCCGGCCTGGCCGTCCCGCATTACTGCTATCACCCTGGGCTCTCCATCGTGGCAAGCTGCCGGCTGTGCCTGATGGAGATGAAGATGCCGCACCCCAAGACCCAGGAGATGGTCTGGGCGCCGAAGCTCTTCCCGTCGTGCCAGACCCCCGTGCGCGACGGAATGGAGGTACGGTTCAATTCGTCCGCCGTGCAGCAGAACCAGAAGCACGTGATGGAGTATTACCTGCTCAATCATCCGCTGGATTGCCCGGTGGGCGACAAGGCCGGCGAGTGCTACCTCCAGGACTACGCCGAGCAGCACGGCAGCGCCAGCTCGCGGATGATCGAGGAGAAGACCAAGAATCCCAAGAAGGACATCGGGCCGCACACACTGCTGTACCAGGACCGCTGCGTGCTGTGTACGCGCTGTGTGCGCTTCTGTGAGGAGGTCGCCGGGGACGCCGAGCTGGCCGTGGTCAACCGCGGCGGCCGCGGCGAGATCGACGTCTTTCCGGGGCGCCCGCTCGACAACGCGCTCCAGGGCAACGTCGTCGATCTCTGCCCGGTGGGTGCCCTGCTCGACAAGGACTTCCTGTTCAAGCAGCGGGCCTGGTTGTTGCGGTCCACCCCGTCCGTCAGCCCGGCCGACAGCCGTGGGCAGACCATCTGGATCGACCACAACGACGGCCGCGTGTGGCGAATCCGCCCGCGCTACAACGAGAAGGTCAACGAGTGGTGGATCAGCGACGAGGCACGATTCGGTTGGAAGCATGTCCACCGTGAGGATCGGTTGAGGCAGCCCCGCGTTCGGCAGGACGGGCAGTTGCGCCGCGAGACGTGGGAGGCGCTGCCGACGTTGCTGCGGGCACAGCTCCAGGAGACCGCTCGGACGGACGACGGTGCTCGCGTGGCGGCGGTGCTCAGTCCGATGCTGGCTTGCGAGGAGGCTTGGCTGCTGGCCACGTTCATACGCGGCCTGGCGCCGCGGGCCACGCTCGCGATCGGCCCGGTTCCCGTCGTCGGCCAGGACCAGTCGTTCCCCAAGGGCTTCGTCATCAAGGCCGAGAAGTGCCCGAACCGCCGGGGGATCGAGGCGATCCTCCGACAGCTCGGCGGGGCGACCGCGACTTTCGACGAGTTCTGCCGCAAGGCGGTCGAGGGCGTGTTCGCGGCGGCGTATGTCTACGGCGGTTACCCCGAGGCGTGGGTCTCACCCGCCGCGGTCGAGGCCCTGTCGCGGGTCGGATTCCTGGTCGTTCACGATTTGTTCGACTCGACCCTGACGCAGGCGGCCGCGGTGGTCATCCCGGCGGCGAGCTGGGTGGAGCGCGAAGGCTGCTACATGAACTGCGACGGCCTGGTTCAACCCTTCGAGCGGGCCCTGGTGCCGCTGGACGGCGTGAAGGCCGAGGGGCAGTTCTTCAGCGAGCTGGCCGCGCGGCCGGGGCTGTTCCGGGCTGCGAAGGTCCGGGAGGCGATGGCCGAGACGATGCCCGAGTTTCGTGATGTTTTCACACCACGCCCGTTGCCCGAGCATGCACACTGACGGTCGCACGATGAGGCGAGCAACGACATGACCGACCCGCTTCTCAAACGCATCGAGACGATCCTCCGCAGCCCGCTGACGCTCGTCGTCGTGCTGATCGGTCTCGCCGTCACCCCCGTGGCTCTGGGCTGGCTGGCCTGGCCGATCCTGAAAGGCTGGCTCAGCGACCAGTTCTCACTGTCCATCCTCGTCATGGGCGTGATGTTGTTCATCATCATCCATGCCTGCGCCGTATGCATTCTCGCCGAGCGCAAGGTGGCCGCGCTGATGCAGGACCGCCACGGCCCGAACCGGGTCGGGTTCTGGGGCTGGCTTCAGCCGATCGCCGACGGCGTCAAGATGGCGTTCAAGGAGAACATCAACCCGGCCAACGTGGACAAGCCGCTGTTTCTCCTGGCCCCGACGCTGGCCCTGTGCGTCTCCCTCCTGGGCTTCGCCATCGTCCCGTGGGGCGGGCCGGTGCAGTGGCCCTGGGCCGGGCCGGACGGGCCCGTGCTCCAGGTCCAGGCGGCTAACCTGAACATCGGGCTGCTCTACTTCCTCGCGGTCGGCTCGATCGGCGTATACGCCGTCGTGCTCGCCGGCTACGCCAGCAACAACAAGTACGCCTTCTACGGCGGGCTGCGGGCCTCGGCCCAGATGATCAGCTACGAGCTGCCGCTCGGGCTGGCGCTGCTCGTCATGCTGCTAACCACGGGCACACTGCAACTCGAGGTCATGGTGGACCAGCAGGCCCGCTCCGGGCTCTGGTACGTCTTCCTGCACCCGGTCGCGTTCTTCCTGGTCCTCGTCGCCGCCCTGGCCGAGACCAATCGCGCGCCCTTCGACCTGGCCGAGTGCGAGCAGGAACTCGTCGGCGGCTACCACACCGAGTACAGCGGCATGAAGTTCGGCATGTTCTTCCTGGGCGAGTACGCCCACATGATTACCAACAGCGCCATCATTGCCGGCGTGTTCTTCGGCGGCTGGCACTTCTGGGGCCTGCCCGGCGCCGACAACCTGACCTGGTGGGCCATGCTCACCCGCGTCGGCGTGTACTGCGCCAAGGTCAGCTTCTTCATCTGGCTCTACATGATCATCCGCTGGACGATCCCGCGGTTCCGCTTCGATCAGCTCATGCGGCTGTGCTGGCAGTCGCTCGTTCCCGTCGGCATTCTCATGCTGATCGGCACGGGCGTGCTCGTGCAGCTCGGCCTGGAGCGGAACGTGCTCGCCTGCCTGGCCCTGAACGTCGTCCTGGTGGCATACCTGCTCTGGCGAGCGGCGCGGACGGAGCGCGTCACGGCCCGGCAGGAGGACCTGCCCGAGATCGAGGTCGCGGCCAGGGCGTAGAAGGGCGCGGGCGCGACGGTGGCCGCGACCGAGTGAGACGTTTTGGAGACGTCGTCATGCGTGACGAAGATGTCCTTGTCATCGAGCCGCCGCGCCTGACGCCGGCGGAGAAGCTGTACCTGCCGCAAATCCTCGGCGGCATCCAAACCACCCTGCGCCACATGTTCAACAAGAAACGGCGCTGGGAGACGGTCCGGTCGTACCCCGAGGATTCCCGCCAGGGCCGCCGCGAGATGCGCCTGGCGACCTATCGCGGCGTACACCGACTCAACCGCGACCCGGACGGTCGCGTAGCGTGCGTGGCGTGCTTCATGTGCTCGACGGCCTGCCCGGCCCATTGCATCCATATCGAGGCCGGCGAGTCCCCCTGGCCCGACCGCGAGAAGTACCCGGTTAAGTTCGACATCGACGAGCTGCGGTGCATCTACTGCGGCATGTGCGAAGAAGCCTGTCCGGTCGACGCCATCGAGCTCACGCCCCACTACGAGTTGGTCGGGCGCACCCGCGAGGAGATGATTTTCGACAAGGAGAAGCTGCTGCGCGTGTTCGATGAAACCGTGGCAACGAAGCCACGGCGAAACCCCCCGGTGACGGACTACGCCCTGACCGGCGGACAGGATCGCAGCGTGGCGCAGCCGAATAACCCCGACCGCAAGATCTGAGCCCGGGCCCGGGCCCTAGGCAGGACCGGGCGAATCTGCTAAAACCTGCCGCTCGATCGGGTCGGGCGGCGCGCGTGCGGCGAAGAGCCCGGCGCGGGCGACCGGGCCGGTGGTCGCGTCCGGCGAGTGGAACGGAACCTCATGCCCAGCCTGTTGTTAGCCGTCGTCATCGCCGGGGCCGTCGGGCTGTTCCTGGCGCTTCCGCGCGGTCGGGTGTCGGCCGGGCGGATCGGGTCGCTGGCGCTGGCCGTGGCCGGCGCGCTGCTGCTGGCGTTGCTCGCCCGACGGCTCGGCAGCGATGCCCCGTGGGCCTGGTACCTGGGCTTCGCGCTGGTGAGCTTGTTCGCCGCCGTGCGAGTGATCACCCACACGCGTCCGGTCTACAGCGCGCTCTACTTCGTGCTCCTGGTCGTGGCGGTCGCCGGGCTGCTGCTCATGATGCAGGTGGAGCTCCTGGCCTACGCCCTGATCATCGTCTACGCCGGCGCCATCCTGGTGACCTATCTCTTCGTGATCATGCTCGCCCAGCAACCGCACCCGGCCGACTACGACGTCACCGCGCGCGACCCCTTCTGGGGCTGCCTGGCGGGCTTCTTCCTGCTCGCGCTCATCGGCAGCCGCCTGGTCGGCTCGGCCACGGGAGTGCTCCTGCCGGAGCCGCCCCCGCCGGGCGACAACTTCACGCTGGTCGGCACGCGCCTGCTGACGGAATACATGCTCGCGATCCAGGTCGTCGGCGTGCTGCTCACCGCCGCCATGGTGGGTGCGATCGCAATCGCGCGGCGCGAGAAGCCAGCCGAGACGGACGCCGTGGAGGGTGAAGCCTGATGCTCCTGGCTACGGTGCTGCTGGGCGCGGTGCTGTTCGTCCTCGGGCTGATCGGCTTCGTCACCCGGCGGAACCTGATCATCATCTTCCTCTGTACCGAGATGATGTTTCAGGGGATCATCATCAACCTGGTCGCATTCGGGCGCTACCCGCTCAGCGGGCAACGCCTGCTCGACGGGGAGGTCTTCGGTCTCTTCCTGGTTGCGGTCGCCGCGGCCGAGGCAGCCCTGGCCCTGGCGCTGGTCGTCGTGCTGTATCGTTTCCGCGGGACCCTCGATGCGGGGGCCTGGACGCTCTTGAAGGACGAGTGAGTGCTCGCCGCGGCGGACCCGGTTTCAATCGCCTCGCTGAACTGGCCATCGGCCGGCTGGTACGCCACGCTGCCGCTCTGGCCGCTGCTCGGTGCGGTGCTGAGTGGCGTGCTGATCGCGCTACGTCGGCGGGCCGAGTTGGCCCACTGGCCGGTGGTCATCGGGGCCGGGCTGGCGGCGGTCGTTGGCGTGGCGCTCTTCTTCCACATCCCCCAGCTCTACGCCGCCGCGCGCGAGTTGGCTCCGCCACACTCTCATTCGCACGCGACGGTCGCCGCGGGCGTCCACGCCAAAGGCGCCTCGACGTCGGCTGCGGGTGAGGAACACGCCGTCAGCGTCAGTGTGGCCGATCCCGGCTTCACCTACACGGTCTTCAACTGGATCAGCTTCGGCGCGGCGGAGAGCCTCGCCCCGGCGAGCAACCGCTGGATCGCGGTGAACTTCTACTTCGACGGCCTGACGGGGGTGATGTCGCTGTTCTTCACGCTCGTGGCGCTGATGGTGGTGATCTACGCCGTCGGCTACATGCGCGACCACCACGGCCACCCCGAGCCGGGCTATGAGCGCTTCTTCGTCTTTCTCGGCCTGTTCATCTTCTCGATGGGCATGCTCGTCTACGCGGGCAACTTCGTGCTGCTCTATCTCGGCTGGGAAGCGGTGGGCCTGTGCAGCTACCTGCTGATCGGATTCTACTACGGTCGGCCCGAGGCCGCCGCCGCCGCGAAGAAGGCCTTCATCGTCAACCGCATCGGCGACCTGGGCTTCGCGCTGGGCATCTTCTGCCTGTACTCGTTCATCCGGCCATACTGCCAACCCGGTGAGAACCCGCTCGACTTCGCGACGGTGTTCAAGTACGCGGCTCTGATAGCGTCGGCCGATTCGGGCTTCCTGGGCCTGACGCAGTCGTCGCTGGTCTCGCTGCTGCTGATGTGCGGCGCCATCGGCAAGTCGGCCCAGTTCCCTCTCTACGTGTGGCTCCCGGACGCGATGGAGGGTCCCACGCCGGTCAGCGCCCTGATCCACGCCGCCACGATGGTGACGGCGGGCATCTACATGATTGCCCGGTGCGGGCCGATCTTCGCGGCCTCGCCGCTGGCCCTCGACGTGATCACGGTGCTGGGCCTGATCGGCGCGCTGCTGACGGCGACGATGGCCTGCGCGCAGTACGACATGAAGCGCATCCTGGCGTATTCGACCATCAGCCAGCTCGCGTTCATGTTCGTAGCCCTGGGCTGTGCCGCGCCGCACGCCGGCGTCTTCCACGTCTTCACCCACGCCTGGTTCAAGGCCCTGCTCTTCCTCGGCGCCGGCGCGGTAATGCACGCCATGGGCGGCGTGATCGACGTGCGGCGGTTCAGCGGCCTGCGGCACGTGCTGCCGCATACGTACGCCGTCATGCTGGTCGGCTGCCTGGCGCTGGCGGGCTTTCCGCTGCTGTCGGGCTTCTGGAGCAAGGACGAGATCCTGCACGCCGCCTGGCATCGGCACTGGCTCGTCGGTGCCCTGCTGCTGGCTTGCGCGGGACTGACGGCCTACTACACGTTCCGCATGTTCTTCCTGTGCTTCCACGGGCGGCTGCGGCTGCCGGCCGAGGCCGGCGAGCACCCGCACGAGTCCGGCCCGGTGATGACGGTGCCGCTGTACGTGCTGGCGGCTGGGGCGGTCTTCGCGGGCTACCTGGGCGTGCACCTGCACGTCTCAGCCAGCGGCTCGTTCCTGGGCTTCCTGGCGCCGCACGGTTACTTCCACAGCTACCTCGCGGACAGCACGCTCGGGGCGGCCCATCACGCCGAGGGCGGCATCTGGCTGGCCTACGTCTCCGCGGCCGTAGCGCTGGCGGGCATCCTGCTGGCCTGGCGCCGCTACGGCGCCGCGCCGCAAGTCGACCCGGACGAGCGGGCGCTGGGACCTATCTTCCGACTCTGGAACGCCAAGTACTACGTGGACGAGATCTACGAGGCGATCTTCGTGCGGCCGCTGCGGGCCGCGGGGCGCTTCTTCTTCGCGACCGACAACTACGGCGTCGATGGCGCGGTGTGGACCGTGTCGGCCGTGCCGCGCGTTGCCGCCTTCGCCCTGCACTTCTTCCAGCGCGGGGCGCTCCAGGCGTACGCGGCGTGCATGGTGATCGGCCTGGTCGCGCTGCTGTGGCTGTGGAGCTGGTGGGCCGCGGTGCCCGGATAACGCGTGAGATGGGATCCCGGTCTGCCACGGGTGTCCCGAGCGACTGAATGGACGTCTTCTCGCTCAACGTACTGATCTTCCTGCCGCTGGCGGCGGCCGTGCTGATCGCGCTGCTGCCGGCGGCGCGGGAGCGCCTGGCCGCCGTCGTGGCGCTGTGGGTCGGGCTGGTGACCCTGGCGGCGGCGGTCTACCTGTGGGGCCGGCTCCCGGCAACGGTCGACGCCGGCGGCGCCGCAGCGCTCGTCGGGCGCACCGACGTGAGCTGGATCGCGGTGGGTGAGCGCGCGCTGGTCGACGGGGCGGCGGTGCTTCAGCACGGCTTCGAGCTACGGTACCACGTCGGACTCGACGCGATCAGCCTCCCGCTGGTCGTGCTCACGGCGCTGCTTGTCCCGCTGTCGGTGCTGTGCAGCCTGACGGCGATTCGCACGCGCGTCCGCGAGTACTACGCCTGGCTGATGCTGCTGACCGCGGCGATGTTCGGGGTCTTCGCCGCCCGCGACCTGCTGCTGTTCTACATCTTCTTCGAATTCACGCTGGTTCCGCTGTACTTCCTGATCGGCATCTGGGGGGGCGAGCAGCGGCGCTACGCGGCCAGCAAGTTCTTCATCTTCACCTTCGTCGGCAGCGTGGTCACCTTCGCGGGCATCCTCTACCTCGCCATCCGCGCGGCCCAGATCGCCAACAGCGGCGTGGTCAGCTTCGACCTCGTGCGGCTCTGCACCATCGCCGTCTCGCAACTCTCGCTCTCCGAGCAGTCCCTGCTCTTCTTCGCCCTCTTCTGCGGGTTCGCGATCAAGGTACCGCTGTTCCCGCTGCACACCTGGCTGCCGCTCGCGCCCACCGAGGCGCCGACCGCCGGCTCGGTCCTGCTGGCGGGCATCCTGCTCAAGCTGGGCACGTACGGTTTCCTGCGCGTGGCCCTGCCTGCCGTGCCGCTGGGCGCGCTGGAGTGGGCCCAGGTGATGGCCGCCCTGGCGGTGATCGGGATCATCTATGGGGCGCTGTGCTGCTGGGTCCAGAGCGACGTCAAGAAGCTGGTCGCGTACTCATCCGTGGCGCACCTGGGCTTCTGCATGCTCGGCATGTTCGCCCTCACGCCGCTGGGCCTGTCCGGCTCGATGCTCTACATGATCAACCACGGCATCAGCACGGGGGCGCTGTTCCTTGTCGTCGGCATGATCTACGAGCGCTACCACACGCGCGACCTCGAGCAGATCGGCGGACTGGCCCGCGCCATGCCCGTGATGGCCTTCTTCCTCGTGCTCTTCACGCTCTCCAGCATCGGCCTGCCCGGCCTCAACGGCTTCGTCAGCGAGTTCACCACCCTGCTGGCCGCTTTCCACTCCACCACGCTCGGACCGTGGTATGGCGGCCTCGGTGCGGCGGGCATCCTGCTGGGGGCGATCTACATGCTCTACGCGGTCGGCAAGCTGCTCTTCGGCCCGCTCAAGGAACCGGAGCACACGCCGGACTTGTCGCAGGGGCTGTCGCGCGACCTCAACGCGCGCGAGATTCTCATCCTGACGCCGCTCGCGGTCCTCGTGGTCTACCTGGGCGTCTGGCCGCGGGCGGTCACCGACCCGCTCGACCCCGTACTCCAGACGCAGATTCTCGCCCGGTTCGAGACCCAGATCCGGCCGGACCGGACCTATGCGCACGCTGGCCTGTCGACGTTTGGCGAGCGGGATGAGCACGGGTTGGAAGCCGGTGCCACAGGCAGACACTGGTTGGAAACGGGTGCGGAGAATTCGGACACAGGTGCCGACGCGGCGAGCGACGACTCCGGGCCGGAGCGCCGATTGCGGCCTGGGGTAGCGGCCGGGCAGAATCCGGTTGCGCAACGCGGCCAGGCGACCCGGGAGGCGCGGCCATGACGATCACGCCGCCGATCTCGCTCGCCGCCGTGCTGCCGGAACTGTGCGTCCTGCTTGGCGGCTGCGCCGTCCTGCTGATGGGTCAGGCGGGCAGCGCGGCGGTTCGTCGGCAGTCGCCGTGGGTGGCGTTGCTCTCACTGGCGGCGGCGCTGGCCGTGGCGATGCTCAGCGCGAACGCTTCGGGCGGCTGGCTCGCGGTCGCGGGTAGCGTCGGCAGCGGGCTGGCGATTGGCTCGCTCGTTCCCTTCGTCCGCATCAGCGCCCTGGAGCTCGGCATCCTGCTCACGCTCGCCAACTGGTCGGGCAGCCGCGCCCGGGAGCGGGGCGAGTTTCTCTCGATGATGCTGTTCTCGCTCTGCGGCCTGCTCCTGGTGGCCGCGTGCGACAACTTCCTGCTGCTGTTCCTGGCGCTGGAGCTGGTCAGCATTCCGACCTACATCATGGTCGTGCTGAGCCGGACGCACGCGCGCGCGCTCGAGGCCGGCACCAAATACTTCTATCTCGGGGCCCTCTCCGCCGCCGTCATGGGCTACGGCTTCTCGTTCCTCTACGGCGTGGCCGAGACGGCGTCGATCAGCGCCGCCGCGCCCGTTCTGGCCGAGGCGCTCGAGGACCCGGCGACGCTCCGCGGGGGGCTGGCCGTGGTCGGGTTGGTGTTGGCAGTGGGCGGGGTGCTGTTCAAGCTGGCGGCGTTCCCGATGCACTTCTACGTGGCGGACGTGTACCAGGGCTCATCCAGCCCGGTCGCGGGTCTGCTCGGGTTCGTGCCAAAGCTGGCCGGCGTGCTCGCCCTCTTCAAGCTCCTCGGCCTCACCTATCTCTGGACCGGGGACAGCGCGGCCGTGTTCTGGCTGGTCTGGATCGTCGCCTTGCTCTCCATGACCGTCGGCAACGTACTGGCCCTGCGGCAGACGAACATCAAGCGCATGCTCGCCTACTCGGGCATCGCGCATGCCGGCTACATGCTCGTCGGCGTGCTTGCCGGTCCCGACGCCGGCTCCGGCGTGCATCGCGACGGCATCGCCTTCCTCGGCGACGGCACGGCGGCGGTGCTTTACTACGTGGTGGTCTACGGAATCGCCAACCTCGGCGCGTTCGTCGTGCTGGGGCTGCTGCGGCAGCGAAGGGCGGCGTGTGAGACGCTGCGCGACGTGGCCGGGCTGATGCGCCGCGAGCCCGCGCTAGCCCTGCTCCTCGCCCTGGCCATGTTCACGCTGATGGGCCTCCCGCCGGCGCCTGGGTTCTGGGGCAAGCTGGGGCTCTTCGGCAGCGCGCTGGCCGCGGCGGGGGACGCGCCCGCGGGCTACGGCTTCTGGCTGGTTACGCTGGTCGTCCTGGCCGTGCTCAACTCGGCGTTGGCGGCGGCTTATTACCTGCGCGTGATCGCGGCCGTGCTGGTGTACGAGAACGACCGCCCGGCCGCGTCCACGCAGCGCGAAGCGGAGCACATCGGCGCCTTGCTGTGCGGCTTCATGATCCTCATCTTCGCGTTCTACCCCTCCGTTCTGCTCACTCCCAGCCAGGTCGCCACCCGCGAGCTGCGCGAGGCGGTTCAGGTGAGCCTGGAGCACCGGGAGCAGGCGCGGGCCGGCCCAGGGGTACCGCCGCTTATCGAAATGCGGACCGATGTCGCGGCCAGCCCGCCGTCGCAGTGAGCCGCGCCGGGCCCGTGCGTCTGGCCGAAACCGTTGCCGACTCAATAGAACAGCAGGATCGCGTTGGGCTCGATGTTCGCCGCCCGGCCCATGAGCATGCGGAGCGCCGCTTGGGTTGCGTGGGGGAGCCGCTGTGTCGGACGGTTCATGTCCGCGTCAATCAACTGCCGCCGCCACTCCGCGTGGCGGTGCGCATCGCCGACCTGGTCAGCGAAGTAGGCGTTGACGTGCCCGCCCATGCGATCGAGCCGCTGGGGACGCGAGGCTTCGGATTCGGCGATCCAGTTGAGCCCCTGCCCGAGCCGCCAGACGCGGGCTGCCGACTCCCGGTCCGCCAGGCCGGCATTCGCCCCTCTGGGGGGATCGTGGCAGCCGGTAAGGGTCGCCGCGAGAAGCGGAGCGAGGAGGCTGACCTGGGGGAGCGCACGAGCGAGTGACATATTTTCCTGGGCCTCTGGGCGGTGCACCGGCGCCATGCGCACACGCAAGCCGTTTCGACGACGAATGATACGCGAAGCGGTCTGGAGGGTCGCATCTTCGGAGATGCGGCTGCTTCGGTGATTCTTTCCGTGCGCGGTTGCAATCCGGCATTTTCTGGGGTATATTCTCGATGCTTGGAGTGTAGCCGGCCTTCTCTTTCGTGTCTTCGGCCGGACGCCATTTTGTAGGCATAACCCTAATAGCCACGTCCACCCTGAGGGACGTACACTCCGAGCTACCAGAGGACGGGAGGTAGAAGCACAGGGGGACGTATGCCGGGCAGACTCGCCGATTGGGCGAGCTGCCCGGCACTATTTCTTTCCAGGCGGGAACCCGTCTCGACGACGACCGGCACGGGGCGGGGCGGGTTTAGTTCTCTCGATGCTCGCGCGCGGCGCGCTCCCAGCTCGTCCGGACGAGCTGGAGCCCGTGGACGCAGAACTCGAAGTTCTCGCTCAGCGCCCGGAGCACTGCCGCGGGCGGAAGATCTTCGGGGCCGGTTAGCTCACTCGCGATGACATAGGAGCGCTTGCCCTGCTGGACGAAGGGGCCGAAGTCGTCGAGCCGGCGCCGGCCGCGCGGACGAAGATGCTCCGGATACACGCCGGTCCAGAACAGCGTGAAGTCCCCCATGTACTTGTAGACGAGCCTGCGGCGCTGCACCGGGGCGATGTCCGGGCCAAGCACGGCCTCGGCCTCCATCCGCGACAGCTCACGGATGACCTCGCCATCGACGGTCCGCAGCGCGTAGATCCGGTCCACGTGCACGAACTCGCTGAGCAGGCGGCCCAGGTAGTCGGTCACCTCGGTGTCGCATATGCCGATGTCGACCTGGAAGACCTGCTCGACCAGGCCGCGAAAGAGCTTGTGGAGGGGGTCGTTCTCGCCAGGTTGCAGCGGTTCAAGCATCATCGCGATTCGTCCGTCGCGCCGCACGCGCGGCCAGCCGACCCATTCTAGGCCCCGCGCGGGCCGGCTCGCACCTCCTTGCGCGGCGTCGGCGCAGCGCGACTCGGGTCTGCACCGGTTGCATCGACCCCCGCCGCCGGCGGCTGCAATCCGCACGCGGGTGACGTCAGGGCCGGCCGCGCGGCCGGCGCGGCGCCAGCGCGACGCCCTCCGGCCGTCCGAATATCATCCGGCCCGCCGAGGTCTGGAGCACGCTGGTGACCGTGAGCGTGACCTCCTCGTTGAGCCGCTCGCGACACGCCTCGGCGACGACCATGGTGCCGTCCTCGAGGTAGCCCACGCCCTGCCCGGGTTCCTCGCCGGGCTTGATGATGCGGACAGTGAGCGTCTCCCCCGGCATGACGACCGGCTTGAGCGCGTTGGCCAGGTCGTTGATGTTGATCACGTCGACGCCGCGGATCTGGGCGATCTTGTTGAGGTTGTAGTCGTTGGTGACGACACGCCCGTCGAGCTTCTTGGCGAGGGCGACGAGCTTCTGATCAACGTCCTCGTCCTCGTCGATGCTGGGCAGGCGCGTGTCGGAGATGCGGATCTCGACCTTGTCGTTGGTCTGGAGCTTGTTGAGCATGTCCAGGCCGCGGCGGCCGCGGTTGCGCTTGAGCTTGTCGGCGCTGTCGGCGATAGTCTGGAGCTCCTGGAGCACGAAGCGGGGGATGATGATGGCCGAATCGATGATCCGCGTGTCGCAGATGTCGGCGATGCGGCCGTCGATGATGACGGAGGTATCGAGGATCAACGGGCGGGCGCCGCGGGTCTGGCGCGCGAACTCGACGTAGGGCACGACGAAGCGGAAGTCGTCCTTGGTCTGGAGAACGAGGCTGATGGTCACGAAGCAGCACACGATGCCCAGCATGAGCTTGATGGCCTCGACCATCGGCGCGATCTCGGTGTAGCCCTGCTCGGACTTGGAGACCTGGAAGAACACCCCCACGATCATGTCCACGATCAGCCCGAGCGCGAACGCGAACACCATGCCGACGACCAACCCGAGGAACGCACCCGACAGGGCCGCCAGGCTCTTGCGCGTCAGCACCACGTCGACGATGACCAGAACCGCCGCGAACGCGAGCGACGCGACCATCAGCACGAAGCCGTACTGGCTCTGCTGTGGGTCGTTGGCGATCGCCAGGAACGAGACAGCCCCCATCAGGAGAACGAAGAGGGCGCGCAGAACCCAGAGTACCATCGCTGGACGCCTTGGATAGAATCGGCGCAGGATGCCGACGTGAGCACCTGTCACGACCGGTGCGCCCGCCCACCGCACCCGTCGCGGTATAGCGTCGTCGGCCGCTGTCCCTGCAGCCGGGGCGGATTCTAAGCGTTGCGGCGATACATACAAGAATGGCAGGGCCCGACTTGATGACACCAGCAGCTTCGACCGCCCGCCGGTCCCCCGACATGGCCGCGAGCACCCCGGCCGAACGGCGTCGCCACCTGGCCCTTCAGGCCGTCGCGCACCTGCGGGCCACGTCGCCTGGTCTGGCGGCCATCATCGACCAGGTGGGGCCGCACCGCCCGGTTCTGGTGCGCAGCCCGTTCCTGGCCCTGACCATCTCGATCATTCAGCAGCAGATCTCCATGCTGGCCGCGCGGGCGGTCTACGAGCGACTGCGCGACCTGTGCCCCGGGCGCCGGGTGCGTCCCGAGTTCGTCGCCGAGCTTTCGCCACAGCGCCTTCGCCGGGCCGGCCTCTCCCGCCAGAAGGCCGCGTACATCCGCGGCCTGGCGCGGGCCTTTGCCGAGCGACGGCTGACCCCCGCGCGCCTCCGCCGGCTGTCCGACGAGGACGTTATCGCGGCCGTGACCGAGCTGCACGGCGTGGGGCGCTGGACCGCGGAGATGCTGCTGATGTTCTGCCTGGAGCGGCCGGACGTCTGGCCGGTGGACGACCTGGGCCTGCGGCGGGCGGTCGAGCGGTTCGTTCGCTCTGCCGGCCAACTGTCGCCGCGCGAGCTGCGCGACATCGCGGAGCCTTGGCGTCCGTATCGCAGCTACGCCGCCTGGTACCTGTGGCGGTTCAAGGAAGGTGCGAACGGTCAGCCGGGTGTACCGGTGGCCTGAGCGGGTGGGCTGATCGGTGATGTGCGGCGGCACGCGCGGGAGGAGCGGGACGCCCGTGCGTCAGCGGCGCCGGACCGCGATCTGGTAGATGGCCCGCCCCTCGCGGCGGTACTTGATTTCGAAGTTGGTCGCTACGCCGACGGACGAGTCGTCATCGGCGGACTGCACGCCGAAGTCAGGGTCGTCGAAGGGGATCTCTTCGAGCAAGGGTTGTTCCCGTAGCAGAGCGCGGATGATTTCGAAATACTCGGCGTGATCCGTCTGCACGGCCCAGCGGCCGCCGGGGGCGAGGCACTCGGCCGCAGCGGCGACGAAGGGGGGCTGGAAGAGGCGCCGCTTGTGGTGCCGCTTCTTGGGCCACGGGTCGGGGTGATAAACGTGCAGGGCGGTCAGCGAGTCGCGGAGGCAAATCACGCGGACAAAGTGAGCCGCGTCCGCGCGAAGGACGCGCACATTCGGCACGTGCCAACGCTGAAGGCGGTCGACGGCGTAGCGATAGAACTCGCTCGCCCACTCGATGCCCAGGAAGTTGCGCTGCGGCCAGGCCTGCGCCCGTCGGAGCAGGAAGCCCGCCTTGCCGGTCCCGATCTCGAGCTCGACGGGGCGGTCGTGGCCGAAAAGCCGCCGCCAGGAGAAGTCGCCGAGCTCGCTCAGGTCGACGGCCACGACGGGGCGCGGCGCGCCCGCCCGCGGATCGCCTTCTATGGGACGGTTCGCATCCGGCACGATTAAAGCCATGGGAGGCGTGGCCGATGAAATCGAGGGCGGCATAGTCGCCTTCCCGTCTTCGCGCTTACGCGGTTACTTGTAGAGGATTCCGAGCCGTGGATCAAACCACCGAGCATCGTGAACGCCGACGCGAGCCGCGCTGGCCGAAGGCGTTCTCGTTCTGGATCCGGCCGGAGGGCACCGACGAGAAGATCAGCGCGTGGATGCTGGACATGTCCAAAGGTGGAGCGGCGTTCCTGGTCGCCCCGGAGCAGGCTCCGCCGGTCGGGACACGCCTCGAACTGCTGGAGATGCTGACCGCCGACCCGACCGTGCGGGCGGATTCGCCGGCGCTCCCGCCGTTCGCACGCGTCCTGCGTCACGATGAGGGCGACGGAATCACGACCCGCGTGGCGGTCCAGTTCGAGGCCGACGAGGCGTCGCGCCTTCTCGAGTTGATTGGCCGCCGGGCGAAGGCTTTCCGCCTGAAGGCGGCGATTGCCCCGACGCCGCCGCCGGTGCCGGCGCAGCCCTCCACTGAGCGACGGGACGCAGATGATCGCGTGGCGGTGTAGTACTCCCGTTTGATGGTGTTGGGTAGTCGGGGGTGTGTCGGTGTATGAGTGTTGAGGTGTGGGGGGCGCGAGTGTAGCGGTGCAGGAGTGTGAGGGTGTGGGGGGTAGCGGCGATACTTCCGCGCGCGATCCGACCCGCGACCGCAAGCGAGCGGCGCATACTGAACGGAACAGCGCTTCGAGGTCCGCGGTTCGGCTCTCGTGGAACCCATCCCAGAACCTGCGGAGCACCCGCTGATCGCGGGTGCTCCACGTTGTGATAGCCGGCGCTCCACGTTGTGATGTCACTCGCGTGGTGCTGCTACCATGCTCGTCGTGGAGCCGCACGACACAAGCACACCGTGGGACCTCGCGATCGTTGGCGCGGGCGCGGCCGGCCTGGCGACGGCCATCTTCGTCGCGCGGCGCCTGCCCGCGTGGCGGGTCGTCCTGCTCGACGGCGCCGTCCGGCCGGGGGCGAAGATCCTGGTCTCCGGCGGCGGGCGCTGCAACGTGACCAACCGGGTGGTGCAGACCAGCGACTACAACGGCGGCAGTCCCCACGTCATCCGCCGCGCTCTGGCTGCGTTCACGGTCGACCAGACCCTGGCGTTCTTCCGCGAGATCGGCGTTGCGCTGCATGAGGAGCCGCGGGGAAAGATGTTTCCCGATTCCAACTCCGCCCGCACGGTGCTCGATGCTCTGCTCGCGGAGGTGAGTCGTCGCGGTGTGCGGCTCCTGGCCGGATACCGCGTGACCGCCGTGGCGAAGGAGGCCGTCGCCGCGCAGACGGCGGACCGAGCCGGCCGCTTCCGCCTGGAGACGACGCACGGGGCGCTCAGCGCCGACCGCGTTGTGCTGGCGACCGGCGGCCTTTCCTTGCCGAAGACGGGCAGCGACGGGGCGGGGTACGGCTTCGCGCAGGCGCTGGGACACAGCCTGGTTCCCCCGACGCCGGCGCTGGATCCGCTCGTGCTCGAGGGAGCGTTTCACGCGCCGCTGGCCGGCGTCAGTCACGAAGCCGCGTTGACGGTACATGTTGACGGTCAGCGGCCGGTGCGTCGCCGCGGGCCGCTGCTCTGGACGCACTTCGGCGTGAGTGGGCCGGTGGCGCTCGACGTATCCCGCTTCGTGAACCGGGCAAGCGTCGAGGGGCGGTCAGCGAGTGTGACGCTGAGCTGCCTGCCGGAGGCCAACTTCGAAGCCGCAGAGCAGGCGTTCTTGCACGTGGCTGCCACGCAGCCGCGGGCAACGCTGCGAAGCGCCCTGGCGAATCTTCCGAGTGCCCTGGCGACACAGCCTTGCGCACCGGTTGAGTCCGGCGGATGCGCGCCGCAGCTTCCGGCCCGCCTGACCCACGCGCTGCTGACGGTGGCCGGCGTCGACGGGCACGTGACCCTCGCGCAGCTCGCGAGGGACCACCGGCGCCGCCTGCTGCAAGCGCTGCTTGCGTGGCCGCTGCCGGTCGTTGGCTCACGCGGCTACAAGTACGCGGAAGTGACGGCGGGGGGTGTGCCGCTCGATGAGGTGGACGCGCGGCTCCATTCGCGATGCTGCCCGGGACTCTATCTCGTGGGGGAGATACTGGATGTCGACGGCCGCATCGGAGGGTTCAACTTCCAGTGGGCCTGGTCCGGCGCGTGGGCGCTGGCGAACGGACTGGCGCAGGAGCAGGGTGGCTCTTAAGCGCGCGAGGTGGTCCGGTGCTCGCCCCGCCGGCGCCGCTCAGACTGGGGCCAGGACCAGCGCCGTCCGCGCCGGCAAGTAGATCTGGATGCTGCCGAGGCGATGGTCCCACGGCGTGCCCTGGTGCGGGTAGCGCTGCCCCGGGACGACCTCGCCGTGCCCGGCGAACCAGATGTCATCCGTGTTCAGGACGAGCTTGTAGTCGCCGCCGTGCGGCACGCCGATGCGGTGATCGACCAGCGAGTGCGTGGGGTGGAAGTTGAAGGCGAACAGGAGTGGGCCGCGTGAGAAGACCAGCAGCTTGTTGTCCTCGTGGGTTTGAATCTTCTCGCCCTGCGGCCGGCCGAGCAGCCCGTACTCGCTGTCCAATCGCAGCATGGCCCGGTCGAATTCGTTCAGGGCGTGGTAGCGCAGCAGCGGGTCGTCGGCCAGCGACCACTGCCGCCGGGCATAGTGGTACGAGAATCCGTTCCCCTCGCGCGGGAAGTCGACCCATTCGGGATGGCCGAACTCGTTGCCCATGAAGTTCAGCCAGGCCTCCCCCCCCAGGGCGAACGTCACCAGCCGGATCATCTTGTGCAGGGCCATGCCGCGGTCGATGACCAGGTGCGGCGTGCCCTTGGTCATGTGCCAGTAGATGTCCGCGTCCATCAGCCACATGGCGATGGTCTTGTCGCCGACCAGCGCCTGGTCGTGGCTCTCGGCGTAGGCGACGTGCTTCTCGTGGGCTCGGCGGTTGCAGAGCACGCCGAAGATCTCGTCCATTTGCCACTGCTCGTCCTTGCGCTCCTTGAGCACCTTGATCCAGTAGTCGGGGATGCCCATCGCGAGCCGGTAGTCGAAGCCGAGCCCGCCTTCGGCCACCGGACGGCACGTGCCGACCATGCCGCTGACGTCCTCGGCGATCGAGATGCAGTCGGGGTTGATTTCGTGGGCCAGCTCGTTAGCGAGCTGGAGATAGGTGATCGCGTCCTCGTCGACGTGCGGCGGGAAGTAGTCGTCATACGACGAGAACGGCCGGCCCAGGCCGTGGTCGAGATAGAGCATGCTCGTGACGCCGTCGAAGCGGAACCCGTCGAAGCGGTACTCCTCGAGCCAGAAGCGGACGTTCGAGAGCAGGAAGCGCAGCACCTCGAGCTTGCCGTAGTCGAAGCACAGCGAGTCCCAGGCGGGGTGCTGCCCGCGCCCACCGGCGTGGAAGTACTGGTACTCCGTCCCGTCGAAGTGGTTGAGCCCTTCGTTCATGTTCTTGACGGCGTGGCTGTGCACCAGGTCAAGCAGCACCACCAGGCCGGCCCCGTGCGCTGCGTCGATCAGGGCCTTGAGCTCCTCCGGGGTGCCGAAGCGCGAGGAGACGGCGAAGAAATTGCTGACCTGATAGCCGAAGGAGCCGTAGTAGGGGTGCTCCAGGATGGCCATGATCTGGATCGCGTTGTAGCCGCCCTTCACGATTCGAGGGAGCACGTCGCGCGTGAACTCGCTGAACTGCCCGACCCGGTGCTCCTCGGTCGCCATCCCGATATGCGTCTCGTAGATCCGCAGGTTGCCTGAAGGCCGCGGCGCCGCGTGCCGCCAGGCGTAGGGCTCCGGCGGATTCCAGTATTGGCCGCAGTAGTCATGTGAGTGCTCGTCCGGAATCGCGCGACGGATGAAGGCCGGGATCCGGTCGCGCGGGCCGATCTTGCTGAAGACGTGGACCTTGACGCGGCTGGCGTGCGTGAGGCGGGCAGCGTACACGCGATCGGGCAGGAAGATCTCCCACACCCCGTCGCCCACGGGCGTGAGCGGCTCGCTCATCCGGTCCCAGTTGTTGAAGTCGCCGATGAGATTGAGCTGGATCGCGGCGGGGGCCCACTCGCGGTACCAGACGCCGGGCTCCCCGTTCTTCTCGCCGCGGGTCAGTCCGAGCCACTGGTGCGCGCAGGCGAACTCGGCCAGCGATCCGGCGGACGCGAGGATGCGCCCGCGCGTCGCGAGGTAGCGCTGGTGCCGCTGGCGAAGCTTGTCGGCGTAGGGCGCCAGCCAGGGGTCGAGACGGATCAGCCCGGTGCCGTCGGCAGGCAGGGGGTCGGCAGGTGTCGCGGTGCTCATGCGGGGGACACGATACTCGCGGGCAGGCGGCGTCCCAAGGGCTGGTCTAAGGGCGCGGGTGGATTGCGGGAGGCGCGGCCACGCCGCCGCCCGTCCGATCGCTGGCGCGATCGGCTCGGATGGGTACGGTCGCGAATCTGCGCGCCGCGCAAAATCAGCGCCGACAGCGCAAGCTGTCGGGCACGATACTGATCGGCCGCGTCCGGGTGGGTCCGATCGCTGGCGCGATCGGCTCAGATGGGTACGGTCGCGAATCTGCGCGCCGCGCAAAATCAGAGCCGACAGCGCAAGCTGTCGGGCACGATACTGATCGGCCGCGTCCGGGTGGGTCCGATCGCTGGCGCGATCGGCTC
>CAADGM010000135.1 GCA_900696535.1 uncultured Planctomycetota bacterium
CCCGGCGACGGCATCACGAACTTCGGCACGTCGCCGAGGCGCACGAACAGGTACCAGATCGCGAGCAGCCCGAGGTGGGCCAGCACTGCCAGCGCATAGCGGCCGAGCGGGGTATGGAGCCGATCCATCGCGCGGGCCTCCGTCAGGCGAGCCATTTCGACAGGTTGGCGGCAACGAATGCGTCGTCCGACAGGTCGGCATGCTCGCGGCAGACGCGGTCGATCTCGTCGGCCTGGCCGGGCGAGAGCACTTCCGCCGGGTCGAGGCACCAGGTGCCGGCCATCAGTCCCTGGCGCCGCAACACCTCATGGCAGCCGGGGATGCAGCCGGCGAAGTCGTGCGCGACGTCGAAGAACGCGCTGTTGCAGTCGGTGACGCGCGAATCGAGCGCCAGCAGTTCCGCGTCGACGCGGCCGGAGTCGATCGCCGCGTGGATGCGATAGAGCAGGGCCACCGCGCTCTTCGTCCAGACGCTCCAGTGCCCGAGCAGGCCGCCGCGGATGCGCACCGTGACCAGCTCCTCACCGCGACGCACCGCGAACGGCGTCAGCAGGTCGAGCACGATGTGGTCGTCGTTGCCGGTGTAGAGCGTCACCCTGTCCTCCGCGCCCGCGGCGACCACGCCGCGCACCACGTCGAGCGTGCGGTAGCGATCGAAGGGCGCCATCTTGATCGCGACGACGTTGTCGATCGACGCGAAACGCCGCCAGAAATCGGCAGGAAGCGCGACGCCGCCCACCGCGGTCTGCAGATAGAAGCCTACCAGCGGGATGATGCGCGCCACGGCCTCGCAGTGCGCGACGATTTCGTCGAGCGACGCGCCTTTCATCGCCGCCAGCGAAAGCAGGCCGGCGTGGTAGCCGTGGCCGAGCGCCACCCGGGCTTCGCTGCACGCCTGCGCGGTGCGCCCGGCCAGGCCTGCGATCATCACCAGCGGGCGCTGCCCGGCCTCGCGGGCAGTGCGGGCGGCGAGCCCGAGCACCGGTTCGTACAGCCCGGCCTCGCGGATCGCGAACTGGGTGGAATGCACGCCCACCGCCAGGCCGCCGCAACCGGCTTCGACGTAGTAGCGGGTGAGCGCGCGCTGGCGCACCGGATCGAGCCTGCGCGAGGCGTCGAGGGCGAGCGGATGCGCGGGAATGACGGTGCCCCGCCGAAGCAATGCGAGCACGTCGGCGGGCAGGTCCGAACGGTGAAGCGACATGACGGGGAGAGGGCTGTTTATTTCGTGCCGTGGACTCGGCTATACTGCGCAATGATGTAACCAGACAGTTAATTTACTCTAACGCAGCGACCCTGCATCGTCAACGATTGCGGCGCGTTGACGGCGCTTCGGGCGCATCGATAACATCGCTCACCCTGCCGCGACCGAAACACCAGGAGACACCATGTTCGCGCGAACGATTCTCGGAGCCGCTGCCGCGGCTGTCGCCTTCGCCTCGGCGCCCGCGCTGGCGCAGCAAAAGCTCGACTTCATCCTGAACTGGGTTCCGGGCGGCGACCACGCGCCGTACTACTACGCGAAGAAGCTCGGCTGGTACGCGAAGGAGGGCATCGACCTGAACATCGAGCCGGGCAAGGGCTCGGCGCTCGCTGTCCAGAAAGTGGGCGCCGGCGCCAACCCGATCGGCCTGGCCGACATGGGCGGCGTGCTGATCGCCAAGGGCAAGGGAGCCGATACCGTCGCGGTCTACAACGTCTACGCGAACTCGCCACAGGGGATGTACTGGCTGAAGAGCTCGGGCATCAAGGGCGTGAAGGACTTCCCCGGCAAGAAGATCGGCAATCCGGCGGCCGACGGCTCGCGCGCGATGTGGCCGGCACTCGCCAAGGCGAACGGCATCGATCCGAAGTCGGTCACCTGGGTGAACATCGATCCGAACGCGAAGCTCGCCGCGCTCAAGGCGAAGTCGATCGACGTGACGACCTCGTTCTACAACATCCATCACGTCTTCCAGCGCGAGATCGGCGACGACCTGGGTTTCCTCGCCTGGCGCGACGCGGGCCTGAACCCGTACGGCAATTCGATCATCGTCAACGCGAAGTTCCTCGAAGGCAATCGCGAAACGATCGGCAAGTTCGTCAAGGTCACGCAACGGGCATTCGCGGCCTGCGTGAAGGAGCCCGAGCCCTGCGTGCAGGCGCTGGTCGACGCCAACGGCGCGCTGAAGTTCGACAACGAGCTCACCAACTGGAAACTGGTCGAGGTGCTCATGAGCGACAAGTTCGCGCGTGAAATGGCGCTGGGCATCCACGAAGACGGGCGGATGAAGGCCGACTACGAGCTGGTGCGCGACTACATCGGGCTGGACAAGCCGTTCGACGTGAAGACGGTGTACACCAACGAGTTCCTGGACCGCTCGATCAGGATGACCAAGTAGGCCGGCGCTGCGTCAGCCCCGCTCGGGACCGGCGACGAGAACGATCGGGCCGGGGTCGCCCGGGGCGGTCTCCAGGCCACGCACCATGCGGGTGAAGGGGCGCTGGAAGGCGAAGCCGCGGGCCTGCAGCCACGGGACGAGCCCGGCGTGGCGATCGGTGAGGTCGAGGTAGGCCGGGCCGTCGATGGCGGC
>CAADGM010000136.1 GCA_900696535.1 uncultured Planctomycetota bacterium
CAATGACGCGGGATGCGGACTCGAACTGCACGAGCATCCCGGAAAGAAACACGACGTCCGCCCAGTCGATCGCCGCGTCGGTCAAACGGGTCACGTTCAGGTCGACGAGCCGTATCGACCACTCCCGCGGCAGCATGGCCGCGACGGTCAGCAATCCCAGCGGCGGGAAGGCGGCCTTGCGCGAGATGAACGGAAGAACGTGGGAGAAACTCCAGAAGGTACCGGGCGTGGCGGGCCAAACGAGCAAGACGTTCATGAGGCGTTCCGATCGACGAACGCGGACCTCGGCGGGCCGAGCAGGAGGCAGGTCGACTAGGAGATTGTAGTCGAACGCCGCCTCCGCCGCACCAACGCGCCCCGAACCGAGCGAGGATTGTGTGTTCCTGGACCGAGCGGCCGATCGCGCCGCCCCGTCTTTGGCACGGGTGGATCGGTCTCGGCCTGTCGTGGGACGCGTGGACGTGCGCTGGCGCATTGTCCACGTCGCGCGATAGAATCGAGCGACCCGGACGGAGAACCGCATGCCTGCCGATATTGGTGTCCCCCGCTGCATTCGCGCCCCGCGTGGCACGTCGCTGACCTGCAAAGGATGGCTCCAGGAAGCCGCGCTGCGCATGCTGATGAACAATCTCGACCCCGAGGTCGCAGAGCTGCCGGAACAGCTCATCGTCTACGGCGGGATCGGCAAGGCGGCCCGCTCGTGGCCGGATTTCGACCGGATCGTCGCCACGCTGCGCCGGCTTGAGAGCGACGAGACGATGCTGGTCCAATCCGGACGCGCCGTCGGCGTGATCAAGCCGCATCCCGACGCCCCGCGCGTCCTCATCAGCAACAGCATGCTGGTCCCGAAGTGGGCCACGTGGGATGAGTTCCGCCGGCTCGAGGCCCTCGGCCTGATCATGTACGGCCAGATGACCGCAGGCTCATGGATCTACATCGGCACGCAGGGCATTCTCCAGGGGACCTACGAGACGTTCGCGGCCGTGGCACGCAAGCACTTTGGAGCAGGCACGGAGGCACGAAGGCACGAAGGCACGCAGGGGCCAGGCCGCGAAGGCACGGAGGCACGAAGGCACGAAGGGAGGGAGCACAGCGGCCAAGCGCCGGCGCAGGCCGCAGGTATGGGAACGCTGCGCGGGCGACTCGTTGTCACCGGCGGCCTCGGCGGCATGGGCGGAGCCCAGCCCCTCGCTGCCACGTTCAACGGGGCGGCGTGCCTGGCGGCGGAGGTTGATCGCGCGCGAATCGAAAAGCGGCTCAAGACACGCTACCTCGATCGGATGACCGAAAGCCTCGACGAGGCGATCGACTGGGCCGTCCGCGCCCGCGATGCCGGCCAGGCCGTGTCCGTTGCGTGGCTGGGCAATATCGTCGACCTGCTCGCGGAACTCGTGCGGCGCAACATCACGCCGGACGTGCTGACGGATCAAACGTCGGCGCATGATCCGCTGAAGGGGTATGTGCCGAACGGGATTGGGAACAGGGAGCAGGGAACAGGAAACGGGAAACAGGGAACAGGTAGCAGCGCGGGCTTCCGGCCGCTGACGTACGAGCAGGCGCTGGCGCTGCGTGAGTCCGACCCGGAGCGGTACGTGCGCGAGTCGTACCGCACCATGGCCGAGCACGTCGCCTGCATGCTCGAGTTGCAGCACCGCGGCGCCGTGACGTTCGACTATGGCAACAACCTTCGTGGCCACGCGAAGGAGGCGGTGGAGCGGGGCTACGCGTCGGAGGGCGAGCTGACGTCTCACTTCTCAAGTACGGCTGCCCGCTTCGAACCGTTCCGTATTCCCGGCTTCGTCCCCGCGTACATCCGCCCGCTCTTCTGCCTGGGCAGCGGGCCGTTCCGCTGGGCAGTTCTCCGCGGCGACCCCGCCGACCTGGCCGTGACCGACGACGCGGTGCTGGCCACCTTCCCGGAGGAGGAGCACCTGTGCCGGTGGATCCGACTGGCGCGCGAGAAGGTCGCGTTCCAGGGATTGCCGGCCCGCATCTGCTGGCTGAAGTACGGGCAGCGGGCAAAGATGGGGCTGGTCTTCAACCGCCTGGTGCGCGAGGGCAAGGTGTCAGCACCGATTGTGATCGGGCGCGATCACCTCGACTGCGGCTCGGTGGCCTCGCCCAACCGCGAGACGGAGGCGATGAAGGACGGCTCTGACGCGATCGCCGACTGGCCGATCCTCAACGCGCTGCTCAATACCGCCTGCGGCGCGACGTGGGTCAGCGTGCATCACGGCGGCGGCGTTGGCATGGGCTACAGCATCCACGCGGGGCAGGTGATCGTCTGCGACGGCAGCGAGGCCGCCGACCGCCGGCTGGAGCGCGTCCTGACGGCCGACCCGGCGATGGGCGTGCTGCGGCACGCCGACGCCGGGTATGACGAGGCCATCGCCGTGGCCCGGGAGCAGGGCGTGGACGTGCCGGGGTTGGGGTAGGGCGCGACGCTTCCGCGGGGCTGATCCGTTGGTCCTGCGGCGCGGCCCAACACGGCCAGTCCGGCCGTGCTGGGCGTTGTTGTCGGTCACATCGGCTCGGCCTGGGAGCCACCCCGGGGCGGTTGCGCGCCGGCGGCGCTGGCGAGCTCAGCGCCGCTCGATCTCATGGGCGGTCGCAGTCAGGCGCTGCTCGAGCCGATCCAGCCGAGCCCGCAACTCGGCGTTCTCTGCCTGGAGCCTGGCGATCTGCTGGTCGTGCTCGGCCCGCAGTTCCTGGATCGCGCGCGTGAGAACCGGCGTCAGGCTCGCATAGTTCACCGACAGGTACCCGTCGCTCCCGACTGACACAACCTCGGGCAGGACTCGCTGCGTGTCCTGCGCGATGAACCCGAACTGCGGCCCGCCCGCGAAATTCCTTTCGGGAAACTCGGACTGCCTCCAGTGAAACACGACCGGGCGAAGTTCGGTCACGGTGTCCAGCGCGCCGGCGAGCGTCTCCACGTGATCCTTGAAGCGCGCGTCCGAGCAGGTCAACACCCCACACGATGCCTGGATCGAGCCGCTCACGTGCAGCTTCTGGGCTGGCGACGATGTCCCGATGCCTACGTTTCCGCCGGCAGCCACGAAGACTCGCGCATCGGACGCGTTCGTTTCCGCGATGTTCAGGCCGTTGCCCAAGTTATTGATGTGCCACTTGTTCTGCCCGTCCGCACTGCGGAACTGAATCCACTCGGCCGACGGAGTAGCCCCGACGATCGTCAGCGGGCGATTGGGCGTCGCCGTCCCAATCCCGACCTGTCCGGCCGCGTCGATAACAACGCGGGTCGCCAGAGCGGTCTGATCCCGCAGGAGAAGTCGGCCGGCGCCCTCCACGTTGGCGGAGCCGGTGGCGATGAGGTTCCACCGTCGGCCTCCGGTATCGGAGTTGCTGATGTTGACCCACGTGCCGCTGGAGTTGGAGGACTCGACCAGGAGATGGTCGGCAGTGGGACCGCCCGAAACGTGCAGCGCCGCGGTAGGGCCGGCCGTGCCAATGCCGACGTTGCCGCCCGCGTATCGGATGCCGCCCGTGACCGACACCCACGGCGGGTTCGCAACGATTGACGGAACGTCGGTCAGATCGGCCCAGCGAAGGCTGGCGGCACTGTCGGCGACGCGCGCACGGTGAGCATACGCCGTCGGTGTGATCGCCTGCCTGGGGACGAGGGCGCTGAAAATGCCGGCGCCGGGAAGGCTAACTTCCACCGCCAGCCACATGCGCTGGCCATCGAACTCGGTCGAGAACGGAAGCTCGACCGTGAACAACCCGTCGACGATCGGCACCTGGCCGGCGGTATAGGGCCCCGCCTTGACCGTGCCGCCTTGGGCCGCATCGTACAGCGTGAAGCGCAGGTCACGCGGCGACTGGACCGGCAGACCGTCGTCCAGGAGCCGACCCTGATACACAATGCCGCCGAACAGCCGCGGGCTCGAAGCGGTCGCAGTGGCCTGTCGGCCGAGCAGCGTCCATGTGAGCGACGCAGCGGAGTTGGGATCCCAGACCGTCGAGAAAACGTTGGGTTGTCGGCCGCCCTGGAAGAGGGTCGGCTGGCCGCGAAACCCCGGCGGCGGTGAGAAGAAGTTCGAGACGCCGACCGGCACAAACATGGTCGAATCGCTCGGGTTGTAATAGCCCCAATGCGCTCGCAGCATGCCGCCCGGCTCGGGCTCCACGCCTTCGAGGATCGGAACGATGTCGCTGGGCTGGGCCAGCGCGCGGGGAAGCGGCATCAGGACGACGAGGGCGAGGGGCACAAGCAGCAACACACGGTTCACAAGTGGCCTCCAGAGGGGGGGTAGATCACCGGTCTAGTCGCACGGAATGCCATCGAAGGGCAAGAATACGTCGGCATCGCTGGCCGGGTCGGCGACGCCCGCTTCTTGACTGCTTCTCGCGGACCATGCGGTTCTCAGCCGCATGGCGGCCCCAACGGCGGCTCCAATTCCCGATCCGAGCACGGCTCCCACACTCTACCCGCCGACGATTGAAGCGCAAACAGTATCTCGAGAACCCTGAGCCGAAGCAGCGGGCACAGTTGGGCCTCGTGCTCAGCCGCCTGGTGCGCGATGGCAAAGTGTCAGCGCCGACTGTGATCGGGCGCAATCACCTGGACTGCGGCTCGGTGGCCTTGCCAAAGAGAGCTGCGCCAGAGAGTCGCGTCGGACTTCCGCGTCCGACGAAGCGATAGCGCCGGAGCCTCGATTCCGGTGCGAGATGGCGTGCACATAAGAAAGAAGCGCCGGACGCGGGCGTCCAGCGCTTCGGCTCTTCTTCAATTCCTGCTCGACGGTCTGCTACCGCCGGCGACCCACGACGAACAGGCCGGCCAGGCCGAGCAGCGCCAGGCTCGCAGGCTCCGGGATCAGTAGGAAGTCGATGTAGCGGCCGCCGCCGGAGTACACCAGCGAGCTGCTGCCGGTATTGACATCATGGATCCAGGCACCGCTGCCGTTGGTCCACATGATGTTCCCGTTGCCGAGCTGCCACACGCCACGCGCACCCGACGCCGCGAACGAGCTGATCAGCGCGCCCGTG
>CAADGM010000137.1 GCA_900696535.1 uncultured Planctomycetota bacterium
CGCGACGGGTTCGAGTGCGTCGCGCTGACTGTCGACTATGGACAGCGGCACCGCGCGGAACTCGAGGCGGCGCGCCGCGTCGCCGTCGACGGAGGTGTCCGTGAGCACGTCATCTGCGCGATCGACCTGCGGATCTTCGGCGGCTCGGCCCTGACCGCCGACATCGCCGTGCCCAAGGACCGTGACCTGCACGCGCTGGATGTCCCGATCACCTACGTGCCCGCCCGAAACACGATCTTCCTCGCCTACGCCCTGGCGCTGGCCGAGGTGCGCGCCGCGCAGGACATCTTCATCGGCGTCAACGCCGTCGATTACAGCGGCTACCCCGACTGTCGCCCGGCGTTCATCGCCGCGTTCGAGCGCCTCGCGAACGTCGCGACGCGGGCGGGTGTGCAGGGTCGCGCCATCCGCGTCCACGCGCCCCTGATCGAGTGGACCAAGGCACAGATCATCCGGCGGGGATTCGAACTGGGCGTCGACTTCGGCCACACGCGCAGTTGCTACGACCCCGACCCCGAGGGGCGGGCCTGCGGGCGTTGCGACAGTTGCCGGCTGCGGCGGGCCGCATTCCAGGCGCTGGGCAAGCAAGACCCGGCACCCTACCTGAGCGTTGAGCGCACGTGACCGAGCTGTGCGCGCGATGAGGCGCGCGCTCCGCAGAGACCGCGTCCACGCGGTCGCGGTTTGGATCAAAGGGGTGCTCCCCGGCGCGCTATCGGCAACACGTCAACGAAGCACTCGCCGCTGGCGAGAGGCTCGTCAGGGGCAGCTCGTCCCGATCGCCGCGACGAACGGATCGATGTCGTCGAACGTGACGTTGCCGTCGCCGCTCAGGTCGCCATTGAGCCACGGGCAGTTCGGGTTCGGCCAATTGGCCTGGCCCTGGAGCGCCTGGACGAAGTGATCGATGTCGTCGAAGTTGATCACGCCGTCGCAATTCATGTCACCCGGGCAGCCGCTGGGCGTCTCGCAGGGATTCACCGGCGTGCAGGACGTGAGCGGCCCCATCCAGGTTCCGCCCGCCGTGGCGCAGTCGGGCTGAGGCTGCCCCGGGATGCAGAAGGTGCTGAAGCAGCAGGCGCCGGAGGGCTGCGGGCAAGGATTGGGGCTGCACGTCGTTCCCGCGCCCTGCCATACGCCGCCGCTCGTCGCGCAGACGTACTGAATCTCGCTGTTGCAGGTGCCATCCGCCCGGCAGCACGCCCCGGCCGTGCACACGCCGCTGGTGCAGTTGGAGCCCGGACCGGCGTAAACGCCGCCGATCGACAGGCAGGTGGATTGGGGGACGAGAGTCAGGCAGCCGCCGAGCCGGCAGCAGGCGCCGCGCGGCACGCACGTGATCTGTGAGCAGGTCTGGTTGGGGTACCACACCGCGCCGTAAGTGAGGCACTGGTCCTGCGTGGCGTCTTCCTGGCAGACGCCGTCGGCGCGGCAGCATGCGCCCGTGGGCTCGTCGCAATCGACGACCGCGCGGATGACCAGGTCGCCGCCGATGAAGTTGCAGAAATTCTGCCAGCCGCCGGGAAGCGCGTAGAGGATGTTGCGGTTGGCCTGGCAGCCGTCGAGGTCGCGGACGACGCTGGCGCTGCCTCCGAGGATGTTAGTGGACTCGCCGAACTCGAGCACGACGAAGAACTGCTGCCCCTCGGTGACCGGGACCGAGATAGGGATCGTCTGCTCCTCGTCCTTGTAGCGGAACTCGTTGAGGAACTCGGGCGTCATAAGCGGCGCCTCGAGGAACTCGAGCTGCGGGCCCGGCACAGGCGAGTTCGGATTGCCGTTGTCACCGTAGATGTAAATGCCGTTCTCGAGCGTGGGCTGAGCCGTACCGAAGAACGAGAGCCACAGGATTCGTACGGCGACGATCCTGCCGTCGCACGGGCAGGTGAGCCGCGTGCCCGCCCGCTCACCGACGATGAAGTCTCCCACGATGAAGGCCGTGCCTCCCGCCTGGACCGAGTCGATCTTGACCTCGATCTCCTCGGCCCGCGCAGGCACCCAGAGTCCGAGAGTGAGGAACGTCACAGCCAGTGAGGGGACGGCGAAGCGCCGGCATCGAGTCACGGCAGGCTCCTATAACGCGAGCGGGTCGTAGTCGTCATGGGTGGAGGGGCCGCTTCCTCTCCTGTTTCCCTGGTTTGCACGCCGCGAACCAAAGCAGCTCGCGGTGCGCGCGCTCGACCAGCCTATTCAAGGCATGGTAGCGCGCGAATGTCGAGTCGGCTTGAGACGATTCCCGCGACGCTTCGCCGGCCGTAAGGCTGTGACGACTGAACATCGGCCGGATTCGAAGCCTGCGGCAGGGTCGTGGCTGAAGCTACTTGCCCCCCACGACAAGCAACCGGGCGCTTTCGCCGCGCAGCGCATTGATCGCGCCGCGAACCTCGCCGAATGTTGCCGGCGACATGACCCGCTCCGCAAGCCGCACCGTCCGAGACAGCCGCAGGCGCGCGGGCTCGAGCGTCACGCCCTGCTCGACGCTTCCCCACGGTCGCGAGACCGCCGGCAGCGCTCGTGGCGTGATCGACGCTTCCCAGCCCTCGGGCCACTCGATGGCCAGGTCGATCTGCTCCGTGCAGGCACCGACCAGCCGCACCGGCAGACGGCGCGTCGACGCCGCGAGTGGCAGCGGCACGTCCGCGCCGAAGGGTGCGTCCGCGGGCCAGCAGAAGCGCCACGCACCGCCCAGCCGCGGCAGCGCCGCCGCGGACTTGACCTTCAATTCGGCCTCGAACCGCCCAGTCGAGAGTTCGCGAACGACGAAACTCTCCACCTGGACATCCGGGAGGACGCGCTTCGCAATGGCCTGCAAACGGCTCTTCTGCGCGCCTTCGGCGCGCAGGGCCTCGCTCGTGACGAAGAGCCCGGTCAGGCGAATGACCAGCGCGCCGCTGTAGTTGCCGTCCGCGCCGATCTTGATGGAGCCCGAGCAAACCAGCCGGCTCTCGTCCGGGTCGTTCCAGGCTGGCAGCGCGCCCGCCCCCGCGGCGATCGAGCTCGGCCCGCGCACGCTCGCGCCGAACCAGCGGCCGTCCCGTGCGACCCGCCCGTAGCGCGGGTCCCAGCCCAGGCCGTCGCGGTCGCCCGCCAGCGTCACGATGAACGCGCCGACCATGCTGTCCTGCCCCGCGGCGGCGAGCCAGGCGGCGTCGGTCGTCACGATTGCCGGCTGCGCGTCCAGCCCCACCGCACGCGCCAATGCCAGGAGCGTCAGCGCCGCCTCGTCGGGCAGGCCGTAGCCGCTGCGCAGGCACTCGGCCGCCGAGCGCAGCTTCCCGGTTCGCCAGGCCGCGGGCATGTCGACCACGCTGAACGTGGCGGCCAGCTTTTCCTGGAGAGCGCGCAGACGCGCCTGCGGATCGGTCAGGCCGGCAGTCCAGGTGGTCGCCGCGGCACGCAGATCGTCGTCCACGGCGCCTGCCAGCCCGTCCATGTCGGCCAAGCGATCATGGATGAAGGCGTGGCCGTCGCCGGCGCTGCTCAGCGCCAGCCGCGGGCAGCGCTCGTACCAGGGTGGGCACTGCGGCTCGTCGGGATTCTCCGGCAGCGGCCCGGCTTCGAGCGTCCAGATGACGCGCTCGCCCTCCGAGCGAACGCTGGTCCGGTACTGATCGCTGGGCAGGTTCACGACCTGCGGCTCGATCTTCGCGTGGCGCAGCATGCCCACCTCAACGCGCCGCTCGCGGACCGGGTAGCGATGGTCGAGGCGTACGTCGGCGACGAGATAGCGCGCCGCGTCCGCGCTGCGCGTCAGGCGGTACTCGACCTCGGTCACGGCGCCCGGTTCGAGCCCCGGCATCACGAGCACCGCCTGCCGCAACCCGGCGAAGGCCGGCCAGCCCGCGACGCCGCCCGGCGCGACCTCGACGCGACCGTAGCTGGGCAGCTCTCGGTAAGTTCCGTCCGGCAGGCGCGTGCGCGCCACGAGCAACTCGAGCTTGTCAGTGTCGACGTTGTACGTGATGCGCGGGTCGGCCAGGTCGCCGAAGGCGCGCTCGTTGTTGAACCGGACGTGCTGCTTCTCGGTCAGCGTTGCTGTGCCATCCGGGTTGAGGTGCCAGCCCTGGTGCCAGACGAGGATCTCGGCGTCCGGCTCGGCCGCGTGTCCCGCCGTCGCGAGCCCGGAGGCCAGCAGCAGCGCGAGCACGAGCGTCGCGAATGCGTTGCGCCGGTCGGGTGAGGTCCGTCGGCTTCGGATCCGCGTGACCCGCATCGTGCGGTCGCAGCCGGCGTGTTCGTGTTCAGCGGGCCGCATCAGACGCCTCCACTTCGCAAAGCAGCACGGGGCTGGTCAGCTCGACGAACTTCTCCATCACTTCCTTGAAGTTCGCGTACTCCTCGGGCGGGACCGTCCAGCGCTTGATCGTGAGCGTCGCGGTGTACTTCACACGCCCAGGCTCGCTCGACAGCTCGAACGTCAGCCCCGCGGCCGGGCCGTCGAGCTGCACGGCCTTCGGCGAGTCAAGCACGCGCCAGCCGCCGGGCAGCGCTACCGTCTCCTCGATCCGGACCAGGCGCGTCGCGCGCAACCGCAGGCCGTACTTGCGCTCCTTCAACGATGTCTTGTCGAACAAGTCCGAGATCGCCCGGTCACCAAAGACCGTCTGCATCAGCGGCAACCGCAGCACGCGGCGCGCGCCTGTGCCGCAGGCGAACGCGTCGGCGGCGTACTCCAACTGCGCCTCGGCGGGGCCGGAGAAGTCCACCGGGTCTGACCCGCTCGCACGGACGACGCGGGCCTGCGGTGACAGGCGCTGCGCCGCGGCGTCGAAGAATTGGCTCAGCTCGCTCGGGTGGTAGCCGGCCAGTGCTCGCCGCAAGGCCGACTCGGGCGCGCCGTTGCCCGTGAAGCGAAGTGAGCCGCTGAGATTCCCCTCCGGGTCGATCCGCGACTCGCCGGTCCACGCCGCGGTGTTCGCGTCGGGCGGGAACGAAGGCGACGTGGCCAGGCCGATGCCCTCGGGAAGCCCGTACACGACGTGCTGGTCGGGCTCGAGCGTGGACCACACGTCCCGGCTCTTGGGCATCCAGGTCGGGTCGAGCAGCACGAGCGTCCCGTCGGGCTTGCGCACGCACGTGACGGCATGGTTGAACTGGTCAGCGGGGACGCGGTCGACGCGCTGCCGGGCCATGGTCATCACGAGATAGGACTCGTACCCGGCGGCCCGAAGCATGCCCACGAGCATGCCGGCCTTGTCCTTGCACACGCCCGCCCGATCGTGAAACGTCTCGGTGACGTCGTGGTTGGTGTAGCCCTCGCACATGCCGCGGCTGGTGCCCACGTAGCGGATGTTCTCCGCGACCCAACTGCACAGCGCGGCCCACTTCTCCTCGTCAGTCTTCAGCCCGGCGATGATCTCCCGCGTCTTGGCGCGGATCGCTTCGTCGGCCTCGAACGTCGGCTCGCTCACTTCGTGGAGCCAGCGCGACTTGTCCTCCCAGGTCGGCAGCGTGGCCAGCAGAAGCTTCGGCGCGACGTTCGCGGCCGGTTCCATGGACGGCTCGTCCTGAAACGGCTTCAGGTCCTTCTTCTCGAACGAGTAGATCTTCTCGTCGCCGTCGAACAGCACGCTCGTGCGCAACTCGCCGTTGTAGATCTCGAACTGGAGCGGCTGCGACTTGCTGATGCGGACCGTGTAGCGCTTCTCTATGACCGGCACGCTCGACCACCAGTGCACCTCGTCGTGCCAGTGTCCGGGCACAGGTGGCCGCAGGACCTCGCCCAGGGCGTTCAGCTCGCCGTCGGCGGGAAGCTCCCATCCGCGCTGGCCGGAGGTGTCGGCGACCACGACGGCCGCCGCCGGCGGGCTCCCATCCTCGGCGAGGTAGGCGACATTGAAGCCCGTCATCGAAGCGAGCGTCTCGACCGCGTCGCCGATTTCGAGACGCGGCAGCGACACGAGGTACTGTTGCGTGCCCCAGTAGATCGAGCCGGCCGGCGTGGGCTGCTGCACGGCCGACGAAAGCGGAACCTCGACGATCTCACCCCCGACGCGGTACACGCGCACCGCATGCAGGTCGAGCCGGTTCGTGTGCGGGTCGAAGTCGAAGCGCTGGACCGCCAGCGACCGCGCGCCGGCGTCCTTGAGCACCTTCGTGACGACCTGCCGTCGGGAAGTGCCGATACCGCTCGGACGCACGTACACGTCCGTAACGTCCAGCACGACGACGGTGTCTGACTTGTGCTTCTCGACATCGCCGGCGGACTTGACGCGGGACTGGACCTCGGCGGGAGCAACCGGGTCGGCCAGGCGGGCGAGCGCCGTCGTGGACAAGAGCGCCAGGCTGGCCAGCAGCCCGGCACGAGCGCGGTTGGTCATGGAGCGCGTTCCTTCCTGAATCGGCTCGATCGCGCGGAACGGGAGCGAGAGTGTACTGCGAGCCGGGCTCGTTTCCACAGCCGCCCGCTCGAACCCGGCGGCCAGGCGTCACGAGATGCCTTGGGCGATGCGGTTGACCGGGCCTCTTCCGCAGCCGCGTTCGGGCGAGTTCAGTCCCCCGCGTGCCGGTGGTCGCGACATCTACCGCGGGTCGCGCGACGAACTCGGCTATCGGACGCCCCCGGGCGGCGCGCGCCTCACTGTGACGTTGTGAGCCTTGTCGGAACCTGCGCAATGCCCGACGCGGGTATTACCGGCGGCTAACGGCGGTCGGACCCGAGCATCCAAACGAGTTGTATGACGCTCGACGGGTCGCCTTGGACCTGGATTGCTCCTCCGATCCGAACTCTGACCGTGAGCCCGCGGTGCCGGAGGACTGAGAGTGCGCTCCGGATACGCCCCGCACGGAAGTCGCCTCGGCTGGTAAATCGCCCTGGCCACTTCGGTCGGATCGTGTCGAGTCCCGACGTGCGCTGTTGTGGCGACACCGGCCACGCCCCACAATAATCGGATGGCTGCGTACGAAGTCCAGCCAGGAAGCCCACCCGCTGCGATGAGCCCTGCTGTGCAAACGAGTGAACCGGCTAACCGTCGTCTTCCCTTCTGGCGCCGCGTGCTCGTGCCGACGCTGCTCATCGGCGGCGCCGCCGTGGCCGTCGCCCTGATCGCGATGATGCCCGCGCCCGAGCCGCCGGCGGTCCAGTCCGAGCGCCCCCCGGTCAACGTCCGCGTGCAGCGGCTCGTGCCGGTGCCCGAGCTGCCGGACATGTTCGAGCTGACCGCGATCGTCGAGCCGCGGCGGATCGTGAAGGTGGCGGCGGAGGTGGCGGGGCGGATCGAGCGCTACGGTTCGCGCGGGCAGAAGCTGGTGTGGCGCGGGGCGACGTTTGAGGCGGACCGACCGCTGGCGGAGGGCCAGCCGGTTTCCGCCGGCGACCCGCTCATCTTCCTGAACACCGACCTGCTGCGGGCCCGGCTGGACCGGGCGCGGGCCCAGTTCGAGTTCGACGAGCGCGAGTACCAGCGTCTTGAGGCGCTGCTGGCCCGGGGGACAACGTCGCAGCGCGAGGTCGATGACGCCCGTTCCAAGCGCGACATCAGTAAGGGCATGGTGGACGAGCTGGCCTACGAGCTCGAGCGCGCGACGATCGTGGCACCGATCGGCGGCGTGCTCAACAAGCTGCCGCGCGAGATCGGCGAGTATGCCCAGCCTGGCGACGTGGTGGCCGAGATCGTGGACAGCGAGTGCGTGAAGATCGCAGTCGAGATCCCTGAGCGCGACGTGGGCTTCTTCGAGCTGGGTGAGAAGGCCTGGATCGCGCCGCTGGCCACGCCCGACGCGTGGTGCGAGGGCACGATCACGTACCTCGACTCCGTGGCCAACCCCGCCACGCGCACTACGCGGATGGAACTCACGATCGATAACCGCGACGGGCGGCTGCGCAGCGGGCAGATCGTTCGCGCCCGGCTCGTGCGGCAGGTGCTGGCCGACGTGCTCATGATCCCGCTGGGTAGCGTGGTGCCGCTCGAGGTGGGCTACGAGGTCTACGTGGTTGAGAATGGCCTGGCCCGCCGACGGCCCGTGAAACTCGGCTTCATCAAGGGGCGCGACGTGCGCGTTGAATCCGGGCTCGAGCCGGGCCAGCTCCTGATCATCGAGGGGCAGCGCTTCGTCAGCGACGGCCAGCCGGTGCGGGTGGTGGAGTGACGTGAGCCCGTGCGGGTGGGGCGGCGCGCGGCCGTGGGCAGCCGCCCTGCGGGAGGGCTCCGGCCCAAGTCCGAAGAGCGCTCTGGTGCTTGGGGCCGCAGCCTGCGTGGCAGGTCGATCGCAACTCCAGCCCGAAGGGCTGTTCGGATCTTCAGCCCGAAGGGCTGGTCGGATCTTCAGCCCGAAGGGCTGGTCGGATCTTCAGCCCGAAGGGCTGGTCGGATCTTCAGCCCGAAGGGCTGGTCGGATCTTCAGCCCGAAGGGCTGGTCGGCAGTAGCCGGGTGGCAAGGCGTGGCCCGGCCACGCCGCCGCCCCCGGTTGGCGCGAGGTGCGTGAACTCGACCCCGAAGGGGTCGTCGAATCGAGCGATGGCACAGACGCTGACACGCATCCTGGTCCACGTCATCTTCTCGACGAAGGACCGCGCGAACTTCATCGCTCCCGCGATCGAGGCGGACCTGCACGCGTATCTTGGCGGCACCTGCCGCGGGCACGACTCGGCGCTCTTGTGCGTGGGTGGCACGGAAAACCACGTGCACCTCCTGGTCAGCTTGGGCAAGACCGTTGCGCTGTCCGACCTCGTGCTGCACCTGAAGCGCGATTCGTCGCGGTGGATCAAGGAGCGCTTCAAGGGATTCGGCGCGTTCGGTTGGCAAGGCGGGTACGCGGCCCTCTCGGTCGGCCAGTCGCAGGTCGAACGGCTGCGCACGTACATTGCAGGCCAGAAGATGCACCATCAGCGGACTTCGTTTCAGGATGAGCTGCGCGCGTTTCTCAATCGATACGGCGTGGAGTATGACGAGCGATATCTCTGGACCTGACCGCGCTTCGACGACCCTTTCAGGGTCGACCACGTCGTGGCCGGCGCTCCCGGGGGCGGCGTCCGCCTTCGGCGGACTTGCCCCCGGCTACGATCGGTCAGCCCTGCGGGCTGGAAAAGACCGGGTCCGACGAGCGGTCAGGCCTTCGGGCTGGAAAAGACCGGGTCCGACGAGCGGTCAGGCCTTCGGGCTGGAAAAGACCGGGTCCGACGAGCGGTCAGCCCTTCGGGCTGGAAAAGACCGGGTCCGACGAGCGGTCAGCCCTTCGGGCTGCAACCGGCCGGGTCAAACGATGGGTCAGCCCAGCGGCGACCGTCGGTCAGCCCGTCGGACTGGAAAGAACCTGAACTGCTCAAGTGAGAGCCAATGATCCTCTCCGACCTCGCCGTCCGTAACCGTGTCACCGTGGGCGTCCTGACGTTCATCATTGTCGCGCTGGGCGTCTCCGCGTACGTCACGCTGCCGCGCGAGTCCTTCCCCGACGTCCCCGTGCCGTTCATCCTCGTGCAGACCTCCTACGAGGGCGTCTCCCCGGCGGATATCGAGTCCTCGATCACGATGAAGATCGAGAAGGAGCTGGCGGGCCTGAAGGGCGTCAAGGAGATCCGCTCCTCCAGCGCCGAGGGCATGTCCACCATCACGATCGAGTTCCTGCCCAGCGTCCGCACCGACGACGCCATGCAGTACGTCCGCGATCGCATCGACCGCGCCAAGAGCGAACTGCCCCAGGACGCCGAAGACACCACCATCACCGAGATCAGCTTCAGCGAAGTCCCCATCCTGATCGTGAACATCTCCGGGGACGTCTCGCCAACCGTGCTCAAGGCCATCGCTGACCGCTTCGAGGACGTGGTCGAGGCGATCCCCGGCGTGCTGGGCTGCAACGTGCTGGGAGCGCTGGAGCGCGAGATCCGCCTGGAGGTCTGCCAGGACCGCCTCGCGGCCTACGGCCTGACGCTGCCCGAGATCCTCAGTGTCGTGCCGTCGGAGAACGTGAACATCTCGGCCGGCGGGCTGGAGACCGAGGGCACGAAGTTCAACGTCCGTGTGCCGGCCGAGTTCGTCGATCCGGAGGAGGTGGACCACCTGGTCATCGCGGTCCGCGACGGCAAGCCCATCTACCTCACCGAGGTGGCCACGGTCCGCGACACGTTCAAGGACCGCACCAGCTACTCGCGCCTGGGCACGCCGGTGCGAACCCGCGACGCCGGCGGCCCGCCCGACGCGCTCGACTTCAAGCCCACCATCACGGCCACGATCCAGAAGCGCAGCGGCGAGAACATCCTCTTCATCGCCGAGGCGGTCAAGCGCGTCATCGCGGAGTTCGAGAAGCAGGTGCCGGCCGGCGTGCGGTTCGACATCACGCTCGACTTCTCGAAGGACATCCGCAGCATGATCGCCGACCTGGAGAACAACCTCGCGGCGGGCATGATCCTGGTGGTGGCGGTGCTGCTGCTCGTGATGGGCTGGCGGCCGAGCCTGGTCGTCGCGACCGAGATCCCGCTCAGTTTCCTGCTGAGCTTCATCGTCCTCCAGTACATGGGCGTGACGCTGAACATGATGGTTCTGTTCAGCCTGATCATGGCCTGCGGGATGGTGGTTGATAACGCCATCGTCGTCGTCGAGAACATCTACCGGCACTACTCGCTCGGCGGGACGCGCGTGGCTGCGGCCCAGCGGGCCACCGCCGAGGTCGCCTGGCCGGTCATCACCTCGACGCTGACGACCGTGGCGGCCTTCGCGCCAATGATATTCTGGCCCGGGATCATGGGCGGGTTCATGAAGTGGCTGCCGATCACGCTGATCACCACGCTGCTCTCGTCGCTCTTCGTGGCCCTGGTCGTCAACCCCGTGCTCAGCTCGCTGGTCGTCACCCGGGCCCGCTTCAATATCCAGGAGTCGACCGTCCTGCGGGGCTACCGCGCGGTGCTGCGAGCCGCGTTCGACCACGCCCCGACCACCCTCGCGCTGACCGTCCTGGTGCTCGTCGGCCTGGTGATGCTCTACGCCAAGCTGGCCCACGGCGTCGAGCTCTTTCCGGAAATGGACCCCCGGCGGGCCTTCGTCAACATTCGCTTCCCGCAGGGCACGAACATCCGCGAGGTTGACGCCCTGGCGCGCCGCGTCGAGCAGCGCATCCAGCCTTGGGCCGAGCACTTCGACCGCGTCATCACCAACGTCGGGGCCGGCGCGGGCAGCGGCGGCGACCCGCTGGCGTCCGGCGGCGGCGGCGAGCACATCGCCGAACTGACGCTGGTCTTCCACGATTTCGAGGACCGAACCCGCCCCTCCGCCGAGGTCGTGGCCGAGTTGCGGCAGGCGCTGGCCGACATCCCCGGCGCCGAGATCAAGGTCGAGAAGGAGAAGGACGGCCCGCCGACGGGCGCGCCCGTCACCGTGCGCCTCATCGGCGAGGACTTCGCCGAGCTGGAGCAGCTCAGCCGGCAGGCCAAGTCGCTCATCGCCGACGTGCCGAACCTGGTCAACCTGCGCAGCGATCACGAGGCCGCCCGACCCGAGCTCTCGTTCCGCGTGGATCGCCAGCGGGCCATGCTCCTGGGCGTGAACACCCGCATCGTCGGCACCTTCCTCAAGACCGCCGTCTTCGGCAGCGAGGTTGGCAAGTACCGCCAATTCAACGACGAGTACGACATCACCGTGCGCCTGCCGGTCGAGCAGCGCCAGGACATCGACCAGCTCTTCCGGCTGCGCGTCCCCAACAACGCCGGCCAGCCCGTCCCCCTCAGCTCGCTGGGTGAGTTCACCTACACCGGCGGCTACGGCACGATCAGCCGCATCAACCAGAAGCGGGTGATCACGCTCGAGGCTGATGCGGAGGGCCGGCTCTCGACTGATGTGCTCGCCGACGTGCAGGAGAAGCTGGCCGGCCTGGAGCTGCCCCTGGGCTACGAGCTGCGCTACGCCGGCGAGAAGGAGGAGCAGGACAAGGCGTCCAGCTTCCTGATGCAGGCCTTCTGGGTCGCCCTGCTGCTCATCGTGCTGATCATCGTCATGCAGTTCAACACGCTGCTCGCTCCGCTCATCATCATGACCACCGTCATCCTGTCGCTGATCGGCGTCTTCGCCGGGCTGCTCGTCCACGCCATGCCCTTCGGCATCATCATGACCGGCATCGGCGTCATCAGCCTGGCGGGCGTCGTGGTCAACAACGCGATCGTGCTACTGGCCTACACCATCCAGCTTCGCAGCGACGGACGCGGTCTCGTCGACGCTGCCGTCGAGGCCGGCGCCACCCGCCTGCGGCCCGTCCTGCTCACCGCCGTCACGACGATTCTCGGCCTGCTGCCCATGGCCACCGGCATCAGCTACGACTTTCACACCTGGAGCTGGAACCTGCGCAGCGAAAGCAGCCAGTGGTGGGCCAGCATGGCCATCGCGGTCATCTACGGCCTGGCCTTCGCCACGCTCCTCACGCTCGTCGTCGTGCCGACGCTCTACGTCGTACTCGCCCGCGCCGGCGACCGCATCCGAGTCTGGTTCGGTGCGGGTCATGGCGAGCCGGCCCGGCCGCTCGCATAATCGCGGCGATGCTCCGCTTCGCCCTCGTGCGCCTGGCGCAGTTCCCGCTCCTGCTCCTGGTCATCTATGCCGTCGCCGTGCTCCTCGTGATGGCTGCGCCGGGCGAGGGGCTCGAGTCCGGCGAGCGGGAGCTGCCGCCGGAGGTGCTCCAGGCCCGGCGCGTCGCCTACAACTACGACCAGCCCTGGTGGCAGCGCTACTTCTGGACCTGGCCGCGCCGGCTCGTGTGGGACCAGGACCTGCCGGCTCATCAGTACGAGGACTGGACCGTGGTCGAGATTCTCCGTTCGGCGCTGCCGGTCTCGCTTCAGCTCGGCGTTCTGGCGCTGGGACTGGCGATCGTGATCGGCATCGGCGGCGGCACGCTCTCGGTCGCGATGCGCGGGCGCTGGCTGGAGCACGTGGTCACGGGGCTGTGCCTGGTGGGGATCTCGCTGCCGACGTTCGTGACGGGGGCGCTCCTGCTGATGGTCTTCGGGCTGTGGCTGGGAGCGGTCCCGGTCGGCGGCTGGGGGCGGCTGTCGCAGGCCCTGCTGCCCGCCCTGGCCCTGGCCCTGCCCTACGCGGCGTACCTGGCCCGGCTCACGCGCTCGGCCCTGCTCGACGCGATGAGCGAGGACTACATCCGCACGGCCCGGGCCCGCGGTCTGGGCGAGGTCCGGGTGCTCCTCGGACACGCCCTGCCCAATGCCCTGTTGCCGGCGCTCGGCTACCTCGGCCCGGCGTCGGCGGCGATCTTCACCGGGTCGTTCGTAGTCGAGCGGATCTTTGCCATCCCCGGCATGGGCACGCACGTGGTAGAGTCGATCCACAACCGCGACCAGTCGCTCATCCTGGCCACGGTGCTCGTCTATTCCACGTTCCTGGCGGGCTTCAACCTGCTCGTGGACCTGCTCTACGGGGTGCTCGACCCGCGCATCCGCCTGGCCGCCCGCGGGTCGTAGTCCAGCCCCTCCCGCCGTCGGTCCCTCGCTCCTGGGCTTCCTGCTCTCTGCCCCCCTGTGATCCCCCTGGGAGGGGGGACGTACAGAAACGGAGGGGGACGGTTGGAGGGAGGGGTGACGGTTGCAGGCCGGGTTCCTGCCCTTCGTGGCCGGAAAATCCGATTGCCACGCCCACCGTGGGGGGTCATAATATTGGTTAGCGTAGTAACATGCGCTGATCCGTGGCCTCGTTTTCGTCCTACATTCTCGCAGTAGCAGGTGAAGGCATGTTCTGTAGCCCGAAGACACCTCGGCGCTTCGCCGCGCGCGCCCGTTCGCGCGGGTTTACCCTGATCGAGCTCCTGGTCGTGGTCGCGATCATCGCGCTCCTGATCGGAATCCTGGTTCCGTCACTGGGCAGCGCCCGCGACTCGGCCAAGAAGGTCAAGGGCCGGGCCGTCATGAAGAACATCGGCGACGGGCTGGAGGGGTTTGTGGGGGAGAACAGCGAGGAGCTGCGCGGCAACAACTACCCGGCCTCGCGAGGTGGCGATGACCCCACTGAAGACGATTACCAGCTCGACCTCGTCGGAGCGCAGTGGGTGGTGCGCTACCTGCTCGGGAAGGACTTCAACGGCTATGTCCCGCCGTCAAAGGCGAAAGCTTACCTGAACACGGCCAGCCCGGGAGAGGAGCAGGTTGGTTGGTACGATGAATCCCAATGGACGAACAATCCCAAGCTGAGTGCGCTTGACCCCAACCAGTTGACGTTGCCTCGTGCCGGGCCGTATCTCGCCCCCGATGGCGTCACCGTCAAGGCGCCCGCTCGTCTGGCGGCGCGCACGAATCCGCCCTCCGGGGATGTAAGCACCCTGTCGCCGATCGAGCGCAATCCGGTCTTCACGGACGGATTCGACATGCCGATCCTCTATTACGCCGCCAACAGCAAGCTGGCGGGCAATCCGAAGGCCAATCCCGTCATGGCCAAGTACCCTGAGTCGGGCGGCTACCTCGGGATCTACAACTTCGGCGACAACGGCTTCTTCACGGGCGGGAACTGCTGCATTCCGAACAACTCGGCGGGCGCCGGCGGTTACTGCGTCTGGTACAAGCAGCGCAGTGGCCAGGGAACAGTGGATGGCGTCATCCTGGGTGGAGAGTACGGCCCGCTGACATACAGCCCGGTGAGCGAGGAAGTCGCCCCTTCCCAGACGGCATGGGTCGACGCCGTCCGGACTCAGCCTAACTCATGGGCCGCGTACGTGCTCGATCGAAACGCCTTCGAGACTTCCGGCGAGAAGACCGTCACGCCGGTGCGCCGCGACTCGTACATCCTGATCAGCCCTGGCAAGGACGGGCTGTTCGGCACGAAGGACGACATTCGGAACTTCGACTAATCGCGCTCTCGGCATGCCGAGTTGAGCCCCCGCGATCCGAACCGCGAACGTGAGGGAGTGGTGCTTGCCGAAGGCCGGTGCTTCCTCGTCAGTCCCGCGCAAGCGGGAACCCAGGGTTTGGGCCGTCGAGTGAGGCCGGCGCGAGTACAAGACCGGCCGGGGGCCGGTCCTGCTGAGTCGGACGGGCCGGAGGCCGACCGCTCAGGCATGGGCCGACCCGAGGATCGACCGATCCCCCAGAGTCAGGCGGGCCGCGCCAGGTCCGAGAACGCGCCCGGCCGTTGCGCGCGCCTGCCGGGCGGGCGTCGTTGGGAGCCGTCGTGGGACGGGCCGAATCGAGCGACCTGAACCGAGCGACTTTGTGGTTGACAGGTCGATTGTCATTGCAGTCGCCGGGCCGATGCGGGTACAAGGTATGCAGGCAGGCTTCCGCGCCGCCGCCCCGCCTCGCGGGGCCGGCGTGGGTCGGTCGATCCCGTCGCAGAGGTTTTCGCGTGTCGGGCATCTCGCTCATCAGCACGAGAAGGAAGGAGTCGCACATGCAGTCGGGCTGTAACGTACGCTGGGCGTGCCTCGCGGCGGTGCTCGCCGCGGGCCTGGTCATCCTGACATCCCCCTCGGCTCCCGCGCAGCCGCAGCAGCAGCCGCGCATGGTGTACCACGAGATGTTCACCGCGACGTGGTGCGTGTACTGCCCGTCGGTGCGGGCGGTGCAGACGCAGCTCTTCGCGCTGTATCCCACGCAGTACATTCCGGTCCAGATTCACCAGGGCGACCCGTGGTCGTACTCGTGGGGCAATACGCGGGCGTCGTTCTACGGTGTGACGGGCTATCCGACGACGGTGCAGGACGGCATCCTGCGGCGGGTCGGAGCGTTCGGCGACTCGACCTACATCAACGATTTTCTCAGCCGCCGGAACGTCCCGACGGACGTGGTGCTCACGCTGGGCGGTCAGCAGATCAGCGGGATGCAGTACCAGTTCACGGCGAATGTTGGGCTGATCTCGACGGGCACCGCCCGGACGGTCAACCTGCACATGGTGCAGGTGCTGGACGACTATCCGCATGACCCGCAGTACCCGCAGTTCGCCGGCAACGAGCGGAACTGCTTCATCCAGGCTGCGACCTCGCAGAGCATTGCCCTCACCCCGGGTAACTCGACGATCGTGACGCGGAACTTCACGTTCAGCGGCGACAGCGCGGCGAACCTGGGCAACGTCCGCATCGTCGCCTGGGTGCAGAACACGGGCGCGTTCTCGGCCGGCTCGGAGGTCTACCAGGCGGCCTACACGTCGTACCCCTTCTTCCCCGACTGCAACGGCAACTCGATCCCCGACCCGGACGAACTCGCCAACTGCCCGCCGGGCGATCCGACCTGCGCCGACTGCAACGGGAACGGCATCCTGGATTCTTGCGACATCCTGGGCTGCTCGGGCAGCTGGGCGTGCAAGGATTGCGACGGGAACGGCGTTCCGGATGGCTGCGAGTACAGCGCCGCGGACTGCAACAACAACGGCGTTTCCGACCAGTGCGAGATCGTTGCTGGGCTCTCGCCTGACTGCAACAACAACGGCGTCCCGGACTCGTGCGACCTGGCGGCCTTCACAAGCCCGGACTGCAACCACAACGCAGTTCCGGACGAGTGCGACCTGGCGGCCTGCGTGAACCAGCCGTGGTGTGACGACTGCAACAACAACGGCAAGATCGACTACTGCGACCTCGTGGCTGACTACGACTCGACCTCGCCGAACTACGCACCTCTGGGCACGGGCTACGACAAGACGCACGTGTTCACGAACCCGCCGGTCGCGCTCGGTTCGGTGACGTTCACCTTCACGGCCCGCGGTGACCTCAGCGCGGCCAACGAGAACGTGGCCATCTACATCAACGGCAACCTGCTAGGCACGGTCTACACGGGCGCGTATTTCGACTGCCAGGACAACCAGATCGACTCGCTGACCATGACGGCCGCCGCGTTCAACGCGGCCAAGCAGTCCGGCGGCGGCGACATCACCGTCCTGATGATTCCCTCAACGCAGGTCGCCCCGGCACCCGCCAGTTGCCCGACCTCGACCTATATCCGCGTCAAGCTGTTCTACAACGCGGTCAGCACGAGCATTGACGACAACGGCAACGGGATTCCGGACGAGTGCGAGGGCCCGGCGGGCTGCCCGGGTGACATGAACTGCGATGGCAGTGTCACCTTCGACGACATCGACCTGTTCGTCGCCGCCCTGGGCTACCCCGGCGGCAACGGCTGGCCGCACACCAACTGCCCGTGGTCGAATGGTGACTGCAACGGCGACAACGACGTCACCTTCGACGACATCGACCCGTTCGTCGCGCTGATCGGCTCGACTTGCCCGTAGACCAGGTGAGTGTCCTCTGACCGGTGCCCCGGGCCTGGCCTTGGGGCACCGCCGCCGCCGCATGCCCTGCCCGTCGCCGAAGCGTCGGGCGGGGCATTGCACTTCGTGGGGGCTGCGCGATGGGGGCGGGGCTGCCCGGGCTGACGTGCGCTTGCGCCGGCGCGGTGAAACCCGGCACGCGTGGGGCCGTATGATTTGACAGACGCCGACGGGCGTGTAACGATCAGCAGGGACAGGCTCGGCGCCGGAGCCGGCCGCGAAGAGGTCGCTGCGGAGCGCGGTCCCGCGCACGAGCTGCTCCCAGCCCGCGTGACGATGCGTCGGATCGGCCCATTGCTGACCTGCCGACCTGACCAGCGCTGCGGCGCAGCCCGCCCGCATTCATCGAGGTCATCGCCTCGTCCCGCCCGCAGCGCAGTGGCTCCCCGAGAGCCTGTAGTCCGGGCCCGCCCGTGCTGGGCCGCGCGACCGCGGACCTGCCGCCCGCCCGGCGCGTTCCAGACACCCGCCGCCGCCGCGCCCCGTGCCGGGCGGCGGTATCGGCCCGCGAGCCGAGGGAGTTGACGACGTGGCATCAACCACCGCGGTCTGGGGAATCGATGTCGGGCAGTGTGCGCTGAAGGCGGTCAAGCTTCGGCCGGGCGTGGAGGGGCAGGTCGAGCTGGTCGCGTTCGACCTGATCGAGCACCCGAAGATCCTCTCCCAGCCGGACGCCGACCGCGACGAGCTGATCGCGCAGTCGCTCAAGAAGTTCGCGGAGCGCAACCCGATCCAGGGGGACCGGTTCGTGATCGGGGTTCCGGGGCAGCAGACATTCGCCCGCTTCTGCAAGATGCCGCCGCTGGACCTCAAGAAGGACGCCAAGAAGATCCCCGAACTGGTGATGTACGAGGCGACCCAGCAGATCCCCTTCGACATCAACGACGTGGTGTGGGACTACCAGGTCTTCACGACGGAGGGAAACCCCGACATCGAGGTCGGCATCTTCGCGATTCGAAAGGACCTGATCCGCAAGCACCTGGGCTTTTTCAGCGCGGTGGGCATCGCCCCTACGGCGGTCCAGGCCATCCCGGCGGCGCTGTATAACTTCGCCAAGTTCGACGTGCTTCAGCCGGACGCCGGCGGTGCGATCGTGCTTGTCGACGTGGGCGCCCAGAACACCGACCTGATCATCGTCGAGCCCAACTCCGCCTGGACGCGGAACATCCCGATTGGCGGGAACAGCTTCACCGAGGCACTCGTCCGGCAGTTCAAGGTCTCGTTCGGCAAGGCCGAGCAGCTCAAGCGCACGGCGGCGACGCACCAGTATGCGCGGCAGATTTTCCAGGCCATGCGGCCCGTGTTCGCCGAGCTGGTGGCCGAGATTCAGCGCTCGCTGGGGTTCTACAGCTCGACGCACCGCGAAGTGGAGTTGCGGACGGTGCTGGCCCTGGGCAGCGCGTTCCACCTGCCGGGCCTCCAGAAGTACCTGGAGAACAACCTCCAGCTTGCCGGGGGTGTGCAGAAGCTCGAGAAGTTCAACAAGCTCGCGGCCAGCGAGGCCAGCGAGAAGCCGCTGTTCAAGGACAACCTGCTGACGTTCGGCGCGGCGTACGGGCTGGCGCTTCAGGGGCTGGGGTTGTCGCGGATCAGCGCGTCGCTGCTTCCGCCGGACCTGGCCCGCATCGCCGTGTGGCGCAAGAAGCGGCCGTTCTTCGTCGCGACGGCGGCGAGCCTGCTGCTGGCGGCGGGCGTGCCGTACATCGCCTCGTCGATGGCGATGCAGCGCCTCACGAGCGAGAGCTCGCAGTCGGACCGGCAGAAGACGATGACGGTCATCAACCAGGCGCGCGATCTTCAGAAGCGCTTCCGCGAGGTCGCGACCGACACGACCGCCAAGCAGCGCGACATCGAGACGCTGCTCGATCTCCAGCGCGACAAAGCCGTAATCGCCCGCCTCGTGACGCTGGTCCACGCGGCGATTCCGCGACCCAAGCCCGACGAGCTGGCGAACGTCGATTCCGCCGCCGCGTTGCGCAAGCTGATCGAATCCGATCCGAAGCGGTTTCCCCGCACCGAGCGCGGCGAATTCCGCATCGAGTCGCTGCGCATCGAGTACGTGCCGGACGTAACGAGTGTGAATCTGGCGGGCGGTAGTGGTCCCGGCCCGGGCGGCGTGACGGACCCGGTGGACCCGAGTCGCCCGGCGCCGCCGCCCCGGCCTCAGGTCGGCGGTGCGGCGCCCGGCGCAGCGCGAACGGACGGATTCATCGTCCGCATCCAGGGTCGCCTCCTGGCCGGCCGCAATCGGGCCGAGGCTGCCCAGTGGCTGAGCACCGAGCTGCTCAGCCGCCTGCGCGAGCTCAGTCGCCTGCCCGGCAACGGCTTCCACATTCCTGACGACGATCCGAAGGATCGTACCAAGCGATCGATCAGCGACCCGATCACGCGGGCATACTACGGCGACGCTTCCGGAGGCGGACCAACACCGCCGCCGGGGCCGCCCCCGCTCCCCGATCCTTCGGGCAGTGGCTTCGGCCAGCCGCGGCCGCCGGTGTCAACGACGATCGACCCGGTAACAGGTGAGGACGCCCGGACGGACTGGTCCGTGAGCTTCGCGTTTCGCGTGCAGATGGGCGACGCGCCGCCGCCCCCGGCTGAGGCGGCTCCCGCCGGCGGTGCCGCGGCGCCTTCTGGAAGACCCTAATCCTCCGTGACGTGCTGACGTCGAGGAACCGACGATGGACGCCTTGAAGCCGATTCTGGACCTGTTGAAGAGCCACTGGATCACGCTGGTCAGCGGCGTGGTGGCGCTCGGGGCCGTGGTCATCCTCGTGCTGGGGATGATGCGGACGAACGTGGTCGAGGAGATGAACCGCCATAAGGCCCTGGCGGGCGAGATCAGCTCGCTGATGTCGGGCGCGAAGCATGAGGGGATGATCACGGCGGAGAAGGAGCGCGGCACGAAGTTCGACGAGCAGTACCGCGCGGCGCTCGAGACGGCGCGATCGATCAACAAGCGCGACCCGCTGCTGCCGGGGGTCTTCCCACGTCCGGCCTCGCAGGCGGTCGCGTTCCAGTTCCAGGACGCTTACAAACAGCGGTTCCTGGTGCTCCCCCGCGAGTTGCAGGGTGGGGGGCCGCCGACCCAGCAGGAAATACAGGACGAAGCGGAGCGCCTCGCCGAAGAAATCCGCCGCAAGAAGGGCGAGTTGAGCCTGGACCTCCCGCCGGGACCGTTGCCACCGCCGGCACCGCCGGCGCCGGGCGCTGACCCGCGCGAGCCGCCCCCGTCGCCGGCGATGGGGCCTGGGCAGGCTACGGCGACGGGCGTCCCGGCTGGACTGGCGGAGCAGAACGCGGCGGTGCGCAAGGCGCGGAGCATCCGGATGTACGTGGAGGCCACCGGGTCGCGGGCCGCCTTCCAGATCAGCCCGATCATCGCCTCGCTGGAGGCGCCCAGCGCGCGCGACATGTGGTACGCTCAGGTCGGGTTGTGGATCCAGGAAGACGTCGTGCGCGCCCTGGCGGGGCTGAACGCGGAGGCGGCGGCCCGGCTCAAGGCCGAGGACGCGCACGTCGGCAACATGCCGGTCAAGCACCTGCTCGGCATTCGCGTGCTGGGCTACCTGACCAAGACGGGCCAACTGGTGCGGCTGGATGCCATGCGCTCGGACACGAGTGGCCCGGGGCAGCCGGTGATCGCCGCGGGTACGCCCATGCCGGGGGAGTTGAAGCCCAGCTTCACCGGCCGCACGAGTGACGACCAGTTCGACGTGGTGCGTTTCAGCGTGCAGCTCATCGCGGACCAGCGCGACCTGCTGCGCGTGGCGGACGCGATCACGCGGGCGAACTTCTACCAGCTCGTGAGCCTGAACTATGACGCCGGCCCGGTGGGAGGCCAGGACGGACCATACCTGTACGGCGACGCACCGGTGGTGCGGGCCACGTACGACTTCGAGGGGTTCATGGCGCGCAAGGCCTACGAGGAACTGATGCCAGAGGATGTCCGCAAGGACCTCGGCATCGTGACGGCCGGGCCGTAAGGCAACTGACAGGGGCGGGCGCGGCTGGCGGCGGCGGGCGCCCTGTGTGGAGGTCAGACCATGGCGGTAAAGGGCCCGCTCAACATCATCGAGACGCACTTCGAGAAGGGCCTGCTTGGCTTGGCCGCGCTGACGCTGGTGGGCGTGGCGCTCTACTACGGCGCGCTCGGTCCATACCGCATCGAGTTCGATGGCGAGCGACTGGGCCCGGAGCAGCTTGACGAGCGAATCGCCGCCAAGGCGGTGCAGCTCGCCGAGAAACTCAAGCCGACGACCGTCAAGCCGGACGACGTCCCGAACTTCTCGCAGCAGCTCCGCGCCCGGTTCGAGACCCCGATCTTCCAGGCGGACCCGAACGGTGGCCTCGCGCTGGCTCCGCGGCTTCCCATTGCCGTCCCCCTCGGCGCCCCACTGCCTACGCTCGATGACGCAACGGCGGTGCGTGAGGCGGTCAGCCTCGTCAAGGTTCTGCCGCCGGCGCGGCCCGTGGTTGCCACGGGCATCAGCCAGGTGCAGCGCCGTCCGCTGACGCTTGATCCGACGACGCCGCCGCAGCCCGGGCAGCCGGGCCAGCCCGGCCAGCCGGGGCGTCCGACCGTGGAGGCCGAGTCCGTCGGGCTGTCGTGGGTGACGGTTGCGGCCTACTACCCGCGCGAGGCGCTGCGCAACCTGATGACCGAGGCGAAGTACGTTAGCTACCGCGCGCAGGTCTTCGTGGTCTCAGTGGACGCGCAGCGGCAGGAGATGTTGCCCAGCGGCGAATGGTCGGATTGGGTTGATGTCGAGCGTGGTCCGGGCACGCTCAGTGTCGAGGTGCCCACGCCGGTCTACGACGAAGCCACCGGGAGCGTCGTGAACCAGGCCGACCTTGATCGGCAGATCGAGTTGGTTCGGGCGGCACAGCGCCTCATCCTCCAGCCGCCCTTCTATCCGGTTGACAGCGGCGACGTCTGGGATGTTCCACCGCTGCCGAACCTCTCGTCCGAAGTCAGGTCAGCGCCGCCGGACCGTGGGGCCGAGCCAGAGCCGGAGCCCCGTCCGGGCCGTCCGCCGCCGGGCGGGCGACCGGCTGGCCCCGCGCCGCAGCAGGTTCGCCAGGAGCTGGATCGCAAGGTCAGGGACGCCGACCAGGCGGTGCGCGCCGGGCGTCTGGAGGAGGCGGAGCGCCTGGCGCGGGAGGTGTTCGACCATCCGCAGGCGACAGCGGCGCTCAGGAACAGAGCGGACCAGGTGATCAAGCGTGTCGCGTCTCTCAAGCGGCCCACGGCGCGGGGGCCCGAGGATCCGAACGCGCTGGTCGTCAACCCGGTCGGCAAGGACCGCGATCCGGCCATCTGGTTCCACGACGAGACGGTCGACCCCGGCAAGACCTATCGCTACCGCCTGCGCGTCAAGATTTGGAATCGCTACGTGGGCAAGCGGGCGGAGCTGCGCGACCCGGCGGACGCCAACAAGACCGTCCTGGTTGGCGACTGGTCCGAGCCGAGCGACCCGATCCTCGTGTACCCGCGCACACACTTCTTCGTTCGAAGCCGTGCGTTCGGCGACGAGCCGGCGGTCAGTTGCGAGGTGTTCACCTGGCACAGCGGCCGCTGGTTGCGCGAGACGTTCAGCGCGCGCGTGGGTGACGTGATTGGCGACACGAAGGAAGTGCGGCTGGACGATGGCCCGGACGGACGGCCGGTCCGCGAAACAGTCGACTTCTCGACCGGCGCGGTCGTGCTGGACCTGCGATTCGACGAGCCCATGGTCCTGCGGCGCTCGCAGGGCAAGGGCGAGTTTGCCTACGCGGAGTCCAGGTCGATCCGCGTGGTCTACCTGGACCCTAGCGACGGGCAGGTCAAGGAACGCGTCGATCGGCTCGATCGGGCCGACCCGCGCTACCTGCGGCTGCGCGAGGAAGTCGGCGCCGACTAGACGCGGCCGTCGGCGTCACCGCAAGTTTACTGAGCGATGACCGGCACGCGATGTGCTCGCGCCCTGTGCCGGAGGCGGAGTGGAACTGCAACTCACCATCCTCGGCTCGGGCACCTCGCACGGGATTCCGATGATCGGCTGCCGGTGCGGCGTATGCCGGTCTGACGATCCGCGCGACCGCCGCACGCGGACCAGCGCGCTATTCAGCGTCGGCGAGCGCAGGATCCTGGTCGACACGGCGCCGGAGCTGCGGCTGCAATGCCTGGCGTGCGACGTGACGCGGGTGGATGCCGTCCTCTTTACCCACACGCACGCGGACCACGTTACCGGGCTCGACGACGTACGACGTTTCAACGACCTGCACGGCGGCGAGCTGCCCGTGTACGGGACGCCCGAGACGCTCGCACGCCTGCGCCGCATGTTCGACTACGCCTTTGAGGACGACCCCACCTACCCCAGCGCCAAGCCGCGGCTGCGTGGCGTGCCCATCGATGGCCCGTTCGAGGTCTTCGGGCACCGCGTTGTTCCCCTGCCATACGACCACGGGCCGACGCGCGTGACCGGGTTCCGGATCGGCCGGGCGGCCTACTGCCCGGACTGCAACTTCATTCCGGACGCGACGCGGGAGCGGCTGGCTGATCTCGATGTGCTCGTGCTCAACGCGCTTCGCCGCCGGCCGCACCCGACTCACTTCACGCTGGAAGAAGCCGTGGCCGAGGCGCGCCGCATCGGCGCGCGGCGCACGTTCTTTACACACATCGCGCACGAGTTGCCGCACGCCGCGACGTGCGCCGAGCTACCGGCCGGCATGGCGCTGGCCCACGACGGGCTGGTGCTCGACGTGGGGGAGTAGTCTCGGAAAGGGCCTAGTCCTGCGCGGCGTCGCGCCGCGCGGCGCGCATCCTTCCAGCGGGGCACAGGTTGCGTGCGCTGCCGCGGCGGAATGTCAGATGTTTGCCGCGCGGCGCGCATGTCTGATAAGGGAATTTCGGCAGCGCGTCCGAGACTCTGCCGCATGGCGCGTTATCATCAGCGCGCAGTCTGTTGAAGAGATGCGACACCGGTTCTCAACCAGTGCCCACGCCGTTTGAAACGCGGTGTCGTACGTGCAGGATGCAGCCGCTCGAGCAGACTCGGCGGAGTGGAACCCGAAGCACCCGGTCGGCCCGGCGCGCCGCCCGCGACATCACAATGAGCCGACATCCTTTCGACCTGCTGATGGAGCTGGACACGCCGGACATCCGGCTGGACTGCGCCGCGCTGCACCTGGCGCGGGACGCGTTCCCCGATCTGAACATGACCGTGCCGCTCCGCACGCTAGATGATCTGGCGGCGCGCGTCAGCGATGAGCGGCCCGGTCTTGCAGCCAACCTGCGCTACGAAGCGCTCCGGAAAGTGCTGGTAGGAGACTTCGGCCTGACCGGCAACCGCGACCAGTACTACGACCCGGACAACTGCTACTTGAACCAGGTCTTGGCGCGTCGCGTCGGCATGCCGCTCAGCCTCTCGATCGTCTGGATCGAGGTGGCCCGCCGGCTCAAGTGGCCCGTCGCCGGCGTCGGCCTGCCCGGGCACTTCGTCGTCCGCATCGACGACCCCGAGCGCCTCGTCATCGTCGACCCGTTCAATGACGGGCGAACGCTGGGGCTGGACGAGTGCCGGCGC
>CAADGM010000138.1 GCA_900696535.1 uncultured Planctomycetota bacterium
ACCACGTAGCCGTGCTCGATCGAGATCTGCGCACCCATCGCCTGCAGGCCCTTGATGTGCTGGTCGACCGGCCGCTGGCCGATCGCGCAGCCGCCGGGCAGCGACACCCGCGCCTCGCCGAAGCGCGCGAGCAGCGGCCCCAGCACGAGGATCGACGCGCGCATCGTCCTGACCAGTTCGTAGGGCGCCTCGACCGACCCGACGCCCGCGGCATCGAGCAGCACGCGCTCGCCGTCGCGCTCGACCGTCGCGCCGAGCCGCCGCAGCAGCTTCAGCGTGGTGGCGACGTCGTGCAGTTGCGGCACGTTGCCGAGCGCGAGCGGCCCGGCGCACAGCAGCCCCGCGCACAGGATCGGCAGCGCCGCGTTCTTGGCGCCCGACACGGCGACTTCGCCGCGCAGCGGGCGGCCGCCTTCGATTCTCAGCTTGTCCATGGACCTGTGTGGCCTCCCCGGGCGATCGCGGCCGTGCGCTTCGCCGGCCCCGCCGGGGCCTTCATGCGCCGCCGCGGTCGGCGAACTCTTCGGGGGTCAGCGTGTTCATCGACAGCGCATGCACTTCCTCGCGCATCCGGTCGCCGAGCGCCGCGTAGACGATCTGGTGCCGCTGCACGAGCCGCTTGCCCTCGAACAGCTTCGAGACGATCAGCGCCTCGAAGTGGCGCCCGTCGCCGCTCACCTCGAGGTGTTCGCATTCGAGGCCGTCGGCGATGAACTTGCGGAGATTCTCGGGAGTGACCATGGCGCAATCCGGGCGAAACGATGTCGGTTGGAGGATGGATCGCGTGCCGCAGCGGGCGGCATCAGTGCCGCAGCCGGTAGCCGCTCGCCAGCAGCCGCAGCGCGATCGCGCTGACCACGCCCAGCGTGGCGGCGACGACCACGAAGCTGGTCGCCGGCGGCACGTCGGAGGCCCCGAAGAAGCCGTAGCGGAAGCCGTCGACCATGTAGAAGAACGGATTCAGGTGCGACAGCGTCTGCCAGAACTCGGGCAGCGACTTCACCGAATAGAACACGCCGGACAGGAACGTGAGCGGCATGATGATGAAGTTCTGGAAGGCCGCGATCTGGTCGAATTTCTCGGCCCAGATCCCCGCGATCAGGCCCATTGTACCGAGAATCGCGCTGCCCAGCAGCGCGAAGACCAGGATCCAGCCTGGCGCGGCGAACGAAAGCCTGGCGAACCAGGCGGCGGCGAGGAACACGCCGGCGCCCACCGCGATGCCGCGCAGCATCGAGGCGAGCACGTAGGCCGCGTACATCTCGCGATGCGACAGCGGCGCGAGCAGCAGGAACACGATGTTTCCGGTGATCTTGCTCTGGATGAGCGACGACGAACTGTTGGCGAACGCGTTCTGCAGCACCGACATCATCACCAGGCCGGGCAGCAGGAACGAGGTGTAGCGCACGCCCTCGAAGACCTGCACCCGGTCTTCGAGCACGTGCGAGAAGATCACGAGGTACAGCATCGAGGTGAGCACCGGCGCGCCGACCGTCTGCACCCCCACCTTGACGAAGCGCAGCACCTCCTTGTGCAGCAGCGTCGCGAAACCCTGCACCGAGAACGGTTCGCCGGCGCGACGGGCGGGGTCCATTCAGCGGGTCTCCTTCATCACCCGGACGAAGACGTCCTCGAGGTCGGTGCGCGCGAGTTCCATCTCCTCGATGCGGCACCCCGCCTCGCGCAGGGCCGCGAGGATCGCCTCGACCTCCGCGACGTCGTCCACGCGCAGACTGACCCTGGCGCCGCCCGCGCCCTGCCGGGCGTCGGGCTCGGCCACCCCGGGCTCGACGATGCGCAACGGCTCGAGCGCCGCCGGCAGCGGCGCGCCGGCCAGGCGCAACTGCAGGCGGCAGGTGGCGAACCGGCGCAGCAGCGAACTGGTGCGGTCGAGCGCCACCACTGCGCCGTTCTTGAGCATCGCGATGCGATCGCACAGCTCCTGCGCCTCTTCCAGGTAGTGCGTGGTGAGCACGATCGTGTGCCCGTCGGCATTGAGCCGCCGGATGAACTGCCACAACGTCTGGCGCAGCTCGACGTCGACGCCCGCAGTCGGTTCGTCGAGCACGATCACCGGCGGCCGGTGGACCAGCGCCTGCGCGACCAGCACGCGGCGTTTCATGCCGCCGGAGAGCGCGCGCATGTTCGCCTCGGCCTTCGCTGCGAGGTCGAGGTTGGCGAGCACCTCGTCGATCCAGTCGTCGTTGCGCCTGACCCCGTAGTAGCCCGAAGTGATGCGCAGCGTCTCGCGCACGGTGAAGAACGGATCGAAGACGATCTCCTGCGGCACCACGCCGAGCGCGCGCCGGGCCGCGCGAAAGCCGCGCACCACGTCGTGGCCCATGACGCAGACCTCGCCCGAGCTGGCGCGCACGAGCCCGGCGACGATCGAGATCAGCGTCGTCTTTCCCGCTCCGTTGGGGCCGAGCAGCCCGAAGAACTCGCCCTGACCGATCGACAGCGAAATGCCGCGCAGCGCCTCGAAGCCGTCGTAGCGCTTGGCTACGCCGCGCGCCTCGATCGCGGCGGTCATGGCGCGGTGCGGGTGTCGGCAGGGGCGCCGAACAGCAGGCTCTCGACGCCGTAAAGGCCGCACAGCTTGCGCAGGTTGGGCGATGCGCCGACGAACTCGCAGCGGCGTCCGCTGGCCGAGGCCCGGCGCGACAGTTCGAGCAGCACGCCGATCAGCGAAGAGTCGAAGTGCATGCACGCCGACAGGTCGAACGCGAGGCCCTCGCCGGCCAGAGCCGGCAGTGCCCGCTCCAGCACCGCCCGCGCGTGCGCGAAAGTGACCTCGGCCGGCAGCGCGAACGCGCCGCCGGCGCCGGTTGCCGGCGCAGGCTGCACTGCGGCGGTTCGTGCCTCGTTCACGTCTTGCCGTTCGCCGCAGGCTGGCGGTTCTTCTCGCTCAGGCTGCGGATCAGGCCCTCGATGCCCCCGGTGCTCACCTCCTGGGCGAACTGCGTGCGGTAGGTCTCGACCAGCCACACGCCGAGCACGTTGACGTCGTAGATCTTCCAGCCGTCGGTGCGCCTGGCCATCCGGTAGTCGAGCTGGATCGGCTCGCCGCGGGGCTGGACGACCTCGCTGCGCACGATCACGTCGGTGTCCTGCGGATTGGCGCGCAGCGGACGCATCCTCACTTTCTGGTCGGCCACCGACGAGAGCGCGCCGGCGTAGGTGCGGATCAGCAGCGCGCGGAATTCGTCCATCAACTGCTGCTGCTGTTCGGGCGTGGCGGTGCGCCAGTTGCGCCCGACCGAGAGCGCGGTCATGCGCCTGAAGTCGACGTGCGGCATGACGGTGTTGTCCACCAGTTCGTCGAGCTTCTTGCGGTCGCCCGCCTTCAGCGCAGCATCGGTCCTGATGCGCTCGAGAATCTCGTTGCTGAGCCGCTCGATCAGCCTGTCGGGCGGTTCGGCGGCCGCAGCCGTTGCAGCCGTCGCAGCGGCCGCAGGCACGAACATCAGCAGCCACAGGAGAA
>CAADGM010000139.1 GCA_900696535.1 uncultured Planctomycetota bacterium
ATGCGGCAATACGCCGCGTTGGTCGACAACCCTGGCTGAGCCGGCCAGCCGAGGGGAGGAGGTGCAAGGTCAGCAACCGCCCCACGGGGAACCGCCGTTACAGGGTGAGCCATCTGTCAGACTTCAGTCCGCCACGCCGGCGGTTGCGGCGTGCTCGCCGAGCGGGTAGGCTGCTGCCCCTGACGACTTTCGCTGATCCTTCCTCCTCCCGCGGATCGGCCTGCCTCGGCGGGCTCCTTCTCCTGGACGGGTTCGATCACGGAGGCTCGCTGGATGCCTCGGCAGCGCCGTGCGTCGCGACCCGCGTGGGTCGCGGTCGGTGTCCGCCGGGCCAGCAAGCGCGGCCCCAGCCGCGTGCAATGTTGAGAGCCTGAGAATCCGGCCTCGTCCTTATCCACCCCCGCACTCGCGGCAGCGCGCGGCGATACTACCGGGCGTTGTCGTCCTGTCACTGGCCGTGATCGACGCGAACTCGCGCGGGTCACGGCCGGACCGGCGCGGCGTATCGCATGAAGCGACGCCGTTTGCGTCCCACGGCGGGCCGCCGGTGGCGCGCCGGTGCGTCGCCGGCCGGTTGGGCGCTTTGTTGCGCCGCGGTGAGTCGGGTAGTGGGTCGGGAACACCGGGCCTGCCTTTCGTGGCGGGCTCGGGCGGTCGGGCGGATCGGGCTCCGAGGAGTTGAACGATGGGTCGGAAACTGTACGTCGGGAACCTGAGCTACAACGTCAGCAGTAGCGACTTGGAGCAGCTGTTCTCGAGCCACGGGACGGTGCAGAGCGCGACGGTGATCGCGGATCGCGCCACTGGACAGAGCAAGGGCTTCGGCTTCGTCGAGATGGGCTCGGATGACGAAGCCCAGGCGGCCATCAATGCGCTGAACGGCCGCGACTTCGGCGGTCGGCCGCTCAAGGTGAACGAGGCGCAGCCGCGTCCCGCCGGCGGTGGCGGCGGCGGTGGTGGGGGCGGCGGTGGTGGTCGCCGCGGCCGCTGGTAACGCGCTGCCGGGCTCGGGTTGCGTGTCGGCATGCCGGCGGTGTGCGTCGGCGGCCCACCTCGGCTAGCGAGCGGCGGCCAGCGATGATGCCGGAAGAGAAAGCCCAGCTCCTGGCGCTGCTTGAGCACGAGGAGCGATGGTGCCGCGACGCGGAGGCGGTGAACGCGGCCGGCGTGGGCGTTGCGTTCGACGACCGTGAGGCCGTCGCGTGGGACCTGACCGGGGCGCTGTGCCGCCTGTTCGGGTGGCAGCGCGCGTCCGTTCTCTTCGGGCAGCTCGAGCGGCACCTGGTCGGCAAGCGCAAGCTCACCGGCTGGCCCGTCCGGGATACGCCGATCGACGCGATGGCGGCGCTCCAGGCCTTCAACGACGACCCGGACGTGACGTTCGCGACCCTTCGAGAACGGCTCGGCAGCATGCCGGTGTGGAGCGGGAGCGGCCGCGGCACGCCGGCGACGTGAACAGCGTTTCGCTGCCCGTCTTACCTTGGAGCCCTGCATGGCGCGGAAGCGACCGTCTGCACAGAAGCGCGAGCACGACTTCCAGAAGCGGCAGCGCGAGCTGCGTAAGGCGGCGCGAGCCGCGGCAAAGCGCGAGCGGCGACAGGGCCAGCGTGACGACCTCCCGCCGTCAGAACCGAGCAACCCGCCGGACGGGCCGACCGGCGGCGCACCGTAGATTACCTCACTCCTCACGGCGCGTCCATGTACGGATGACTTACATGCGGGCTCCCTGGCTCGCACGAAGGAACGAGAATGGAACTTCCTCGCCGCACGCGGGGTGATGAACGGCTACCACCCGGCGCACTGCGGGCGTTGCGCCAGCGGCTCCGGGGCATTGCCCGGCACCACGATCTCGTCAGCGTCGTGGCGTGCGCTTTCGATCGCCGCACGCGGATGCTTCCGTTCGTCTACTCGTCGTCACGCATGGCGCCGGCCGGGGTTCGGGCGATCGGGTCGGCGATGGCCGACGTGGGGGCCGAGAAGACCCGCGTCGTTCTGCAGCAGTGGAACCCGAACTTCCGCCCCTCGCAGATGTGTCTCGACGGCCGCGTCCCGGACATTTTCATGGTCTCCGGGATGCAGCTTCATGGGCACTCGTGGCGCGACCTGATCCGCGACGCGTGCCGCATTGACCCCGCGCATCGCCCACTGATCATCGCCGGCGGCCCGAAGGCGATTTATGAGCCTTGGGACGCGTTCTCCGCCGATCCGGATGACCCCTGGGCCGCGGACGTGGCCGTCACGGGCGAGGAGTACGTCCTCCTGGAACTGCTGGACGTGCTGCTGTCGCTCCGCGCGCGACGCGAGCCGCTGCGCTCCACGTTCCTGCGGGCGCGGAACGGCGGGCTGCTCGAGGGCGTGCACGGGCTCGTGTACGCGCAGACCGATCGCGCGGGGCGAATCGAGCAACTCGTCGACACCGGCATGCAGCGGCTGCTGGGCGACCTGGACGAGCTGCCGCACCCCGTGCTCGGATACCAGTTGCTCGAGCCGCCGAGCCGCGCGGCCACGCTGGCCGCCCGGGCCCTGCCGCCCAGCCAGGTGGCCCGCCACAGCCCCATCGGCTCGCTGGTGCTCACGTTCGGCTGCAAGTTCGCCTGCCCGTACTGCCCGATTCCCGCGTACAACCAGCGACAGCACCGGGCCAAGAGCGGCGCGCGAATCGCCGAGGAGTTCACGCGGCTCTACCGCGCGTACGGCATCCGCAACTTCTTCGGAGCGGACGACAACTTCTTTAACGACGCGGCTCGCACGCTGGAGATCATCGAAACGCTGGCCCGCACGCGCGTGCATGGGGCGCCGCTGCGCAAGAGGATTCGCTGGGGAACCGAGGTCACGATCCACGACACGCTCCAGATGCGGGCACACCTGCCGCTCGTGCGCAAGGCGGGCGTGCGGGCCTTGTGGCTTGGCGTCGAGGACATGACCGCCACGCTCGTCAAGAAGGGCCAGAGCGTCGACAAGACCATGGAGGCGCTCGGGCTGCTCCGCGAAAACGGCATTTGCCCGATGCCGATGATGATGCACCACGACGCGCAGCCGCTGGTCAGCCGCGGCCCGAAGCCCTACGGCCTGCTCAACCAGATCCACCTGCTCCGCAAGGCGGGCGCGATCGGGATGCAGGTCCTCATGCTCGTCCCGGCCACCGGCTCGAAGCTCTACACGGGAACGTACACGTCCGGTACGGCCTACGAGAGCGTAGGAGGCCGCCGAGTCGAGGAGCACATGCTGGGCGGCAACTACGTCATCGCCTCGCATCACCCCAAGCCCTGGCGCAAGCAGTTCAACATCCTGGCTGCCTACCTCTACTTCTACAATCCGCTGCGGTTCCTGTTCGCGCTCGTGCGCCCCAAGAGCAAGCTGTACGCCGCGGATGCGCTCACGCAACTGCTCGGCATGAATGGACTGCTGCTGACCATCCGCCGGACGTTCGGCTGGGCCCTGCGGCTGCGCTTCGGCCAGATCAAGCGCAAGTCGGCCCCGCCGATGAGTCCCATTCCGATGCGTGCGGTCTGTGGCGCGGCGGCCGATCACGCGCTTCCGCTGATGCGTACCGAACCGGCGGGAGAGGCCGCCGCCTCCGGGCGCGCAGCACACGGCTCGGGCCCGATGACGCTGCCGATCGCGGCCGCCCCCTGAACGCAAGTCGTGTTGATGAGCGGGGAAGGCGCTGCGCTGGGGGAACTTCGGTCGGCCCTTCGGCGGCGATGCGTCAACGCGTCGAGGCTACCTGCGCGTCGCGGTCGAGCTCCAGACGCACCGCCCTCAGCACGGAGCCCGGCAGCGGTTCGTCGCTGAAGCCCAGCCGACGCACGAGGCTCAGCATAGCCTGGTTGTCCGCCAGAACCTGCCCGCGGATCTCGCGGATGCCGCGCGATTGGCAATAGCGGATCATCTTGCCCATGAGCGCATGGCCCAGGCCGCAGCCGCGCACGTCCGGTCGCACCATGACGGCGAAGTCGGCCCGCGTGTTGTCGGGGTCGGAGACGGTGCGGACGACGGCGAGCGTCTCGTCCGGCGCGTCGTCGTGCTCCAGGATCGCAACGAACGCCATCTCGCGGTCGTAGTCGATCTGGGTCAGCCGGGCGATGAGCGAGCGCGGCACGTCGCGCGTCACGCCCAGGAAGCGGAAGCGCAGGTCTTCCGGGGTCAGTGACTCGACGAACTTCTCGTGTGCGGCCTGGTCCTCCGGACGAATGGGGCGAACGAAGATGTTGCGGCCATCGCGAAGCTTGACCCACTCCTCCAGGTCGCGCGGATAGGGACGGATCGCCAGGCGCTTGCGGCCGCTCGTCCGCACCTGCCCGACGCGGATGCGCGCATCCAGCGCCAGAACGCCGCGGTCGTCGGCGAACAGCGGGTTGATGTCCAGCTCGATGATCTCCGGCCGGTCCACGACCAGTTGCGAGATCTGCATGAGCGTCAGGCAGATGGCGTCGAGGTCGGCCGGCGGCCTGTCCCGGTAGCCGCGCAGCAGCTTGAAGACCTGCGTACGCGTGACCATGTGGCGGGCCAGGTTCATGTTGAGCGGCGGCAGCTCGGTGGCGCGGTCGGCGAAGATCTCGACCGCGACCCCGCCGCGGCCGAAGAGAATGACCGGCCCGAAGATCGGGTCGGTGCTCACACCGACGATGAGCTCGTGGGCCCCGGGCCGCTGCGCCATGCGCTGCACGGTGAGCCCGAGGATCTGAGCGGATGCGAAACGCTTGCGGACGCGACTGAGCATGGCCGCGGCGGCCGCGCGCACGTCCTCGGCCGAGTCGAGCCCCAGGATCACGCCGCCCACGTCGGACTTGTGCGTGATGTCGGGCGAGAGGATCTTGATCGCGACGGGGTAGCCGATCTCGTCGGCCAGCTCGCCTGCGTGAGCAGGGTCGCGTGCGACGCGCGTCTCGACTACCGGGATGCCGTACGCGGCCAGCACTTCCTTCGCCTCGGGCTCGGTGAGCAGCTCGCGATCGTCGGCGAAGACATTCTCGATGACCGCTCGGGCGGTCTCTTTCAGCGGGGCGAAGTCCGTCGGCGCAGAAGAGACCGTCTGCGTCAGGATTTCCTGGTTGCGACGGAAGCGAACGATGTGCAGAAACGCGCGGACGGCCGCCTCCGGCGTGTCGTACGTCGGGATGTCGGCGTCGGAGAAGATTCGGCGAGCCCGCCGGGCGGCCTCGCCGCCCACCCAGCTCGTCAGCACTGGCTTGCCGGCGGCCCTCACGGTGTCAACGATCGCGCGGGCCGCGTCCTCGCTGGGGGCCAGGGCGCTGGGCGCGTTCATGACCAGGATGGCATCGACGCCGGCGTCGTCCAGAAGAATCTCGAGCACCCTGACATACCGCGGGCCATCCGCGTCGCCAACCATGTCGATCGGATTGCCCTTCGACCAGTTGAAAGGCAGCAGCGCGTTCAGCCTTTCCATCGTCTCCGGGGAGAACTCGGCCAACGTGCCGCCAGCCGCGGCCAGCGCGTCCGTCGCGATGACGCCCGGCCCGCCGCCGTTGGTCAGTATGGCCAGCCGCTCGCCCCGGGGGGGGCGGGCGCGAGCGAGCGTCTCGGCGGCGTCGAAGAGCTCGTCCAGGTCGAACACGCGCAGGATGCCCGCGCGCCGCAGGGCGGCGTCGTAGACGTTGTCTGCGCCGGCCAACGCACCCGTGTGCGACGCCGCCGCCCGGGCGCCCTCCGCGAAGCGTCCCGCCTTGATGGCGATGACGGGCTTGTTGCGCGCCGCCGCGCGGGCCGCGGACATGAATTTCCGACCCTCGTCGGCCCCGATCGACTCCATGTAGAGGAGGATCGCGGTTGTCTCGGCCGAGCTGCCCAGATAGTCGAGAATGTCGCCGAAGTCGACGTCGGCGCTGTCGCCCAGCGACACGAAGTGCGAGAAGCCGATGCCCTTCTCGCGGGCCCAGTCGAGCACGGCGGTGCAAAACCCCCCCGACTGCGAAACGAACGCCAGCGACCCGGCCTCCAGGTCCGCGTGCGCGAACGTCGCATTCAGCCGTATCCCCGGCACGAGCAACCCCACGCAGTTCGGGCCCAGGATTCGCAGGCCGTGCGGCCGCGCCGCCGCGATCATCGCATCCTGGATCGTTCGACCGTCGTCGCCCCGCAGCGCGGCCAGCCCCGCCGTGATGACCACCGCCGCCCGCGTGCCACGCCGGCCAAGCTGGTCGATCAGGTCGGGAACCGTCGCCGGCGGCGTGCAGATCACCGCCAGATCGGGCGTCACGGGCAGACTCGGCACGTCGTCATACGTGAGCACCCCCGCGATCGCCTCGTACTTGGGATTGACCGGCATGATCGGGCCGGAGAATCCGCCCTTGAGCAGGTTCCGCATCACGAAGCCGCCGATGCTCAACTTCTGATTCGACGCCCCGATCACGGCGACCGACGCGGGGTGCAGCAGCGAGTCCAGGTTCAATACACTCATGCGCGCCACTCCAGGTCGGCGGCAGTGTATCCGAGCCGGTGCACCGCCGCACGGCGGCCGCCGAGGCGGTCGCAGCGGCGCGCTCAGCTTCCGTTTGTTTCACATGAGGCGCGGGTCAACTCGTGGGTGGGGGGCCCGCCCGCTCCAGCAGGAACCAGCGCTGCTTGGGTGAGCCGCTGCGCGGCGTCTGGCGGAGGACATAGACGGTCCACACGGAACCGTCGCTCATCTTCAGGCGGTAGTAGTGGCGGCGAAGATAAACGTCGCCCTGGGCGTGGCTGCCCTCTCGCGAGGTGTGCTTCCAGCGTTCCAGCAGTTCGACGATCGCGAACGTCTCGCCAGCCCAGGCGAAGCCAGCGGGAAGGCCGGGCACGCCGGTGGACATCGCGCGGGCGTCGAACGTGCCCGCGGTCGGCGTGATCGGCTGGCTGATGAACTCGGGTGCCACGCGCGTGCAGCGTAACGGGCCGTGCGTCCGCTGCGTAAGTCCCTGTCGGGCGAGGCCGCACGCGCCGGCGGCGGCAGCGGTCCTCGGCCTCGGGGGCGTCGGGCGGCTCGGGTCGGTCGGGCTTCCTTTCTCTTCATCCGGGAACTCCGCGCAGCGCGCCGTGTAACGCGCGCCGGACTGCGGTCCTCCAGCGAGTGAGGTGCCATCGGGCGAACGGTACCATCGTGCGGCGTCCGGACAGGCAGCAGACGCGGCAGGACCCGGTCTCGCCGCCGCGCGATTGCCGAAACGGAGTTCTTCGTGTCGAATTCGCTGCGAGGCAGCGCCCTTGCGCGTAGCAGGCGAGAGCGGACCGTCGCACGAGTGTCAGCCGTGACCAATCCGCAGTTTCTGGCGATCGTCAACCGCTTCCCCAAGCGCCGCATCCTTCTGGTCGGCGATTTCATGCTCGACCGCTACGTCTTCGGCGACGCCGAGCGGATCAGCCCCGAAGCCCCTGTCCCCGTGCTGCGGGTCATCGAGCGGCAGGACCGCGTCGGCGGGGCCGGGTCGGTCGCCATGAACGTCGTGGCCCTCGGCGCGGAGGTCGTTTGCTGCGGCGCGATTGGGCGCGACGGCTTCGGCGACCGCGTGCTCTCTTCGCTCGAGCAGGCGGGATGCCACACGCGCGGGCTCGTGCGGGTGGGTGACCGCCCGACGATCACCAAGACGCGCCTCGTGGGCCTGGCCGAGCACCGCCATCGCCAGCAGCTCATCCGCATCGATGACGAGCTGGTCGCCCCGCTGTCGACGGACGACGAGGCGGCGCTGCTCGCCGTGGTGCGCGAGTCGCTGCCCGCGTGCGACGTGGTGTGCCTTGAGGATTACGGCAAGGGCGTGCTCTCGCCGTCGACCTGTGCGGCGGTGATCGGGATCGCGCGCGAGCTGGGTAAGCCGGTGTTCGTGGACCCGGCCCGCTCGCCGGAGTGGGGCAAGTACGCCGGCGCCGCGCTGCTCACACCGAACCGGGCCGAGCTGGAGATCGCCGCCCGCCGGCGCGTGAGCGACGCAGATCTCTCCGCCGCGGCGGCGGCGCTGATCGCCGAGCACCGCTTCGACGCGCTGCTGATCACGCTCGGCCGCGACGGCGCCCTGCTGGTCCGCGGCGACGGCAACGCCCAGTCCTTCCCGACGACGCCGCGCGCGGTCTATGACAACACCGGCGCGGGGGACGCGGTGCTGGCGATGTTCGCTGTGGCCGTGGCGGCGGGGGGCACGTTCGAGCAGGCCGCGACGCTGGCCAACATCGCGGGTGGGCTCGAGGTGAGCAAGTTCGGCTGCGTCCCGATCAGCCGCGAGGAAGTGCTCCACGAACTGCACGCAGCCGGGCGCGGCAGCCGCGGGAAGGTCAAGAGCGTCGCCGATCTGCGCGCCGAGCTGGACGGGCGGCGTCTGCGCGGCGAGACGATCGTGATGACCAACGGCTGCTTCGACATCCTGCACCCCGGGCACATCGAGCTGCTGGAGCGGGCCAAGGCGCTGGGCAGCGCCCTGGTCGTGGCGATCAACAGCGACGCCTCGGTCGGCGCGCAGAACAAGGGGCCGGGGCGTCCGATTCGGACGCAGACGGACCGGGCGCGAATGCTGGCCGCCCTGGATTGCGTGGACTACGTGGTGGTCTTCGACGAGCCCACGCCCGCGTGGATCGTCGAGCAGATCGCGCCGGACGTGTTGGTCAAGGGTGCGGACTGGTCACACCTGGTTGTGGGGCGCGAGTTCGTCGAATCCCGCGGAGGCAAGGTCGTGCTGATGGAGCTGGTCGAGGGCTACAGCACGACGAAGGAGCTCGATCGCATCCGCTCTCAGCCCTGACGCGCTGCCCGCAACGCGCGGCACGCGTCTTCAACGCATCGCATCACGGCGCGCCCCGCGCCGGCTCCGGCCCGGCGCTGACTCGCTCGAGAACCGGGCGGAGCGTGCGGGTCCAGACCGCGTAGCCCTCCCTGCTCAGGTGCAGCCGGTCGGCCTGAAAGAGCTCGCCGCGCGGCCGACCGTCTTCGCCGAGCAGCGGCGTGGCCACGTCGACGAAGTGCACGTGCGGGGTCTCCTCCGCGAGCCGTTGGACCAGGGCGTTGGCCGCCTGCATCGCCGGCCAGTGCTGCCAGCGGCTCTCGCTCGGCTTGATCGAGAGCAGCACGATGGGCACGTCGGCATCGCGTTCGCGGACCCGCCGGACGAACGCCGCCACGCTGTCGCGGAACTCCTCGGGCGAGCGCCCGTCGGCGATGTCATTGTCGCCCTCGTAGACGACGATCGCCCGCGGGCGGTACGGTCGCACGACCTGGTCGAAGTAGTGATTCAGGTCGCTCATGTGCGACCCGCCGAAGCCGCGGTTGATCACCGGCAGCGGGTCGAAGGCCTCGCGCGTGTTCCACCCGACAATGCTTGAGCTGCCGACGAACAGAACCGCGCCCGCGGGCGGCGTGTTCCTGCGGTCGTACGCGGCGAAGGCGTCGATATCGCGGGCGAAGCGCTGCGGGTCGGGCGTGGCGGGGCGCGTCGCGGCCGGTTGGGGTGGGTCACGGAACGCAGCGGTGAGCGCGATCGTCGCCAGGAGCAGCGCTGATGCACAGCCGCCCCGCCAACGCCAATTGACGATGCTGTGAGCCGTCATGCGACTCCTTCCATCTGGCCGGGGAGTAGTCCGAGTGCACCGATGGGAGCGCAGTGTCACACGAAGAATGGCGGTCGAAAAGCGATGCCACAGCATCAGCAGGCAGACACGGGTTCGACGCCAATGCCGCAGCAGCGCACGATCGGCGCAGCCCAGCCGCGCAGCACCTCGGGGCTACGAGCCAATGAGCGCCACAAACGGGTCGATGTCGTCGAAGTCCACGTCCCCGTCGCCGTCGCAATCCGCGTTAAGCCAGCGGCAGTCGGGGTACTGGGCGGCGTACGCGGCCGGCCCGCTCAGCGCCGCCACGAACGCGTCGATATCGTCGAAGTCGACGTCGCCGGCGCAGTCGACGTCGCCGGGGGTCCGGGCCAGCGCGACGAAGATGCCACTGCCCCACTCGATCTGGTTGTTGTCCGGCGGCGTCAGGGCCGCGTTGAAGGCCACATCGCCGTAGCGGTTGATCGTGATCGAGCCGCCGAACACCGGGCTGGCGTCGTGCTGGTCGATGCGCGCGGGGCCGAGGTCCGTGGGGACGATGTCGTGCTCGCGGACGACGCGGCGGAGGGTGGTGCCGTCGCCGATCCAGATGGCCCGCAGCGCCGTGTTGTTTTCGAACGCGCGAAACGCGACCAGCCCGCTTGCGCTCGCGGCAGGCCCGAACGACTCGATCGTGCTGACGATCCCCGCCGTGTTCACCGCGATGGTGCGGGTCTCGACGCCGTTCGAGAAGAAAACGCCGCGGCCCGCGGGGAACAGGTTGGCGTTGAACGCCACCCAGCCGTTGTCGGTCAGCGCGACCGAGTTGTCGAAGCTGAGAAACAGCGAGTTCGGATCGCTGTCCCGGTCGTGAGCGATGATCGTGAACGTGCCGTCGGGGTTGATAATCCGGATCTGGTCCGGGCGGTTCTCGCCGGTCTGCCCCGCGGCGCCGAGCCGCACCTTGCCGGCGATCTGGCGGCTGTTGTTGAACGACGGCGTGAAGAGAAACGAGTACGGGCTGGCGGCATCGAGCGCTGCCTCGACGGCGTGAAACGCGACCGGCGGCGCGCCGGCGAAGCTCACCCACGCGTTCGAGCCGAGAAACGAGACGCGGTAACCGACCTGGCCCAGATCATTGACGATGGGCGTGCCGAAGGAGGAGGCGCCGATCGGCTGCGTCGTCAGCAGTCCGCTGGTATCCGACGGGGCGTCGTAGAAATACACGCCGTTGGGGGACGTGAAGTTCTGCGGAAAAACCGCCCGGCCCAAGTGGTTCAGGGAGATGCTGCCAATCGTCGCGTTGCTGTCGGCCGCGACGAACTTCACCTGGCCGGTGCCGCCCTGTCCGAACCACACGCCCGGCGGATTGCCCGGCACGTTCACGTTGGCCAGGTTCACCGCGACCTGTCCGGCGTTGTTGATCGCCGGCGTCGAGCTGGTGAAGAACGATCCCGCCGGCAGGTTGAAGGCGGCCCCGAAATTGGCCCGGCACTGGAGCTGGTACGAGTCGTAGAACGGTACAGCCGCTTGCGAACCGGCCCCCAGCCCCAGGGCAACTGCGAGCGCGACAGTGATGGGACGATGCATCGTGTCCTCCTCGAAGGCTTCTTCCGCGATGGCGCGGTAGCTCACGGCGGGACCGCTGCCCGCCGCTGGCCGCCGTTCGCCGATCACCTCTCCCAGTGTAGCGTCTCGGCGCCGGGGTCCGATCTGGCGATGGGCCCCCGGTGGCGCGTCCGGCGGCTGTGCGGGGTGGCGGGCACGCTTTCCCGCAGGATTTCATTGACGCGGGCGTGAGCAACTGCTTACCATCAGGGCGTCCGGTATTCGTGCCGCCACCGGATACCCGTCTGACATCTGACATCGGAACTCGCGTCGGGTCCGCCGGATACGTTCCACCCCGCCTGGTTCCAGGAGAAGCACTGATGCGCTCACCCCTACCCATGCGCCGTTCATCGAGCCTGTTTCCGGTTCTCGCGACCGCGATCGCGGGCCTGCTGGTCGCCGTCGCCGCGGCCGACTCGGCCCGGTTTGGCCAGTGGCAATTCGCCGATGCTGATGCCGGACTTTCGATCGAGCTGTGGAGCGAGCTTGCCGACGACGGCGCGCTGCGGTCCTTCTACCAGGCGTCGCTGGACGGGCGGGCCTCAGAGCCGCTGCCGCGCTCCGACAGCATCGACCTGGCCTTCGCGTCGTTTGATCCCCTCGTGTCCACTCCGGTCGTGGCCCGGGAGCTCGCCGCCGGCGCCGACACGAACGTCTACCTGGTCCAATACTACACCCAGCCCTTCGAGGCGTTCCAGAAACGAATCGAGGCGCTGGGGGGCCGGGTGAACCGCGTGGTCGGCAGCAACGCGATCAGCGCGACGCTGCCGCCGGGGACGGCGGCTCTGGTCGCGGCGCAGCCCGAGGTGCGCTGGGTCGGGGCGTACGAGCCGGCGTACCGGCTGGAGCGCGAAGTGCTCGCGCGGGTGCTGGATGCGTCCGCGGGGGCGTCGGCGGAGCGCTACTCGATCGAGGTGAACCAGCGCGGGCCGGAGCAGCAGGAGTCGCTGCGCCGGCTGATCGAGTCGTTGGGCGGCGTGGTGCATTTCGTCACGCCCGAGGGCTTCCGCATGGAAGCGACGCTCAGCCGCGAGGCGCTGCTGCGCGTGGCGCGGGCCGACGAGGTAAACTTCATCGATCGGTGGGGCGGTCCGGGCGACTTCGATGATGAGAATGCCCGCGGGCCGGCGGGCTCGAGCTCCACGTTCATCTTCGACACGCTCGGCTTCCTGGGCGAGGGCGTGCGCGGCGAGGTGTTTGACGGCGGACTGCGGACCACGCACGTGGCCTTCCAGACCCCCAACGTGCTCATGCACAGCAGCAACACCACTGACACGAGCCACGGCACGAACTGCTACGGCATCGTCTTCGGCAGCGGCGCGAGCAACCCCAGCGCGCGCGGCTTCCTGCCCAACCGTGAGCAGGGCATCTTTGCGGTTTACTCGTCGGTAACGATGTTCGGCGGCTCCAAGACGCGGCACCAGCACACGGCCGAGCTGGTCGATCCGGACGGGGCGTACCGCGCGGTCCTCCAGTCTTCCAGCGTGGGCAGCTCGTGGACGACGACGTACACGACGATCTCCGCCGAAGTGGACGACTATCTCTTCCTCCATGACCTGCTGAGCTGCCAGTCGCAGAGCAACCAGGGTACGACCAGCTCGCGCCCGCAGGCCTGGGCCAAGAACATCGTCTCGGTGGGCGGCATCCGGCACTACAACAATGCCAACCGCGCCGACGACAACTGGGCCAGCGGCGCCAGCGTGGGCCCAGCCGCCGACGGCCGCATCAAGCCCGACCTGGCCCACTTCTACGACTCTGTGGACACCACCGCCAACACGAGCGACACCGCGTACCGGACTAACTTCGGCGGGACCAGCGCGGCCACGCCGATCACGGCCGGCGCGTTCGGTATCCTGTTCCAGATGTGGCACGAGGGTGTCTGGCCAGGGCACGGCGGCGGCGCGACCGTGTTCGACAGCCGCCCCAAGATGGCCACGGCCAAGGCGCTCATGATCAACGGTGCCTACCAGTATGCCGTGTCGGCGTCGGAGCCCGGGTACACCGACCTGACGCGCGTTCGGCAGGGCTGGGGTATGGCCAACCTGGAGAACCTGTACAACGACCGACTTCACACGTTCATCGTGAACGAGACTGACCCCGTGCTGCCGCTCGGGCGGCGTGTGTACTACACGCGAATCGCGCCAGGGGCTGCCAAGCTCAAGGCGACGATGGTCTACACCGACCTGCCCGGCAATCCGAGCGTCCAGACGCAGCACCGCGTCAATGACCTGTCGCTGCGCGTCACGGCTCCGGGCAGCACGGCGTTCTACTGGGGCAACAACGGGCTCAGCAGCACCCGCTGGTCGACGCCCGGCGGCAGCGCCAACACCAAGGACACCGTTGAGAACGTGTTCGTTCAGACGCCCGGTGCGGGATTCTGGAAGGTCGAGGTCATCGGCTCGGAAATCGTGCAGGACGCGCGCCCGGAGTCGCCGAACGTGATCGATGCCGACTTCGCTCTGGTCGTCAATGGCGGTTCGACGTTCCGACCCGGCGATGCCAACTGCGACGGCGTGATCAACTTCGACGACATCGATGCGTTCGTCGCTGCACTGAGCGGGCCGGCGGCGTACGCGGTGCAGTATCCCGACTGCACGTGGCTTCTGGCCGACGCGAACCTGAGCGACGCGGTGGACTTCGACGACATCGACGCGTTCGTGGCGCTGCTGGGGTCGTGAGG
>CAADGM010000140.1 GCA_900696535.1 uncultured Planctomycetota bacterium
GTGCGACAGGCGTTGACCACTGCGAGCCGCGATCCCGGCGTTTCGAAACGATCGAGAGAGTCGAGCAGCCAGCGATTCGTCATGTCAGTGCGCGGTGGCGGAACGCCGCAGCGCGATGTAGCCTACCGCACGGTGAGCAGTCGCCAAGCGGACCTCTTGTCCATGCTGTCATGTTCCGGGGAGCGTGCGCCGCGCGTGGGTGCGTGGTCCCGTTAGCCGGACCGCCGCGGAGAACAGTCCGTGCGAGTGGCCCGCGACGAGCAGGCCGCGCACGGTCCGTGAAGCTGTAATCAGCGCTCGGTGGTCTTCGTGTCGTGGCCCTGCCGCTTTCGAACCGAGGTGCTTGCATGTCGAACATGGAGTTTCCCGCCGCGGATCTAGTGGACCAGACGCAGGACGAGGAGCTGATCGGGATGGACCTGCTGCGGGCCTGTGAGGCCGCGGCGCTGAACGTGTTCCACTGGGTGGGCCAGGGCGACAAGAACGCCGCCGACGCCGCCGCCACGGACGCGATCCGCGGCATGCTCCAGCTCGTGGACATCTGCGGGACGTGCTCGATCGGCGAGGGGATCAAGGACGAGGCGCCCGGGATATTCATCGGCGAGAAGCTGGGCACGTGGAAGCCCGGTTCGCCGGAGTGGAGCATCGCGGTTGATCCGATCGACGGGACGACGCTGACATCGAAGGGGCTCCCGGGCGCGCTGAGCGTGATCGCGGCGGCCAAGGCGGGGCCGGACAACCCGCGGGCGCTGGCCGCAATCCCGAGCGTCTACGTGGAGAAGATCGCAGTCGGGCCGCGCGTGCGGGAGGGGACGGGCTCGGGGCGGTTGGGAGCGTCGGTCGAGCAGAACCTGGAGATCATCGCGCTCAAGCTCGGCAAGCGCATTCGGGACCTGGTGGTCTGCCTGCTCGACCGTCCGCGGCACGAGCAGCTCATCCGCGACATCCGCCGGACCGGGGCGGCTATCCGTTTGATCGGTGACGGCGACGTGGCGGCGGCCATCGCGCCCAGCATGCCGGAGAGCAACGTCGACGTTTACATGGGAGTCGGGGGGTCGCCGGAGGCGGTGCTGGCGGCGGCGGCGATTCGGTGCCTGGGGGGCGAGATCATGGCCCGCATGTGGCCCCGCGACGACAAGGAGCGCAAGGCGCTCGAGGAGCAGGGACACGGCGAGTTGATGCGGCGGGTCTTCACGACCAACGAACTGGCCAGCGGCGAGGACGTCGTGTTCGTCGCCACGGGAATCACCGACAACGCGCTGCTTCGCGGCGTGTCGGTCAATGGCCACATCGCGATGACGCACTCGGTGGTCATGCGCACGCACTCACGCACGGTGCGCTACGTCAAGGCCTTCCACGACCTCACGCACAAGACAATTCGCCTGGCGAGCCAGGCGGGGCACACGCGGCTGTAGGCGGCGGCGGACGGCCTCCATCAGCGTTCCCAATACGCCGGACATCGAGATCCGCGACGCGCCGGACGCCGAGGTTCGGCGCTGCTCTCAGCCGGCGCGTGTCGAGCCTTTGCTGAGGTTCGTGATCACGCCGCCCCAGATGGAGCCATTCGGCGCGATGACGCGTTGCCCATCGGCGTTGAGCAAAGTGGTGGACACGAGTGTCATCGACTCGACCTTGCCCTTGATCGCGCCGACCGCGATCTCGTCGCCCACGTCGTAGGGACGATAGAGCAGGATCATCAGCCCGGCCGCGAAGTTGCCCAGCGTGCCCTGGAGCGCGAAGCCCACGATGAAGCCGACTGCGCCGATGGCCGCGACCATCGGGCCCACATTCACACCCAGCATCGACAGCGCGACGACGAGACCAATGAGCATGATGATCTGCCGCGTCGTATTCACGAAAAACTCGCGCAGCAGGTCAGACAGGTTCTTCACGGCCCGCAGCGCTTGCGAGATCAGGCCGCTGACCACCGCTGCCGCGATCCGGGCCACGATCAGCACGACGATGAAGAGCACGATGGCGCGCAGCCAGCGCAGGCCGCCCTCGGGGCTCTTCAGCCAGTTGATCACGACGCTGGTCGCGGTCTGCGCGTCGGTCACGTCGATCTTGATCCCCGAGACGGCCTCGATGAACTTGTCGTGCTCGGCTGTATCGCCGCCCTTGGCCTTGTACGCGGCGAGCACGACGTTGACGCGATCGAGCAGTGCGACGCGCTCCGTCTGAAGCTGGCCGAGCTTCTCGAGCAGGCTCGCCTTCTCCTCTCCGGTGGCCGACCGGATCGCAATCTCGGTGTCGCTGATTTCCTGGATCTTGGCCTGGAACGTGGCCATCCAGGCCTCGACCTCCACCGCCAGCCCCGCCTTGCGCAGCGGCCGCAGGCGGATGTCCAGCTCCGCAGTGGAGATGAGTTCCGTCGGCTTCTCGGCCGCGTCGGCAGGCGCGGTGGTGACGGGCAGGGGGGCGGGCGGCGGTGCTTCGTCGGCACACGCGAACGGCACAGAAAGCGCGACGACGAGTATGAGCACACGGACTGCGGGGCGTGGCATGTTGAAGTCTCCGGCAAAGATGGGCGCAGCGGGCGCGGGGGCGACACGCTCGCTCCGCATGTCGCCGGTCGCCAGTATAGCGGCCCGTCGCTCACCTGCACGGGCGCGCGCTCGTGCCAGTGTTCACGGCTCCTGCCAGGCGGACCGGCAACCCGCCGCTGTTGTCCGGACACATGGCGGCGCTAGGATTCCCCTGTTGGGCGGTCTGCCTGTCCGTGTATCTTTCCAAACAGGAGGTGAGGCGATGTCGGTCGCGTGCCGCGTCAGTCACGTAACCAGTTTCATCTGTGCGGGTTGGGTGCTGTGGAGTGTGGGCGTCGCGGGCGCCGCGCCCGTGGAGTGGCCGACGTCGGCCGGCGGCAACGGGCACTTCTACGAAGTCGTTGTCAATCCGGATCTTGGGTGGGATGCGGCCCAGGCGCTCGCCGTCGCGAGCGGCGGCTACCTGGCAACCATCACGTCGGAGGAAGAGCAGCAATTCATCGAGGATCTTCTGCTGGACGCGCTCACGCTCACCGGCGGCATCTGGATTGGCCTCTGGGAGCCGTCTGAAGGGGACTGGCAGTGGATCACCGGCGAGCCGCTCAGCTTCGACAACTGGGCGCCCGACCAGCCGGACAACGCGCTCGGGGTCGAGAATCGCGGACAGCTGCTCTGGACGCTCGGCGGCGAGGAGCCGACCGCGTACCGCCGGGGCTGGTGGAATGACGCGCCAGAGTCCGGGTGGGCGAGCAACCCGTTCGACCCGGCGCTGCTGGATCTGAATCGGAGGGGTTGGGTCGTCGAGTATGTGCCGGAGCCCGCCGTGGGAGCGATCGCGCTCGCCATCGGAGCCGCGCTGGTCGGCCGGCGCAGGGTGTGACGCGAAGCCAGGCTTCGGCGCCAGGTGCGGTTGCCAGGATCTTGAACGGAGGGGTGGGAAGAAGGCGAGGCAGGGTGCGTCCACGGGCGCACCCTGCTGCATTTCCGAGCCCGCGCGCCGTCGCGCGGCGACTTCGCGTCGTCAGTCGAGCGGCTGGCGCTTGGAGCGGGCGATGAGCAGCCCGACGATGCCGAGGGTCAGCGCCGCGAAGCCCGCGATCGGGCACACGAAGGCCCCCATCACTTCTTCGAGGGCGGGCTCGCCCGGCGTCGTGTCGCCGCCGCCGTTCGTCTGGCCGGTGCCGCCAGTTTGGTTGCCACCGCCGGTGTTGCTGGTGTTGCCGCCGGTGGAACCGCTGCCACCGGTTCCGGACGACCCGCTGCCGGACCCGGTCGGGTTGGAGCCGCCCTGGTCGCCGTTCGTGGTCGGCGTGTCCCCGTTCGACCCTGAGGTGCCGCCATCGCCGCCGGTCGGCGGGGGTGACGGTGCCAGGGTGATCGTGTTGGCCAGAACGCAGGCGCGGATGCCGGCGCAGACCGGCTCGCAACGTCGACCGAAGTTGCCGGAGACGATGACGAGTTGCCCCTCGCCAAAGCCCGCGGTGTTCTCCAGCCGGAGGAGCAGGCCGTGCTCCTCGTCGAGCAGCAGGCAGCCGGTGGACTGTACGAGCGTGCCGCGGAGCGTGACTGCGCCTTCGCAGAATGTGATTTCGCCCACCGTGACGCAGCCCGCGACGGTGCACGGCGCGGCGCACGTCGCCTCGAGGTTGCCGATCACCCGCACGCGGTCCCCGACCGAGAAGCGGGCGGAGTAGTCGATCGCGTACACGGCCGAGCCGCCCTCCGGCTCGAATACGATGCACGAGCCGGAAGCCTTGAGCACGCCGCAATGGTCGAACGTCGCTCGTGCGGCGGGGAGGAAGAAGCTCAGCGTGATCAGGGCGAGCGTGCACATCGCGCGTGTCGACATCGGGTAGCTCCTCGGTCCTCGGGCTGACAGGCGTCGTCGCGGGCTCCCGTCTCGTCGCGGCCATCGGCGGCGACGTGGGATCCGCGCAAGTCGTCTCGTGTCCTGTGAGTCTTCTCGGACTGATGCGGGCGCGTCTCTACATTGAGTCAGCCGGCGCCGGAACTGGCCGACTCAGCCGCGCAGGAACTGCCCGAGCCGTGTCAGGCCGGCGTCGATGTTGGCCAGGGAGTTGGCGTAGGAAATGCGCACGTAGCCCTCGCCGCCGGGGCCGAAGTCGGTCCCCGGGGTGAGAGCCACCCCCGCCCCCTCGAGCAGGTCGAACGCGAAGCGGTACACGTCGTCGGTGTACTGCCGGACGTTGACGAAGACGTAGAACGCCCCGCGCGGCGCGGCCAGGACAGGCAGGCCCAGCTCGCGCAGCCGGCGCAGCACGAGCTGGCGACGCTCGTCGTACTGGCGGCGCATGGCTTCGATGTCGGCGTCGGCGCGCTCGAGCGCGGCCACCGCGGCGAGCTGTGGGAAGTCCGCCGGCGATACGAAGAGATTCTGCTGGAGCTTCTGCACGGGGCGCACGAGCCACTCCGGCAGGACCGCGTACCCCAGCCGCCAGCCGGTCATGGCGAACAGCTTCGAGAAGCCGCTGACGACGACTGCGTCCGGCTCGTACTCGAGGATCGAGTGCGCCCGCGGACCGTAGACGAGGCCGTGATAGATTTCGTCGGAGACAATGACGGCGCGCCCGCGGAGCTGGTCGGCCAGGGCCGCCATGCGCTGCGGGTTTGTCAGTGTGCCGGTCGGGTTTGCGGGCGAATTGAGCACGAGTGCGCGGGTGCGCGGCCCGAGCCGGCGGGCGACTTCGCCGAGGTCAAACTGGAAACCGTCGGCCTCCCGCACCGGCGTGCGTACCGGCACGCCGCCGAACGTCGTGATGAAGTTGGGGTAGCAGGCGTAGCACGGATCGGTCAGCAGGACCTCGTCGCCGGGCTCGAGCAGGGCCGCGAAGACGAGCAGCAGCGCGGCCGAGCTGCCCATTGTGACGACGATGCGCTCGGGGGGGACTGCCACGTCGTAGTGGCGACGCAGCCAGGCGGACAGGGCGGTGCGGAGCTCGAGACGGCCGAGTGAGTGCGTGTAATGCGTGTGGCCGGCGCGCAGGGCTTCCTGCCCGGCGGCGACCACAGCGGGTGGGGAGGCGAAGTCCGGCTCGCCGACTTCGAGGTGGATGATGCTGCGGCCGGCGCGCTCCAGGGCCTGGGCCCGCTCGAGGACCTCCATGACGAAGAAGGGTGGCATCTCGGCGGCGCGGGTCGACACCCTGTGCAGGCGTGATGTGTCGATGGGCATGCCTGGTCTCCTGCCGCTGCGCAACGCTGGCGGGCGTCGCAGCCGCGCGCCGGTCGGCGCGGTTTGATTATCGGGGGCCGGTCGCCCAAACGGAACAAGCCCGGGCGAATGTCCGCTGGGCCGTGGCCGACGATCGAGGCGTCAGCGCCGTGCAATGTCCGGCCGTGCAAGAAGCGCTTGCTTCGGTGCCGCGTGCCGCGTTAGGCTTGGCAAGCAGATATATGCAGCCGTCTGTCGCCTTGGTGCCGCCGGGTCGGCGTCGCGCCGGCCGCTTGCACCTTGGCACCGCGGGCTGCCCGGAGCACGCCATGCACGTCCGCCGCCTCGCCGCCACGTTGTCCCTTGCGCTCGTTGCCTCGCTCGCCGCGATCGTCGCGCCGGCCTCCGACATGGGGGCCGCCGCCGCCGACCAGGTCAGCCAGGCGAACTACTACCACCTCATGGACCAGTGGCTCTACACGCACGTGGGCCACTCCCGCGGCCCGAGCGGGGCCCAGCATGACCTCGCCCGCAACAACATCCGCGCGCTGTTCCAGAGCTACGGCCTGACGGCGGTGCTGGAGCCCTTCACCTGGAGCGGTCAAAGCGGCGTCAACGTGGTCGCCACGCAGCTCGGCGTCACCTACCCCGACCAGATCTTCATCATCGGTGCGCACTTCGACTCGGTCAGCAACCCCGGCGCCGACGACAACGCGAGCGGATGCGCCGCCGTGCTCGAGGCCGCCCGCGTGCTCAGCGCGTACCCCAGCGAATACACGATCAAGTACATTGCCTTCGACCTCGAGGAGCTCGGCCTGTACGGCAGTAAGGCGTACTGCGTGGCTCACGCCAGCGACGACATCCGCGGCATGATCTCGCTCGACATGGTGGCGTACGACCCCTTCACCAACCAGGCCCGCATCTATGGCCGGACAGCGTCGACCCCGATCAAGTCGGCGGTCGCTAGCGCGGTGCTCGAATACAGCAACATCACGCCGACGATCTACGGCACGCTCGACCAGAGCGACCACGCGCCATTCGAAGGCCGGGGCTGGCAGGCGTGCCTGCTGATCGAGGGCTCGGTGTGGAGCAATCCCTACTACCACACGCAGAACGACAACTTCGAAACGCCGAACTACCTGAACTTCGCCTTCGCGACGCAGATGACGCGCGCCGTCGTGGGCTGGCTCGTGGACAACGCCGAAGTCACCGTGCCGGTCGACGCGTTGGCGCTGGCTTATCCGGATGGGCTGCCGGCATTCGCACGGCCGAACGGCTCAACCTGGTTCGACGTCGAGGTCGTCCCGCTGGGAAACAAGGTGCCCCAGCCGGGGAGCATGGTGCTGCACTACAACTTCGGGACCGGCTGGCAAACGCAGGCCCTGCCCGAGGTCGAGCCGAACATCTACGAAGTGGCCCTGCCGCCAGGGCCCTGCGGCTCCACGCTGAGCTACTTCTTCTCCGTCATGGCCACGGACGGCTCGCTCTACACAGGGCCGCGCACGGCGCCCGCCACGACCCACGTAGCCAAGGTGGCCTATGGCGTCGAGACGTTCTACAGCCAGGACCTGAGCTCGAATCCCGGCTGGAGCCTCCAGGGCCTGTGGGCCTACGGACAACCGGCGGGCGGCGGCGGTGAGCACGGCAGCAAGGACCCCAACAACGGCCGCACCGGGCCGAACGTCTACGGCTACAACCTCGCCGGCGACTACGAGAACAACCTGCCCGAGCGGCACCTGACCAGCACGGCGATCAACTGTACCGGACGCTACGGCGTGCGGCTGAACTTCTGGCGCTGGCTGGGCGTCGAGCAGCCGCTCTACGACCACGCGTATGTCCGCGTGAGCACGAACAACACGACCTGGACCACGATCTGGCAGAACACGGCCGAGGTGGCCGACAGCGCCTGGCAGTTCATCGACCTGGACATCTCTTCCGTGGCCGACAACCAGCCGACGGTCTATCTTCGCTGGACGATGGGGACGACCGACTCGTCGTGGCGCTATTGCGGGTGGAACATCGACGACATCGCCCTCACGGCACTGACGTGCACGGCGCCGCTGCTGACGGGTGACCTCAACTGCGATGGCGCGATCGACTTCGACGACATCGACCCGTTCATCGTCGCGCTCGGCGGGCAACTGGGCTACGAGCAGGCGTATCCCGGGTGCCACTGGCTCTCGGCGGATGCCAATGGCGACGGCACGGTGACCTTCGACGACATCGATCTGTTTGTGGCGCTGCTCGGCGGCGGACGCTGACCGGCGGCTCCGCGTTGCCGACGAATTCGACGCAGCAACACGCACAGCTTCAGTGCGATATCGTACTCGTGGTGGCGCTTGCGCTTACGCACGCGCGGCGCCGGCAGGGGAATCGCATCCAGAATTTGATATAAGGATGCTTACATAGCAGACGGGACGTGCTACAATCTGGCCGATAGTTGTGAGAGGATTCACAGCGCGCCCGGCCGTGTTTCGGAGACCTTGAATGTCGGCCCTCGCGGATGCACACGCCCCGCCCGAAACCCTCGCGGACCACGTGCGGGATCAGACCGGTGAGGACGTCTTCCATTGCTACCAGTGCGGCAAGTGCGCCGCGGGCTGCCCGCTGGCGGCGGAGATGGACTACTCGCCGCAGCAGGTCCTGCGTCTCCTGCAACTCGGCCTGCCGGAGGTCGAGCGCGAGCTGCTCGGGTCGCTGGCGATCTGGCTGTGCCTGACGTGCGAGCAGTGTGTGACGCGCTGCCCGCAGCAGGTGGACCTGCCGAAGATCATGGACGACCTGCGGCGTCGCTCCCGGGAACGCGGGCTGGTGCATCCGCGGGCCCGCGACATCCTGAAGTTCCACGAGTCGTTTCTTTCGACCGTGCAGCGCAATGGACGTCTTCATGAGGTTAGCCTGATCGCGCAGTACAAGCTCCGCAGCGGGCACCTGCTCCAGGACGTGCTGGTGGCCCCGCTGCTGCTGCTGCGCGGCAAGCTGGGGATCTTGCCTGAGAAGATCGCCGGCCACGACGCGGTCAAGCGGATCTTCGAGCGCGCGGCGTCCGGGCACGAAGGCGCGGAGACACACCGGCACGACGGGGCGGGCGCGGAGGGACAGCCGTGAGAATCGGGTACTTCCCGGGGTGCTCGCTGGAAGGCTCGTCGCGTGAGTACGACGAGTCCCTGCGCGCCATCGCCGCCGCGCTCGGCGTTGAGCTGGCCGAGGTCCCGGACTGGAACTGCTGCGGCGCCTCCGCGGCGCACAACCTGAACCACGTCCTGGCGCTGGCGCTGCCCGCGCGGACGCTGGCGCTGGCCGAGCGAGCCGGCTTTGACGAGCTGCTCGTGCCGTGCAGCGCGTGCTACACGCGGCTGGCCGTCACGCGGCACGAGTTGCTGCATGACGAGAAGCTGCGTCAGCAGATCACGAACGTCATCGAGCTCGACTACGTCGGCAGCACGAAAGTGCTCAGCGTCGTCGAACTGCTGGCACGGCTGGCCCCGACCATCCGCGAAAAGACCGTCCACCCGTTCGCGCACAAGCTGGCCTGCTACTACGGCTGCTACCTCACCCGGCCGACCTGCGTGGCGAGCTGCAAGCGGACGGAAGACCCGACGGAAATGGACGACATCTGCAAAGCCGCGGGCGCGACGACTGTCGACTGGGCTTTCAAGGTCGAGTGCTGCGGCGCGGGCCTGAGCATCTCGCGCACGTCCAGTGTTGCGGAGTTGTCGGCACGCATCCTCGAGGACGCCGTCGATCGCGGTGCCGAGGCGATCGTGGTCGCCTGCCCGATGTGCCACACGAACCTGGACCTGCGACGCCCGGCGATCGAGAAGGCCGCCGGCCGCCGGTTCGATGTCCCGGTGCTGTACGTCTCGCAGGTCATCGGCCTGGCGCTCGGCCTCGACGGTCACGTGCTCGGACTGCACCGCCACCATGTCCCGGTACGCTGGCCCGCGAGCGTCGTTGCAGCGCGGGAGGAGCATTAACTCATGGCACGCATCGGCGTGTTCGTCTGTCACTGCGGCGAGAACATCGGCGCCACCGTGGACTGTGCGGCGGTCGCGCGGGCGGCGGCGGCCTTCCCGGGCGTCGTGCACAGCATCGACTACAAGTACATGTGCTCCGACCCCGGTCAGTGCATGATCAAGGACGCCGTCCGGCAGCACCGCCTGACCGGCGTGGTCGTCGCGGCCTGCTCGCCGCGCATGCACGAGCCGACCTTCCGCCGCGCGACGGCCGAGGCCGGGCTCAACCCGTTCCTGTGCGAGATGGCCAACGTCCGCGAGCACTGCTCGTGGGTGCATGACCGCGGCGAGGTGACGACCGAGAAGGCCATCGACCTCGTGCGGGTGATGGTCGAGAAGGTCAAGCGGAACAAGCCGCTCAGCCCGATCAGCGTCCCGGTTACGAAGCGTGCCCTGGTCCTCGGTGGCGGCATCGCCGGCATCCAGGCCGCGCTCGACATCGCCAACGCCGGGCACGAGGTCGTCATGGTCGAGCGTGAGCCCTCGATCGGCGGCCACATGGCCCAGCTCTCCGAGACCTTCCCGACGCTCGACTGCTCGCAGTGCATCCTCACCCCGCGGATGGTCGAGGTCGCCCAGCATCCGAACATCCGGCTGTACACGTACAGCGAGCTCGAAAGCCTGGACGGCTTCATCGGCAACTTCAAGGCGAAGATCCGCAAGAAGGCCCGCGGCGTCGACGAGGATCTGTGCACGGGCTGCGGCGCCTGCGTGCAGAAGTGTCCGATGAAGAAGAACCCGAGCGAGTTCAACGCGCGCCTGTCCGGCCGCCCGGCGATCTACGTGCCCTTCCCGCAGGCCGTGCCGAACAAGCCCGTGATCGACAAGAAGGCCTGCACCTACCACAAGACCGGCAAGTGCAAGCTGTGCGAGAAGGCCTGCGAGAAGAAGGCCATCCGCTACGACCAGGAGGACCAGCTCATCGAGATCGACGTCGGTGCGGTCGTCGTGGCCACCGGCTACGACGTCAAGGGGACCGACTTCTTCCCCGAGTACGGCTACGGCAAGTACAAGGACATCGTCACGGGCCTCCAGTTCGAGCGGCTGGCGTCGGCCTCGGGCCCCACCGGCGGCGTCATCCAGCGGCCCAGCGACGGCAAGGTGCCCGAGAGAATCGTCTTCATCGCCTGCGCCGGCTCGCGCGACCCCGCCAAGGGCATCAGCTACTGCTCCAAGATCTGCTGCATGTACACCGCCAAGCACGCGATGCTCTACAAGCACAAGGTGCATCACGGCGAGGCGACCGTCTTCTACATGGACATCCGCGCCGGCGGGAAGATGTACGACGAGTTCGTCCGCCGGGCGATCGAGGAGGACCACGTCCGCTACGTCCGCGGCCGCGTGGCCCGCATCTACGAGAAAAACGGCAAGCTGATCGTCAAAGGCGTGGACACGCTGCTGAACTCGCGGCCGGTGGAGATCGAGGCGGACATGGTCGTGCTGGCCAGCGCGATGGTCGCGCAGCCGGATGCCGAACAGCTCGCCCAGAAGATGAAGATCAGCTACGACTCGGATCGCTTCCTGAGCGAGGCGCATCCGAAGCTGCGGCCGGTCGAAATGAACACGGCGGGTATCTACGTCGCCGGGGCGTGCCAGGCGCCCAAGGACATCCCCGAGACGGTCGCCCAGGCGTCGGGCGCCGCGGCCAAGGTGTGCGGCCTGTTCAGCAAGAGCGAGCTGTCGCGCGAGCCCGTGGTGGCCGTCGTGAACCGTTCGGCGCCGCCGCTGTTCTCGACGTGCGTCGGCTGCTTCCTGTGCGAGACGGCCTGCCCGTACCAGGCCATCGAGCGGGAGGAGATCAAGGACCGCAACGGCAACGTGCTCAAGACCGTCGCGAAGGTCAACCAGGGCGTGTGCCAGGGCTGCGGTACGTGCGTGGCCCTCTGTCGGTCGAAGTCGATCGACCTGGCAGGATTCACGAATGAGCAGGTGTATGCGGAACTGGTCGCACTGTGAGATAAGGAGTGAGAAGTGAGAAGTAAGAGGGACGAGCCGAGAAGGCGCGCTGTGCTCTTCTCACTTCTTGCTTCTCAATTCTCACTTCGATGCGGAGCATCGCCGTGAGCGTCTTCGAACCCAAGGTCGTCGCCTTCGTCTGCAACTGGTGTACGTACGCCGGAGCGGACCTGACCGGTACCAGCCGCATCAAGTACGCGGCCAACGTGCGCATGATCCGGCTCCCCTGCACCGGGCGGATCGACTTCCTCCTGCTGCTTCAGGCGTTCGGCAACGGTGCCGACGGCGTAATCGTCTCCGGCTGCCATCCCGGCGACTGCCACTACACCTCCGGCAACTACCACGCCCGACGCCGCTGGATCCTGTTTCGCCGACTGATTGACTTCATGGGCATCGACTTGCGGCGGATTCACTTCACGTGGGTCTCGGCGGCGGAAGGTGCCAAGTGGGCCGAGGTCGTCAACACGGTCGTCGATGACGTGCGCAAGCTGGGGCCGTACACGAGCTTCCCCAAGCGCTTGGACCGGGTCGTGCTCGAGCAACTCGCGGCTGCCGGTCAGTCGTGCCCGGTGCACGGACCGGCGGCGCCAGTTACGACTCTCGATGGCGACGCGTGCGGCGCGGTCACACTCGAGGCCCCGGCGGAGGCAAGCGTATGAGTGCCAGCGCGCTTTCCGATCACGTGCGTGTGCTCCTCGCCTCCGGCCACGTGCAGGTGGTCATCGGCTACGCCGTCGGCAGCGAGCCGTCGCGGCGCCGGCCGGCGTTCATCCGATCGCCCGAGCAGGCTGGCGTGCTGGTCTTCGACGAACACTGCCGCCAAAACCTGGCCACGTACTTGCTGAAACCCGAGGTCCGGGCGCTGGGCAAGGCCGCCGTCGTCGCGCGGTCCGCGACGCTGCGGACGATCCTGCTCTATGCCGTCGAGCGACAGCTTGCCGATGGGCTCGTCCTCGCGCTGGTGCCGACCGATTCGGGCGTCGTCGAGCTCGCGACGTTTGCCGCAATCGAGGAGCGTCTGGCGACGCAGCCCCGCGGCCTGCCGGCGGATGAGCTGGCGGAGATTCGGCGGATCGCCGAGCTTCCGCTCGCCGAGCGCTGGGCGTTCTGGCAAGCCGAGATGAGCCGCTGCATCAAGTGCTACGCGTGCCGATCGGCGTGCCCGCTGTGCTACTGCTCGCGGTGCATCACGGAGATGAATCAGCCGCAGTGGATCCCGGTCGAGAGCGACCCCTTGGGCAACCTCGACTGGAACATCGTGCGGGCGATGCACCTGGCGGGGCGCTGCGTCGATTGCGGCTCGTGCAGCGACGCCTGCCCGCAGCACATCCGCCTCGACCTGCTCAACCGCGTGCTGGCCGATGAGGCCCGTACGCACTTCGGCGCCGAGCCGGGCTACAGCCTCCGCAAGGACTACGCCCTGGCAGCCTTCAAGCCGGACGACAAGGAAGACTTCATCAAATGAGCACGACCGACACGAGTGGCGGCGGAGCGGGGGTCGAGCGACGCATCCTGCTGCGCGGTGCGGTGCCGGAGCTGCTGAGCAGGCTGGCGGCGAGCGGGCAGCGTGTCATCGGACCTGTTGCCAACGGCAAAGGCTGTGAGTTCGCCGAGCTTGGCCCCAATCGCTCTACCTCCCCGGGAGCAGTCGGGCGAGGATCAACGCCGTCAGCCACCAACGGCTCTCACGCCCCAGCGGTCCGCCCTGAGAGGGGGGACGGTCAGGAGGCACGCTGCGGTCACGGCTACGGCGACATCGCCTGGGACTATGTCCAAACAACGCTGTCCGCCAAGTCCGCCGTCTTCCCTCCGTACGAGCCGATGATCCAGTTCCGCATCAACGGCCGGCAGGTGGACGCGCGCGAGATCGCCGCCGACGCCCGGCCGACCGTGCTGTTCGGCTTGCACCCGTGCGACGCGGCCAGCTTTGACACTCTGCGGGCCGTGTTCGACTGGGACACGTCCGACGCGTACTTCGACCCGAAGCTCGAGCGCCTGACCATCATCGGCCTGAGCTGCACGCACGCGGACGCTTACTGCTTCTGCACATCCGTGGGCGGCTCGCCTGGCGGGACGACGGGTAGCGACCTGCTGCTGACGCCGCTGGACGCCGAGAGGTTCCTCGTCGAGGTGCTGACGCCCGGGGGCCAGGCCGTTGTGAAGCTGGCGCCGGAGCTGTTTCAGCCCGCGTCGCCGACCGCCAGCAAAGACGCCGTCCTTGCCACGGTGCCGAAGCGCTTCGACGGGCCGGCCATCGGCGGGCGACTGGCGGGCGTCTTCGACAAGGCCGACATCTGGCTGGAACAGTCGCTGCGCTGCATCGGCTGCGGCGCCTGCGCCTTCGTTTGCCCGACGTGCTCGTGCTTCGACATCCAGGACGAGCGCGGCCGCGACAGCGGCATCCGCCTGCGCTGCTGGGACGCGTGCGGCTTCGGCCTCTTCACGTTGCACGCCTCGCAGCACAACCCACGATCGAAGCAAAGTGAGCGCTGGCGGCAGCGCGTGATGCACAAGTTCGCGTACCAGCCGGAGCGCCTGGGCGTGCTGGGCTGCGTCGGCTGTGGCCGCTGCTCGCGGGCCTGCCCGGTGGACATGAACCTCGGCGAGCACGTGCAGAGTCTCGCGGAGGCAACCGTATGAGTACGCTGGCTGCTCAACCTGTCGCCCGCACCGAGCGAAACCTGTACATGCCCTACCGCATGCGCATCGCCAGGATCACGGACGAGGCGCCGGCGGTAAAGACCTTCCGCCTCGAATTCGTCGACCCGGCCGACGCGGAGCAGTTCAGCTTCAAGGCGGGCCAGTTCGGCGAATACTCGGTCTACGGCGAGGGCGAGTCCACGTTCTGCATCGCCTCGTCCCCGACGCGCAAGGGCTACATCGAGTGCACCTTCCGCCAGGTCGGGCGGGTGACTTCCGCGCTGGCCGACCGCGACGAGGGCGACATCATCGGCTTCCGCGGCCCTTACGGGAATGTCTTTCCCATCGAGCAGTGGCGCGGCAAGAACCTGCTCTTTATCGCTGGCGGCATCGCGCTGCCGCCCATGCGCTGCGTGATCTGGAACTGCCTCGACCTGCGCGACCAGTACAAGGATGTCAGCATCGTCTACGGCGCCCGCACGGTCGCCGACCTGGTCTACAAGCACGAGCTGGCCGAGTGGGGCACGCGGCCGGACGTCAAGCTCGCCGTCACGGTCGACCCCGGCGGCGAGACGCCCGACTGGAAGGGGCACGTGGGCTTCGTGCCGACGGTGCTCGACAAGCTGGCGCCGTCGAGCGACAACGCCATCGCGGTCCTCTGCGGCCCGCCTATCATGATCAAGCTGACCATGCCTGTGCTGACGAAGCTGGGCTTCACGCCGGAGAACATCTACACGACGCTCGAGAACCGCATGAAGTGCGGCGTGGGCAAGTGCGGTCGCTGCAACGTGGGCAAGCTGTACGTGTGCAAGGACGGCCCGGTGTTCACGTTCGCCCAGCTCGCGGCGCTGCCGGCGGAGTACTGACGCGACGGCGGGTTGCGTATAATTCCGGCCATGTCACTGCCCGACCCTGTCCGGCTCGGCCCGCATCACGTGGGCCCGGGCTGTCCGCTGCTGCTGATCGCCGGCCCATGCGGGATTGAATCGCGTGAGCACGCGCTGATGATGGCCGAGCGGCTCGCGCCGATCGCGGCCCGCGTCGGCCTGCCGCTGATCTTCAAGGCCAGCTATGACAAGGCCAACCGCACGAGCATGCACTCGTTTCGTGGACCGGGACTGCACGAGGGACTGCGTATCCTTGAAGACGTGCGGCGCCGCGTCGGCACGGCGGTCCTGACCGACGTGCACGAGCCGGCTCATGCCGAGGCGGCCGGGCCGGTCGTCGACTGTGTGCAGGTCCCCGCGTTCCTCTGTCGCCAGACCGACCTGCTGATCGCGTGCGGCAAGCACGGCCGCTGCGTGAACGTCAAGAAGGGGCAGTTCCTCGCGCCGGAGAAGATGAAGCTGGCCGCGGAGAAGGTGCGTGAGGCCGGCAATTCCAACGTGCTGCTGACAGACCGAGGGACGTGCTTTGGCTATGAGCGGCTGGTCAACGATTTGACGGCCCTGGCGGTCATGCGGCAGTACGCGCCGGTCGTCTTCGATGCCACGCACTCGGTGCAGCACCCCGGCGCGGCACTGAGTGTCACCGGCGGCCAGCGCGAGCACATCCCGCTCCTCGCGCGTGCGGCGGTCGCTGCCGGCATCGACGCCCTCTTCATGGAAGTCCACGACAACCCCGACGCCGCCCTCAGCGACGCCGCCACGCAGTGGCCGCTCGATCAGCTCGAGCCACTGCTCGAGTCGCTCTGCCGTGTGCGGGAGGCTGTGTCGTAGCTGTGTGAGGGTGTGGAGCGCGACGGTGTGGGGCCCGGAGGGGCAGAGGTGAACAGGTGGGGATGTGACGGGGTGAGGCTGCCCGAGCGGAAATCTTGTAACTCCTGTGTGGAGAAGGAGTAGGGCGGCACAGTTTGCAGCGCCGGGGCGGCAACGCTCGGCGCCCCCGCCCGGTCGATCAGCTCTCGCGTGCTGCACCCCGCGAAATCCGATTCGGAACCGGGCCACGTGCGCTTGACAATTCGCACCGAATTGGTAGGGTAAGCACTGGAGGCAGGGAGTGTGGGCGGGGAGAAGATAGCCGTGCGAGGGGAAAGCGAGCGGCAGGGCGAGCGATGAGCTCGCCCTCTTCTCTTTATGGGGGCCAGCGGGCCGGTCGCGGTTGACGCCTCCAGTGACGGCCGCTACTCAGGCCGCATGTTGCACGCCCTCCAGTTCGTTGGTGGCCTTGTCCTGCTGCTGTTCGGCGGCCGGCTGGTCGTCTGGGCCTCCGTGCACGCCGCCCGGCGCCTGGGCGTTTCACCGCTTGTGGTCGGACTGACACTCGTCGCGTGGGGCACGTCCGCACCGGAACTGGCGCTGAACCTGGTCTCGGCGCTGAAGGGCCGCGGCGAGCTGGCCCTGGGGAACGTGGTCGGCGCGAACATCTGCAACCTGGGCCTCGTTCTCGGGTTGTGCGCGCTGATTCGGCCGCTCCAGGTGCAGGAGCGGCTCATCCGGGTCGAGATCTGGCTGACCGCCATCCTCCTGCCAGTCCTGGCGAAGCTCGCACTCCTGTCGGGCTTCGCGCAGTGGGCGGCGGGACTGATGCTGAGCGTCTTCGTCGTGTACTCGGCTTGGACGATCTTCGCGGCCCTGCGCGAGTCGCATGAGCTGGCGGCGATCGGACCGTCCGAGTGGACGGGCGGCGAGATTGCTCCCGCCGAGCCGCCTGCCGCCTGGTGGCTGATCGTCGTCGGCCTGCTCGGTGGTGTGGGGATGCTCTCGCTCGGGGGCTCGCTCGCCAGCGATGGTGCTTCGGGGATGGCACTCGCGCTGGGCATCCCGCCGGCGATCGTCGGCGTCACGATCGTCTCGATCGGCACGACGCTGCCAGAGGCCATCACCTGCGTGCTGGCCGTGCGGAAGGGACAGACCGACCTGGCGATGGGCAACGCCATCGGCTCCTGTCTCTTCAATGCAGGGGCCATCTTCGGCCTGACAGGGCTGCTCGCCCCGCCTGAGCCGGACGGGACCATGCTTGTGCCGATGATCTACATGGCCCTGCTCGCGATCGCCCTGATCCCGATCAGCCGGGGGAGCGATCGCCTGGTTTCGCGCGTCGAAGGCGGGCTCCTGCTGGCGTCGTACGCGAGCTTCCTGGCGCTGTCGGCGTGGGCGGCGACATCGTCCTGACACGCGCCGCCCGCGGCGCTGCGGGCGCATCGCCGCCGACCGCGTCGCGCGGTACGTTGCTGCAATGCTCGCAACCCAGACTACCGGCAATCTCTGGTTCGCCCTGCCGCGCATCATGGTCCCGCCGGGCGGCGTGGATCGCCTCGCGTTTCTCATGATGAGCCACCGCGGGCTCATTGAGCTCCGCTCGGGCACGGACCAGCCGCTGATCCGAGCGGATGTACGGCGCGAGGGGCGCTCCCTGTTCGAAGGTGCGCAGGCGGAGGCCGTCGCCGACTGGGTCCCGACCTGCCGTGGCGAGATCGACGGCCTGCGCGTCACCCTCACCTGGCTCGCGCCCCTCGACGATCGCGGCGTCATCGGCCGGCTTGAGGCGACCAATGCCGGCGCCACGGTCGCCGAGGTCGAGCTCGTGTTCGAACTCAGGTGGGGAGCCACGCTCGTGGCGACGTACGAGAGCGAGCCGCTCGACGGCCGCCTCAGCCTCGATCCGAACGCGTGGGGCGACGGCATCCGCCTCGCCTGGGTCACGAGCCGCACCGAGCTGGCTCTGGGCGTCGGCCGCCCCGCCGAGGGCGGCAGTTGGCACCTGCGCTTCGTCCGGCCGGACGGCAGCGTCGCGTGGGAAGGCGAGCCCACCACCGGCGACCGGAGGCGGCACGAGCCGGGCGTCGCGGCCGAGCTGCACCTGCGGCGGCGCGTCGCGCTCGCGCCGGGTGAGTCGGTCGTCTTCGAGCTTCACATTTCGGTCGCTCGGGACACGAAGGCCGCGTGCTTTGACACGCGCTACCTGCGCGAGCAGGGGTGGGAGCGGCTCTACACACGCACACTCGAGCGCCTGGCCGCGCTGAACCGCAACGTGCCTGCGCCGCTGGCCGCCGATCCGCAGCTCGGTCCGCTTGCGCGGCGCAACCGGCTCTTCTGCTACTTCTACAGCCTGGGACGCACGCTCGACACGGAGGAGTTGGCCCCGGTCACGTCGCGTTCGAGCGACTACTACGTCTCCGCGGCCTACTGGGACCGCGACTCGCTGCTGTGGAGCTTCCCGACGATCCTCGACATGGACTCGGGCACGGCGGCCGAGATGCTCCGCGTCGCCTTCGGCCGGCAGGGCGGCAACATCGGCGTCCACTCGCGCTTCATCGATGGGTCCATGTACGAGCCGGGCTTCGAGCTCGACGAGCTGGTCGCACCGCTCATCGCCCTGGAGCGCTATATCGACGCCACCGGCGACGAAACCATCATCGAGCAAGCGGGCGTCGCTGCACGTCTGCCCCGGATCGAGCACGAGTTGCGGCGACGGCGGCACCCGACGCTGCCACTGGTCGCCACGGAGTACCTGCCCACGGACGACCTCGATCCCCACCCGTACTGCATCTACGACAACGTGCTGCTCTGGCGCGGGCTGGGCACGCTGGCCCGGGTGCTGCGGCGACTGGGCCGCGGGGCGGATGCTGACCGGTATGTCCAGTGGCGCGATGCGCTGCGCGCTGCGATCTTCGATCACGGCGTTACCCGAGTGGACGGACAGCGTCTCTTCGCCTGGTCGACGGACCTGGCCGGCAACTTCCGGCTCTATGATGAGCCGCCCGGGAGCCTGCTCCTGCTGCCGTGGCATGGATTCTGTCATCCGGCCGACCCGATCTGGCAGGCGACGCTGGCCTGGACTTACTCCTCGCGCAACGAGCACTACTTCGCCGAGTGGGACGAGATCGGCTGCAAGCACGCGCCGCATCCGTGGATTCTCGCGGTCGCGAACAGTCTTCTCGTGCCGCAGCGGCGCGAGCCGGCCTTGCGGCTGCTGCGCCGGGCGCGAATGGACGACGGGCTGGCGTGCGAGTCGATCGACGAACACACGGGCGTCGTGCGGACGGGCCGACACTTCGCGACGTGCGCGGGGTTTCTCACACACGCGCTGTGCGAGGCACATCGCGCCGGGGCAGTGCGCCGCGACGCCGTCGGTCCGAAGGGTTGAACGCGGCCAAGCGAAGTCAGGCCGAAGGTGCTGCGACGGTTGAGCGACGCTGCCCGACTCAGCCCTTCAGGCTGGCGGGGGCGCTGCACTTGCTCAGCCGACGGCGCTACCGCGCTCGCTCGCGGGGATCAACCGTCCCGCGACCCAGACGGCCTGCGCCGGCGGGGCGTGATCGACCAGAAACGCGGCCGGGTCGTCCGTGTCAGGTGGACACGAGAACGCCGCGAGGTCCGCCTGCTTCCCTGGCTCGAGCGTGCCGACCAGTGCGTCGAGCCCGAGCGCCCACGCCGGGCCGCGAGTGAGCAGGTCGAGCAATTCGGCGGCCGGCGGCGGATCGGGCGTCTCGCGCCGTATGAAGCGCGCTTCCTCCAGCAGTGATAGCGACCAGTTACTCGCAAGGCTATCCGTCGCAAGCACGACGTTCACGCCCGCGTCGCGGTAAGCGCGGTAGGGGTGGGGCGGGTGGCCGAAGAAGCGATGCGCTCTTGGGCAGTACGCGATCGACGCGCCCAGCGCGGCCACGCGCCGCGCGTCGCCGGGCTCGGGGTAGTTCATGTGCGCCAGCAGCAGCGGCGGGGTCGGGCCACCGGGAGTCATTCGAGAACCCGGGTCCGCAGAAGCTGGAGAATCGACGTGCCGGCCCCGCTGACGTGAGCGGCCCTCCCCCGCCTCCCTGGCAGGGAGGGGGGTGGAGGTATCGCTTCGAAGGCCCGCCGTCCGCGGGCGGCAGCCGGGTTCGGAATTTGCGGTGGCCGCGTTCGCTCTCACAAGGCACGCAGCCAGGTAGTCAAGCGGGGGCTTGCGCGGGGAGACAACGCCGCACTGCTCGAGCAAGCTCGCCAGGAAGGGGTGTGGCGAGGCGACTTCCCCGCGGA
>CAADGM010000141.1 GCA_900696535.1 uncultured Planctomycetota bacterium
CCCGCCAGCACGGCGTCCAGCAGCGCCGGCACGCGATCGGCCGTAATGCGCTGGAAGCTGATCCGCGTCCGCCCCGGCGATTGGACGTCGACCAATGGCTCCGCCGAGCACAGCCCCACGCAACCCACGCTGACAACGTCACTCTCGATGCCCCGCTCGGCCAGCCCGGCCTGGAGCGCCTGCATCGTCGCGGCCGCCCCCGCCCCCAGGCCGCACGTGCCCGCGCCGACGTAGAAGGTCAGCCTGGGCACATCCTCGCGGCGCAGCGCCGCGAGTTGGCGCGCGAGCTCCTCGGATTGTCGCTGGCCGGACAGCAGCGCCCGGATGTTCTCGACTCCCAGCACGCCGTCGTACGCCGCCCGGCCCCGACCATTTCCCTCAGGCGCTGGCATGCGTCGTCGCCTCCTTCGCGTAGCGGGCCACGAGCCGGCGGGCCGACTCGGGCGTCTGGGCGGCGTGAAACTCGCCACTCACGCTGATCACCGGCGCCAGGCCGCACGCCCCGATGCAGGCCACCACTTCGAGGCTGAACATCCCGTCGCGCGTCGTCTGTCCCGGCTCGATCTTCAGTTGCTGCCGCATCGCGTCGAGCACGCCCGCCGAGCCCTTCACGTGACAGGCCGTGCCGCGGCACACCTGGCAGTGGTAGCGGCCCACCGGCTGGAATCGAAACTGGTTGTAGAAGGTCGCCACGCCGTAGATCTTGCTCACCGGGAGCTGGAGATGCCGTCCGACACGAATCATCGCCTCGCGCGACAGGTACCCGCAGCGATCCTGTACTGCCTGAAGGATCGGGATGAGCTGGTCGCGATGCGCGCCGCTGAACTCGCCGAGGATCTCCTCGACTGCGTCGACTTGTGCGATCACGACTGCACCTCCCGCCGACGCGACCCATGCCGCGCGAAGAAGGCCACCTTCTCCAGCGACACCGCCAGGTCGACGTTCTCAACGTGCACCTCCGGCGGCACGTGAAGCTTGGCCGGCGCGAAGTTGAGCAGTCCCCGCAGCCCGGCCCGACACGCCCGCTCCGCCACGCTCTGCGCCACCGGAGCCGGAACCGCGATCACGCCCAAGTCGATCGCCTGCTCGCGTGCCTGCTCGTCGAGCTCTTCGATGTGGTAGCAGCGCACCCCGTGAATCACCCGCCCCACCTTCTCCGACGAAACGTCGAACGCCGCGACGATCGCGTAATTCGGACTTCGGCCGGAGAAGTAGTCGAGTACCGCGCGACCCAGGAATCCGACGCCCAGCAGCGCCACCCGGACCGGCTCCTGCGGGTCGAGCAGCTCGCCGATGCGCTGAAGGAGCCCGGTCGCGTCATAGCCGCGCGCCGGGCTGCCGGTGAACCCGATCGTCATGACGTCGCGGCGGACCTGGGCGGGTGTCGCCCCGGCCAGGGCCCCGAGTTCGTGGGAGTAGATCCGCTCGCGCTTCTCAGCGATCCACTTGGCGAGCAGCCGCCGGTACGCGCTGAGCCGCTCGAGCATGCGGGGCGAGACCATCAAGCGGGCTTCGACAATCATGCTATTCTCGCTCCTGACTGCGTTTCGGCCTCGCGGCCGTCTCCAGTCTCATCGGCGTGAACCATGTCACGTTGTGACAACAATCACAGAATACGAGTTCCTGGCACAACTGTCAAGCCGCCTACCACGCACCGGTGTTCCCGAATGATTGCCCGAACTTGGTGCCGAGCCTCACCTCAATAAGCGGGCTGAACTAACCGGGGGTTGCGTTCAGACAAGACAACGTCCCCAACGTCCTATAACGCAATGGGACGAGGCTCGCTGCGCACTCACTCGACCCCGGGGGGCCCCCACCCCCCCTTCCAGCGGGGTTGCTGGAGGGTCCGACCCCGTGGCCCGAGCCCGACCGCCATCGCCGAGTGTGACCCTCCCCCTTCCCCCTCCCTCCGAGAGAGGGGTGTGCGATGGTCGTGGGGAGGAGGGGAGCCCGCAGGCCGCGGGGAGGGAGGGGTGCCAGTCAGCCGTGTGGTATCTGGCCTTCGACGCGGTCGCGCGGGGACTACAGCCCGATCCGTGCCGCGGGGCGCCCCGGAAGGCTGAGGAAGACGTCGAACAGCGGGGTGATCGTGACTCGGTAGCCCGTCTCCGAGAACAGCGTCGAGAAAAGGGCCAATGGCGAAACCGCGATACGGAGCGAGCCCTGAAGCGCGGCCAGCACAGCCTGCTCGAGCGATGCGCGCACGATTTTGTCCATGATGTAGATCGTGTAGATCATCAGCGCTCCGAGCGGCGCAACGACCAGCAGTGCGAGTACTGGCGAGAGCGACCGCTGGGCCATCTTCGCCCCGGCTAGCGCGTTGAGGTCGGGAGGCGTGATGGTCAGATCGAGTGCCGAACCGAGCGCCGCCGCGGCAGCGTTCACGCCCGCCTGGAGGTTGGCGCGGATCGCGGCCAGGTCGACCTCGGCCTGGAACGTTTGCGACTCGCCCGTCTCACCGCTGACGAGCGTCACGTGAGCCGTGAGCCGGTCGGTCGAGGTCTCGGTGTAGCGAATGGCGAGGTAGCTGCCATCCGGCCCCTCGAGATACGTGGGCAGGCCCTGCTCGAAAAAGATCTTCGACTCCTGCCCGTCCGCGGTTCGCAGCAGGATCGACTCGACGTTCGTGCCGACGATCGACCCGCCGGGCCCGCGCGTACCGAACAGGAAGAACGCGTCGCCCGCCTCGTTCCGCCCGGCGAGCAGCAGCGGATCGGACTCGTCCGGGTTAACGAAGAGGCCGGCCCGCTTCGTGTCGGCGGGTGTATCACTGCCGGCAGTGGGCAGCGTGGTCTGAAGCTGGCAGCCGAACGGCGCGATCAGCAGCGCGTAAGCGGTCAGGGCGACAAGCGTTTCGCGTCCCAGGCGACGCCAGGTGGGAGGCATGGTTGCACAACGAGACATGGGCGGACCTCCAGGCGCTCTGGCCGCTGGAATCATACCCATGCCCGGGTGACAGGCCAGCCGGGCGGACTGGCCCATCGGCCGCGCCGCCCGACGCGGGAATTGCGCGGCCGCCCGCGCTGTCGAGCGAGAATCAGTCCTCTGATGCGCGCAGCGTGACGCCGGTGACGCGCACGCCCTCGGGTGTCGTCGCGACGGTCACGATGGAGGGCGCCGCGTAGCCGACGAGCCGGCGCACCGTGGCCGGATCGTCCGTGTTGACGCCCTCGGTCATGGTCAACAGCATCATCACGCCCGGATCGGGCGGGCCCTTCTGGAGCTCGTCCTGCTTGCGCGCCAGCTCGAACGCGGTCTCGAGCATGCGGCGATTGTCGAAGTAGAGCGTGAGCCAGGCCTGCTCGGGCACGAAGCGCGCCGCCCGGCGCCAGTTGTCCGACTCGGCGAGCGATTCGCCGCTCGTCGGCTTGGTCGCGCTCTCGATCGCCGCCACGCTGCCCGCCAGCAACTGGTCATTGGTCGGCATGATGGACATGCCGGGCATGAGAGCCAGATCGAACGCCTGCGTGCCCCCGGCATCGCGGGGCATGAGCATGCCCTGGAACGCACTCAGGAAGCGGACGAGCGCCTGCTGGTCCTTGTGCCCCATCGCAATCAGGAAGCGCGCGCAACCGGGACCGACCGGCTTGGTGATCGACATGTGGACCAGCAGCGGACCCACCAGGTGATCGAGAACTTCCTTGCGGAGGTTCATCGGCTTCTGCGGGTCGATGAACGGGAACTCCTCGAGCCCCCGACGCATGCTGTCGGCGGACTCGGGGGCGTTCTGCCGGACCATCCGCTCGATCTCGTCGAGCAGATTGGGCACGTTGAGATTGAGGCTCGCGACCAGCGCAGCGTCCGTGCTCACCGAGGCAGGCGGCGCGATCGGGCGGTTTTCCATGCTGAGGATCTTGGCCAGGCCGGCCCGCTCGCCGGTCATCAGGAAGAGCATCTCGTACTTCGCGTCGTAGTTCGAGGCGCCGAAGCGAATGTGCCCGATCACGCTGCCGAGTCCCTCCCCGCCCAGCGCTCGCGTCCACTTGGCGAATGACTCGGCGTCCTCGCCCTCCTGGGCTGCCCGGGCCATCTGGAGCAGCCGCGGCAGGTTGATCAGGAACTGGATGTTGCCAACCGGCTTGAGGTGGCGGGCGATGGCCTTGAAGTCGTCGGCGTCCGCGAGCGTGCGGCCCCCGCCGTCGCGCCGCAGGATGGCCTTCACCGCGTCAGCGGAGTCCGACACCACGAGCCGGTCGTCGGTGAGGCACATGGCCATCGCCGGCGGCAGACTGTCGCTGCTGAAGACCTTGTCCATCATCCCGGCGGCAAAGCGGGCGGGGTCGGTGGCCGCCAATGCCGGATCGAACGACTCCGGGGCGTCGCCCACGGCCGAGTTCGGATCCGCAGACCCGGGCTCGGTCTTGAAGACGTCGATCGTCTGGCCGCCAGCTTCGACGGACTCGTACTTGGCGACCGCCTTGAGCCGCTTGACGGCGTTGTCGTAGTACTGCCTCAGAACCGCGCGGTCCCCCACGCCGGCGACCAGCCCAGGCGTGATGCTGTTGGCGTCGCCGCCCGGCGGGGCGGTGACGTAGACGGCCACCGGGCCCTTGAACGGGTTCTTGATCTGCTCGGCGGGCACATCGAGCGCCTTGGCGAGGCGTTCCTTGAACTCCTTGAAGACCGGCGCGAAGATGTTGACGCCCTCCACGTCCTTCATCGCCGGATCGTTGAACATACGGTACGAGGCGGTCTTCTCGAAGCCCTGCCACGCCTCGTCGATGTCGGTGATACCGAAGTAGAAGAGGCAGTCGATCGGGGCCCAACTGGCCGGATCGATCGGCGACTTGTCGTCGTCGGCACACGCGACGAACGGGACGGCCAGCAACGTCAGCAGGACAGTAAGACGGGCAAGCTCACGATTCATGATGTCACTTTCTCCGCTCGGAGTCCGGCAAAGCCCGGGGCCTGAGAAACGCCGGCGGCTCGGTCAGATCCCGGGCCGCGGGCTGGAGATAGCGAAAGCCCGCCTCGGAGCTTTCGCTGTTGTACGCGAACGCCTCGCGATTCTTCAGGAAGTCGATCAGGTAGCGGACCGGGATGGCAAAACCCAGCCCCTCGCCCCCCATGATCTTCATGTTCGTCACGCCGACCACCTGGCCGCGGCTGTCAAACAGCGGCCCGCCGGAGTTTCCGGGATTGATCTGCGTCGTGGTCTGGATGTACGCCAGGCCCTGCTCGGCCCGGTTCAGGCGACTCACGATCCCCTGCGAGACGCTCCGTTCGAGCCCGAGCGGATTGCCAATCGCGAACACGGGGTCGCCGTCGCGCAGCTCGTCCTGGGCCGCCAGGTAAGTCACCACCGGCGTATAGTCGGCCGGCAGGTTCACGCGGATCAGCGCCAGGTCCAGGAAGGGGTTGGTCGCGACGATGTCGACTTCCTCGCGCTTGTCGCGACGGAACTCCCCGCCGACCTTGCGGAAGATCGTGACCGAAATTCGCGTCTCGCCCTCGATGACATGGAAGTTCGTCACGACGTGGCCGGCGGGGCTGATGAAGAAGCCGCTGCCCGTCCCGGAGGCGGTGGAGACGAGCACCACGCCCTCCCCGAACCGCTCGGCAAGTTGCTTCACACTCTGCGGAGCCAGCCGGGCCGTGCTGTAGAGGTCGTCGGTCTCGCGGACCTCCGCCGGCGCGGACGGGGCTGTGGTGGCCGCCTCGACACTGATCTCGAGGACGTACCGCCGCGGGATGCTGAGCACGTCGAACCCGAGGTCGATGACGACGCGTTCGGCGGACTCATGCAGGACGGGCGCCGAAATGCGCTGGCCGTCGCGCAGCAGTACCGTCGCGTCATCGGATGCGGGAGCCGGGGCCGCCACAACGAGGCCGGCCACTGCGAACAGTCCGGCCGCGCGCAGCACGAGGTGGCGACATGTGCTCGGGAGCACGGGTTGGCAAGCAGCGCTCACGGCTCGGCTTCCTAGCTCTCGGGGCCCAGGGAAGGTACAACGTGGGCATCGTAGAATTGGCCCGCACGACGGGCAAGCCGACGGGCCGCGGGCTCGTCAGAAGGTGTCGCGTTTGGATGGGCCGGGCGTTTCGGGTGCGTCGGGTATCCAGCCCACACCTGCCGTGTGGCGGGGACCTCGGACTTCCCGCCCTCGTCCGGGCTTTCAGGGCAGTGCGGGCCCCCAGCCCGCGGCTGCTCGTAACACGATGGGTGCGCCATGGTCCATCCGCCTCGCGCGGCTCGCTCCGACGTTAACGAATCCCTCATGACCTTCGTGTCCGCCGCGCTCTTTCTGTACGTCGGCTTCGGCCTGGGACTCGTCGGCACCAGTCCCGACAACGCCGTCTTCAATGCCTCCGTGAGCATCCTGACCTGGGGCGCACGCATCGTCGGGGTTCTGTTGCTCGTGTCGGGGACGATGACGCTCACCGGCGCGCGCGGTGGAGCGCCGGCCGATCTCGCGGCCAGCCTACTCGCCGCCCTGCTGTGCCTGCTCGTCGGCATCATCTGGGTCAGCAACGGGACGACTTACGGGTACATGCTGCTGCTGTTCGGGCTTCTCAACAGCAGCGCGGCGTGGAACGCGTGGCAGCGCTGGCGGGCCCTGCGCGCGAGCAGCAGGCAGCCCATCGACGATCCACCACAGTCGCACTAAACGCACACCGGGCAGACCGCGCGGGGCGAAACGCCACGGGATGAACCAGGCATCTTGCGGGATGGACCAGGCACCTTACCTGCTGGGTGGGACAGGCATCTTGCCTGCCCCGGTCACGGGACGCGCGAGCCCGGTCAGGCCCCGACGTACCGCGCCACCGTGCTGCGCGCCACCGCCGGGTCGCTCGTGCCCTGCACGATCGCCCGCCCGTCGGGAAACACCGTCACGGTCAGTCCGCCCACCGCGAAGCGCAGCAGGTGCGTCGAGAGCCTCGGCGACGCATCGCCCGGAAGACGCCTTGCGAGGGTCGGCAGGTCGATTGGCTGGTCGGTGGCGGGCCGCACTTGCACGGCATTGCGACCGCACAGGACCGTCGTCGCCGAGCCGCGGTGACCCCTGAGAAACGGGAACTCGCGCCCCACGCAGCACGGGCACTCGGCGGAGCGGCCGCCGCTGCGCACCATCAACTGCCGCAGACGCCCCGTCCACGCGTCGACCGCCAGCAGCCCCGCCAGCTCGTCCTCGCGGCCAACCAGAATCTTGAGCGCCTCGATGACTTGCAGGCTGGCGACGATCGCCGCGGCCGGACCCAGCACCCCGGCCGTCTCGCACGTCGGCAAGCTTGCACTTACCGGTGGCTCCGGCCACGTGCAGCGCAGGCACGGCCCCTTCCCGGGCAGCACGCCGAGCACGACCCCCTCGGCCGCGACGCAGCCGCCGTAGACCCACGGCACGCCGCGGGCGACGGCAAAGTCATTGAGCAGGTAGCGCGTCTCCAGGTTGTCGGTGGCATCGAGCAGCAGGTCGCAACCGCCGCAGAGCCGCTCGATCGTTCCGGCGCTCACGTCGCCAACCTGGGGGTCGAGCTGGATGGACGAGTTGATGCGGGCCAGCTTTCGGGCCGCGGCGAGCGCCTTGGGCAGCCCGTCGGCCAGATCGGTCTCGTCGTAGAGCGTCTGCCGTTGCAGGTTCGACAGCTCGATGAAGTCGCGATCAATGAGCCGCAGCATGCCGACGCCGGCCCGTACAAGCTGGTCCGCCGCAACGCTGCCGAGTGCCCCACAACCGACGATCGCCACCCGCGCCCCCAGCAGCCGCGCCTGCCCGGCTTCGCCGATGCGATCGAAGCGCACCTGGCGACTGTAGCGGGCGAGGTCGTCGGGGTTCATGTCAGCGGGCGTCGGCATCGCATCCTCACCGGGAGTCACGAGCGGATGATACCCGCAGCGTGACGCGGGCAACCGGTTACGGTCACCGCCTGCACTTCGCGGCACCTCTCGCCGAGGCTACACTGCCGTGCGATGCAGATGTACAGGGCCCTGTCGGCGGGACTGCTTGCGCTGGCACTGGTGCCATCCGGCACGCGCGCCGGGCTGCGCTACGCGCTGGCCCCGGGGGACTGCCTCACATACGAGCGCACCGCGCAGGTCCTCTCGACCCAGTCGGATGCCGCCGTGGCGAACACGCTCGACCGCGTGCGGATCTGGGCGCTGTCGGTCGGCCCGGAGGGCACGCTCACACTCGTGGAGCTTGCCCGGACGACGGACGGGCGCGTCGAGCCGCCGCGCTTCGCCCTGCTGACGATCGATGAGCGCGGTGCGCGGAGCATGACGCCCGCCGCCGCGACCCGCGTGGTCCGGATCGAGGACGCGCTGGATGCCCTGCCACCACTGACGCCGCCGGCCCAGGCCGAGGACCGCTGGGTCAGCCCACCTGATCCGCTGGGGAGGCGATACCGGAGCACGCAGGTCGCGCGGGGCGGCGAGCTTGCCCGATTTGAGTTCACGATCGACTGGCCCGCCGGTGTGGACGAGCTGCTCGGGCTCAGCCGCAGCGGCGCGTTCGAGTTCGACCTCGCGCGCGGCCACGTGCAGTCCGCCGACTCCGTCGTCGAGGACCGCCGCCGGGGAACAAGGACCAAGTCCCTCGTGCGCTTCGTGGATCGCCAGCGCTTCGCGGGCGAGTGGGCAGCGCGGCGAGCCGCGGAGGCCGCGCGGATCGAGAAGCTGTACCTCCACGAGGATCGACTGATCGAGCAGCTTGCCACGCGGCCCGGCGAGTGGCTTCGAACGCGCGACCAGCTCGAGCAGCTCTGGCAGGGACTTCGGGCCAGTCTGCCGGCCGGCGAGGAGAACCCGTTTGCGGCGATGGCCGACGGCCGCGTGCAGGTCCTGCGGGCTTCGGCGTCGCAGATCGAAGCCCGCGCGGCCCTCGGCCGGCGGTGGATGAACCGCCCGGCGTTCGGCTGGACGCTCGACACGCCCGGCGGCCAGCGGGTTATCTCGGAGGAGGTTCGCCGGGGCGTCGTCGTCGAGTGCTTCTGGTCGGGCGAGAGCGAGACGAGCATCCGCGCGCTCGAAGCCATGCGCACCCTGCGCGACCGCCTCGACCCGCCGTACGCCGCCCGGATCGTCTGCCTGAACGTGGATACCGACCTGCCGCGGGCGCTGCAAGCGTGCCGCAGCGTCGGCGGAGACCTGCCGCAGGTTCTGGCCGGCGCGCTGCTGCTGATCGACCCGCTGCCCGAATTGCCGGTCGTGCGCGTGATCGACAAGCAAGGTGTCGTGCGCGGACTGTGGATCGGCTGGCAGGCTGAGTATGGCGGCGTGCTGGAGCAGGCACTGGAGCTGTCCGGCTTCGGCCGGCGGTGAGCTTCGCGAGGCAGCCCCGGTCAGACCGGTAGCACCGCGCGGCCCCCTACTCCAGACGCAGGTACCCGTTCTTGACTTGCCACTCGATCGCCAGCGGCACGCCCGCCGTCAGCGGCGTCGCGGGCTTGTAGCCCAGCAGCTCACGGGCCTTGCTGATGTCGGCGACGTATCGCGTCACCTCACCCGACCGCGCCGGCTCGTAGGTCGCACGCGGCTGGCGCCGCAGCGCCAGGCCGATCAGGTTCACCAGGTCCAGTAGCGTCTGACCCTGGCCGAACGCGAGATTGAACGTCTCCCGATAGATCCGACCCGCCACCAGCGCGTCCAGGCCCCGCAGCACGCCCTCCGTGCAGTCATCGATGTACGTGAAGTCCAGCACCTTCTCCGGACCGTAGACCGTGATCGACTCGTCCCGCGCGATCCGCCGGATGAACAGCGGAATCACACGCTCCATCCGCTCCAGGTCGCAGTCGTAGCGGCCGTAGACGTTGCTGAAGCGGAAGACAATGTGCGGCAGGCGATAGCACTGCGCGAAGGAGTAGATGAACGCCTCGCCGGCGATCTTCGACGCACTGTACGGGCTCTCGGCGACGACGAAGTCGGCCTGCCGCTCCTCCGTCACGTGCCGGTGAATGTCCCCGTACACCTCGCGCGAGCTACCGAAGATGAACGGTGTCCGGTTGCGCCGGGCGAACTCGAGCGCCTGGAACAGCATGCCGACGTTCTCCAGTGCCCGGTTCGGGTTCTCGACCAGCTCGAAGACCTTCGCATGCGCGGCGAGGTGAATCACCGCGTCGAACCGCCCGCTGACGGGCAGCTCCCCGCGGCGGCATTCCGCCAGGTCGCATGGCACCGTCGTGAGTTTCGCGGTCCATGAATTCGGCCGGTTGTCCAGCCCGACGACCTCGTCGCCGCGCTCCATGAGGCGGAGGCCGACGTTCGTGCCGATCTGGCCGCTGGACCCGGTGATCAGAACTCTCATAGGCGCTCCGTGTGGCGTGACGCTGCGCGTCGGGACCTGATCCACAGAGCACCCGCTGACAGCGGGTGATCCACGTTGTGTCCCTCTACGCTCTCGGATAGGTTCTAGCGTCGGCCATGAGCGACCGTCAAACCGCGCCCGTCCGCCGCGAAGTCCGCGCGATCCTCTCGCGCCGCGGCGGGGAACTGCTCGTGGTTCGGCCGTTCGCGGATGACGAGGCCGCGTGGGACTTACCGGGATCGCCGCTGTCTGCCCACGTCGAGCCGGAGCAAGCGCTCCGCGCGACGTGCCTGGTGACGATCGGAGTCGATATTCCCGAGTTCACTCTCGTCTCACCGGTCCGAGTTGGCCAGGGGGGCGAGACGGTCGAGTACCACTTCGGCTTGGCGCGACTGGACGCCGATGCAGCCCTGCCGCTCGGGTGTGCCGAGCTGCGCTGGGTCCGCAGGGAGCGCCTCGCACTGCTCACCTTCGAGCCGGCCATCGCGCGGCTCCTGCTCGGCGACTTGCTGGGACAGCTTCCCGCGTAGGAGCGTTTCGTCAGTGATCCCCATGGCACACGGGGCCCGCGCTGGTCTCAGCGCGCGGACGCCGGATCCCAGTTGTTCACGCCGCTGGCGGGGCTGAACGTCCGCCCGATCGCGAGGTTCGCGGCGTGGCCGTCGAGAAAGACGTATCCCGCGCGCGGCCGGTGCCGGTCGACGGCCAGTTCGGTCTCCGGGGCGACGGCGTAGAGCACCCAGAAGTGGGCGGTCACGAAGTCGTTCCGAACGCTGCACAGGCCCTCCAGGTCGGCGCCGGTGTCGGCCAGGGCGACCGTCGCCGCCGGACGCGGGATCGCCGCCAGCCTCTCCCACGCGATGCCCGCCTCACGCAGCTCGTCCGGGGGCGGCCCCAGATAAGCGTTCAGCCCGTAGCTGTACCGGTCAACGGTTTCCGCCACGTCCGTCCGCAGCGGATCAAGCGGGCAGTGATAGACGCCATTCAGAACGGCTACCCACTCCGGGCGGTGCAGCGCGGGCGTCCACGAATGACCGGCCACATAGCGGAACAGCGCCCGTGGCCACGTGGGCGCCGAGCGCGAGTCCGAATCGTCGGCGCTGAGCTGGCTGCCGGGGATGCGGTCGGCGTTGTCGGCCGCGTAGCTGTGCAGCGCGCACGCGACCTGCCGCAGGTTGCTCAGGCAGACGGCACGACGCGCCTGCACGCGCCCCTGCTGAAGCGCCGGCAGGAGCGCCGCGACCAGTAGAGCGACAATCGCAATGGAGACCAGAAGCTCGGTCAGCGTGAAGCCGGCCCGGCCGACTTCTGAGCGGCACGCGCCACGCCGCGACCCGAAGCGCGGTGTGAAGCGGATCGCCGGATGACGGTCCCGTGTTCGCACGCAACCGCTCCATTTCCCGTGCCCAGCCCGCCGACGCTTGGCGCGTCAGCGTCGGCTCCTGCGTCCTTGGCGGATTTCGACGCCGGTCACCCGTTCACCCTTGATCGTGAAGTGCCCCTCGAGTACGCGGCCGCTGGGCAGCGTCAGTACGAGGATCTGTCGGTTCTTCGGGCCCGTCAGCGACCACGTGCCGACGTGCGGCGCGGCCTTGAGCGCCTGCTCGAGCAGCCACGGCGGGAGCCAGTCCTCCGGGTGGGCTTGCAGCTTGGCCTCCTTGGCCTGCTCGAAGAACTCGTCCGCGGAAGCGAAGCTCTGCTTCATGGCCCGGGCCCGCGCGTAGAAGCTCGTCAGCGTCGAGAGAACCACCTCCCCATACAGGTCGGCGGTGGGGTTCTCCGGCTGCTCGAGCCACCACTCACTCCAGCGCCGCTCGAACGCGCCGAAGTCGTCGCCAAATTGCTGCCGCCACGCCCGCTCGGGCTCCATTCGCCGGCTGACTTCGCGGAGAAACGCGAGGAACGGCTGCTGGTAGCGCCCGTCGTCGGCGTGCGCGAGGAAGTGAACCATCGACCACGCCTGGTCGTAGTTCGAGCCATCCATCTCCACGTTCCAGACGGCGTGCTTCAGCCTGACCATGTCGACCAGGGGCTTGAAACTCCCCTTTCGGATCTTCTCTTTCACGACCGCGAGCCGGGCCGGCGGAATCAGCCCGGTGAGGAACTGGTCGCCGGTGAACTGGCCGAGCGCGAAGTATTCCGCCAGGCCCTCGTTGGCCCAGATCGGGATGCCAAGGCCCACCGCGGCGAGAAGGAACTGATGGAACCCCTCGTGCTGCACGGTGGCCCACATCTCGGCGGGGTACTTCTCACTCGCCAGGGCCATCAGCTTGGTGCCGTCAAACACGCCGGCGCTGCCCGGCGGCCCGCCCGCGGCCAGGTAGTCCTTCATGTTCTTGAACAGGTAGAACGGCAGGCGGTCGCGCACGGTGCCCGCCAGGCCCTGGAGCCGGCGGTTGTATTCCTCGGCCATGAGCCCGAGCCGCAGCTTGGCCTCCAGCACGTGGCGCTCATCGAGGTCGGTGTGCAGCACGTAGTAGCGCGTCTGGTGAACGCGCAAGTCCGCAGCCCGGCCTGGCATGCACAGGACGCCCGCCACCGCCATCACCACGAGCGCGAAGACCGCGCCGCTCCGTTTTCGCTGGCTACTGCGCGGGGGCACGGCAAGCCTCCTCCAGAACCAGGTCGATCACCTGCACCTGGTCCGTCTTCCAGCGCGGCAGGAACTTCCCGTTGACGAAGATCGAGGGGATGGTCGAGATGCCCGCCGGCATGCCGAGCCGCAGGCTGGGGAATTTGCGGCCGGACTCGACGTCGTCCTTGATGGCCGCCTGCACGTCGTCGGAGTCCATCGCCGCCAGCAGCGCTTCGCCGTCCAGACCGAACGTCGCAGCCGCCGCCTTGACAGTTTCGTCGCTGAAGGTCGCTGCGTTACTCATCAGCCAGACGTGCGCCTTCCAGTACGTTTCGACGCCGCCGAGTTGACCAGCCGCCTCGGCCGCGGCCGCCGCCCGACAGCCCTTCGGGAATCGCGCTTGCTGCACGGTCGGGTTGCAGGCCGTGTCGAACGGGAACGGGCGGAACGTGTAGCGGATGTCGCTCCGGCCCGTCATGAACTTGCGAATGATCTGGTCGGCTTCGGCCGTGCTCGGCTCCTGGTAATCACCGTACACGATCACCTGGACGCGGGCATCCTCCGGCCCCAGCGGCCAGGCGCGCGCATCGGGGGGCATCGCGAGCGGCGTCTGCTCGCGCCAGTCGGCCACGTACTTCTTGACCGCGCCGACCGGGCGATCCGCCGTGGGCGGCAGCGCGGGCGGGTTCGTCGCCGCCAGCTCCTCGACCGTGCGGATCAGTGCGTTGGGAACGTGCCAACCTTTCAGCTCGACGCCGTTGACGAAGATCATCGGCGAGAAGAACAGGCCGAGGTCGGCGGCCAGCTCGCAGTCCTCGCGAATGCGCCGCAGCGTCTCCTCGCTCGACATCACCTGGGCAAACCCGGTCGGATCGAAGCCCCACGAGCGAAGGGCCTCCTCCAGCTCCTCGGACTTGGTGAACGCGCCCCGCCGATTGGGATCGAAGAGCCACTTGTGCATCTTCCAGAACCCGTCCACGCCGTAGAGCATGCCCGCGGCCTCCGCGGCCCGGGCGGCCCAGCAGCCGTTGGGTTGCATCGTGCGACCGACGAACGGGTTGCAATCCTTGTTGAACGGGAAGTGACGGATCGAGATCTGCACATCCTTGCGGGTCTGGATGAGTTGCTCGACCTGCGGCTCAACGCGCAGGCAGTCGGGGCACTGGTAGCCCGTGATCAGCACGATGCGGATCGGCGCCTCGGCCGGCCCCCAGATGTATCGACCCGCCAGCGACTGCCCCGCGGCCAGAGGCGAGTCGTCCAGTGGCGGCGCGGGCGGGGGCGATGGAGCGGGGGCCGTCTCGTTCGGTGAGGCCGATGGCTGTGGCGCCGGAGACGGGTCGGCCGGCTGCGTGGCCGTCGGCTCCGGGCGCGGCTGGTCGCGCCCCTGCCGGATCATTTCCTGGACGGCGGCGGAGCGCTCGGCCTCGCCCTGCGCCCGCACCTGCGACCGCGTGACCGCGTCGACGGCGCCGAGCACGGCGCTGGTCGTGATGAAGGCACCCAGTCCCGCCACGGCAGCCAGCCCGCCGCCGGGCAACGCCCCGCGCGAAGTCATGGTGGCGGCGACGCAGAACGCGAGGTTCGCCACGTGCGCCGCGATGCAATACATGCAGGCCGTGTTCTCGATCACGATGACGAACAGGTAGAAGATCGATATCGCCCCGCCGAGGTAGGCAATGAAGAGCAGGGGCTTGGGTAGCCCGCGCCGCGACAGAACCCATCCCACCAGCGCCGCATCGAAGTAGGCAAAGCCCAGGTACGAGACCGGCCACTCGAGCCCCAGCAAGCGCACCTTGCCCCAGTAGCTGGCCGCCGCCCGGGCACACGCGCTCTCTGGACCGCACCCTGGCATGGAGAGCCCCGTGAGGTGGTTGAGCGCCAGGATGGCCGAGGCGGCCACCGCCACCGACAGGCACGCCAACCCGGCCACCCACGGAAGCGGGGGCGAGGCGGGCGCGGCGGCCGGCGGCGAAGCAGTACGACGCGGCGTATCGGGACGTGACTTGCTGGCTCGTCTGGACATGGGGCCTCCGGCTCTGCATCAGCCTGCTCGCGATCCGCGTACTGTACGTACCTCGGGCCGAAGTTCCAGACCGTGCCGGCGCTCAAGCGAATCGGTCGGCCGCACGGGCCCCCAACCCCGCAGCTCGACACTCGAAGTGAGCAGCCCCGAGCAGCGTGCCGCCCCAGCAGCGCTGCGCAGGGCGTGCGCGTCACGCCATCAGCAGCAAGCTCAGCGCCATGACGACCATGCCGCTCAGCAGGCCATACAGCGAGTCGTGCCCCTTGCCGTAAGCCCGCGAAGTTGGAAGTAGCTCGTCGAGCGAGATGTACACCATGATCCCGGCCACGGCCCCGAACATCGCCCCCATGACGCCCGGGCCGAAGAACGGCCGCAGCGCCAGGTAGCCGAGCAAAGCCCCCACCGGCTCGGCCAGCCCGGACAGCAACGAGTAGACGAAGGCCCGCCCGCGCTTGCCGGTGGCGAAGTACAGCGGCACGGAGACGCTGATGCCTTCCGGGATGTTGTGCAGGGCGATGGCCACGGCGATCGCGACGCCCAGCGCCGGGTCATCCAGCGCCGCCAGGAACGTGGCCAGTCCCTCGGGGAAGTTGTGTATCGCGATCGCCAGCGCGGTGAACAGGCCCATGCGGTGCAGTTGGGCCGGCGACCTGTGGATCACCGTCTGTGGCACGAGCCCCTCATGGAGCAAGTCGAACTGTGGCTCCGCGCGAACTTCGTGCGGGTTCTCCGCCGCCGGGATCAGCCGGTCGATCGCGAGCATCAACACGATTCCCGCGAAGAACGCCGCCGTGGCCCACCATTGCCCGCCCGCTTCGCCGCTGGACTCGCCCAGGCTGTGGACCGCCTTGGGCAGGATCTCGACGAACGAGACGTACAGCATGACGCCCGCGGAGAAACCGGTCGCGACCGAGAGGAAGCGATAGTTGGTTCGCTTGGCGAAGAAGGCGATCGCGCTGCCGATGCCGGTCGACAGCCCCGCGAACGTGGTCAGTCCGAGTGCAAGCCAGAAGTCCGACACGCGACCGTTCCGCTCCCAATCGTCGCCCCCTTCGGCGCGGCGGCGCGGCGCGGGGACAAGGCAGCCTGGGCGTCCTGGTGGATCGGTCGATTCGAGCGTGATGTACCAGGGGAGCCCGCCGAGCACTACACCACGAGCCGCGGCGAGCGTCAAGCAAGGCGGGGCAGCCGTCCGGCCCGGCTCACTGCGAAGCTCTCAGCATCGCGGCGTCACTTCGCGCGGCGTCTCGCTTCCTTCCCGCCGCGCCCTCGCCCGCGCCCCGTGGGGGCCTGGCCTCTGCGCTTCCCACCGCCACGCTCGGTAGACTTCGCCCCGCGGCGCCGCCACTCGCACGGCGCGTTCTTTGGCACCAGCTCCCCGAGTAAGCCGCACTGGACGGCGGACATCGTTCGGCAGATTCCGGCCGTCTCGGCCGGCGGGAATCCCGCGTAAGGACAGTCGAAGTCGCAGATTTCCGGCGGTTGGCTGCGCGGCGTCTTCATACCCGGGAGAGCAAACGCCGCGACAGACCCCCTGTCAAGCAGTCGAGCGCAGCACGGCGCCCCAGCCTGTCATCGCCGGAGCCAAGGGCAGTAAACACGGCCAGCGCTGCGCCTCACGCACCCACTGGGCTGATCGAGTGGGTCGTATCGAGCACAACGCCGACGTCGAGGTGATCCTCGCCTC
>CAADGM010000142.1 GCA_900696535.1 uncultured Planctomycetota bacterium
CGACCGCTCGCATCCGACCGCTCACATCCGACCGCTTGCGCGGTCGGCTCGGATGCGGGTCGCGCCTCTGTCAGAGCCGATCGCGCAAGCGATCGGACCCCGCCTCCCCGTCAGAGCCGATCGCGCACGCGATCGGACAGACCACCATCCGACCGCTCACATCCGACCGCTTGCGCGGTCGGCTCGGATCACGGTCATCTCCCGTGCGATCGGACGGCGCTCACCGCGGCGCGCCGCGTTCGCGGAGCACGTCCGCCAGCGTCAGCTCACTCAGCGGCGCCTGCATCGCCCGAGCCACGCGACTGACGGCGCCCTCGAGCCCGTCGCCCCCCGCCACCGGCAGCTCGCTCGTCCTCGGGTCACCCAGTTGGACGATGTGCGCCACTCGAATCGTCGCCGGTGAGCGCGCCAGCAGAAAGCACGCGTCGCCGTCGCGCGTCGTCCGGTGGAGCAGGCCGCTTCGCTCCAGCAGATCCAGCGTCACCTGGGCTGCCTCGGGCGATAGCTCCAGGTCCCTGCGGAGCTTCGCGGCAGGCACGGGACCGTCCCCGGCCTCAAATCGCCGCGCGACCAGGAGCAGCGCGGCGAGCAGGTCCGACGGTCCAACCTGGATCGGACTGGCTCGCGTCACCAGCGATGCGCGCGACGGATCGGCCGCCAGGTGGGCAATCTCGGCACCCAGCAGGAAGATCATCCACGAGATGTTCAGCCAGATGAAGAACAGCGGCAGCACGCCCAGCATGCCGTACAGGTTTCCCTTCAGGACGAGCTGGGCCACGTACACGCCGAAGGCCCACTTGGCAACCAACCAGAGTACGCTGGCCACCAGCGCGCCCAACGCCGCCGCTTGTAGCGACACCGGCGTGTTGGGCATGAGCGCGTAGAGCAGCGTGAGCGCCAGGACGCCGACAACGATCGGCCCGAGCCAGCCGACCCCGACAAGGAAGCTCGACATGAACGGCCAATCGGCCACCGTTGCGATCAGTCGGCGGCCCAGGAACGTGGCCGTCGCGATCGCCACCGGGCCGAGCGTGAGACTCGACCAGTACAGCAGCATGCGGCTGACCCAGTTGCGCGTGTCAGGGGCGCCGAAGATGCGATTGAGTGAGCGCTCGACGGTCAGCAGCAGGCCCAGCGCCGACCAAATGAGAAGCACCGCTCCTATCGGGCCGATGCGCGTGAACGTGAGCTTGGATTCGACGCTGGTGACGACCTCCTCGATCCGGTCCGCCAGGTTGATGACCGTCAGCTCGCGAGGCTCGGGCTGGGCCGTTGCACCGCCGGCGACCGTCGTCGGCTCTCCCGCTTCGTCCGGCGAGACCTCGACCGCGGCGGGCGGTGCGTCCGGGGCCAGCCGCACCCGTGGCTCGGCTGGCGTGGCGTCGCGCTCGTCCCCTTCCGATCCAGCCCGGGCGTCGGCGCCGGGCACGGGCTGCGCAGGCGGGCTGACGAGCGCCTCGTCGGGAATCGCCGCGATGGTGGCGAAGCCCGAAGCGTCGAGGAACGCGCGCAGGCTCCGCTTGCTGTCCTCCAGGACACCGAGCGACTTGGCCACCAGGAACGCGAGCACCAGGACCGGCACGAGCGCGAAAATGGTCTGGAAGCAGAGCGCCGCGGACAGCGCCAGAATGTTGTTCTCGCGGAACCGCCGCCCGAAGTACACGCGCAGGGCGTAGCCATCGCGAACGAGCCGCGCCAGCCGCCCGGCCGACTGCCGCGGGTTGCGAATCAGTTCGTCAAACCAGCCGCTCCAAGACGTGCCGGGCATCGGCGTCTCCCTGCGACCTGCGCGCCCCGGCTACGGGCGCGGTCCACGAGGCACGCGCGGTGTCCGCGGGAACAGGGCCGCGTCCACGCACCAGGGGCCGGCCGCTAGCTTACCGCGGAATCGGACCGGTAGCCGATCGGCCGGCCGCTGCGCGCGGTTGGAGCGCAGGCAGGCCGCACGTCTCTCAGAGCCGAGCGCGCAAGCGATCGGACAGACCGCAGCCGCCGCGCCCGCCAGCGCGGCACCGCTCCGCTCAATGGCCGACCGACCGCTTGCGCGGTCGGCTCGGATTGGCGGGCGCCGCGCACAACAGACTCACCGGCGATCCAGGCGCCCCGTGACGACCCAGCCGTCACCCAGGCGCCGCATGATCGGCGGCGCGACGAACCGCGCCGCCTCGCCCAATCGCGCCGGGCCGTGCCCGCCGAGCGCACCGGGCGCCGCTACGCCGCCAATCAGCCGCGGCGCGATGTAAACTTGCACTTCATCGGCCAGTCCTTCGTCGAGAAAACTGCCCAGCACGCGGCCGCCACCTTCGACCAGCAGATTCGTGCACGACTCGCGCCCGAGCGCGTCGAGCACCGCCCCCAACGCCAGCCACCCGCGCGCCACGGGTACGGGCGTCACGCGGCAGCCCAGCGCCTCGAGCCGCCGCCGCACTACGACGCTCGGGCGCGGGCCGCAGAAGATCCACGTTGGAACGTCTCGAGCCGAGCGCACAAGTCGGCTCGTTGGCGGCAGGCGCAGGCGCGTATCGAGCACGACACGCGTCGCGACGCGCCGCGGCCGGCCCGAGCGACACGTCAGTATCGGATCGTCGCGTCGAGCCGTCTCGATACCGATGAGAATCGCGTCGACGCGCCCGCGCGTGCGGTGGGCGTGCGCCCGGGCAGCCTCGTCGCTGATCCACTTCGAGTCGCCGGTGCGCGTCGCGATCTTGCCGTCGAGACTCTGGGCCCACTTCAGGATCACCCACGGCCGCCGCTCCCGGGCGAGCTTGTAGAAGGGGGCGTTCAGCGCCGCCGCAGCGTCGCCAAGCAACCCGATCTCCGTCCGCACGCCCGCCCGCCGCAGCACTGTCGCCCCCCCGCCCGATTCACGCCCGGGGTCCCGCCCCGCCGCCACCACCCGCGCCACGCCCGCCGCAATCAGCGCGTCCGTGCACGGCGGCGTCTTGCCGAAGTGCCGGCACGGCTCCAGGGTGACGTACGCCGTCGCCCCGCGCGGCGACGCGGTGCACCGCCGAAGTGCATCGACCTCTGCGTGCGGCCCGCCGAAGCGGCGGTGCCAGCCCTCGCCAATGATCCGTCCGCCGCGCACGATGACACAGCCCACCATCGGATTCGGCTCGACGCAGCCGCGTCCGCGCGCGGCCAGCGCCAGCGCCCGACGCATGAACCGCTCGTCGCGCACGGCGGCGTCGCTCATGGCGAGTCCAGAGTCCCTGCGCCGTCGGGGCGCTTCGCCGCCGCGGCAGGCATCGTGGCCGGCGCGTCCGCGGGCTCGCTTGCCGCCGCTCCGCGCTCCACTTCCAGCAGGAAGTCTTCGTCGCGCAGCCCCACGTCGGGCCGGATGTCGTCGTACGCGTACGCCGCGTCGAGCTGGCCCACAGCGGTCCGCAGCACCGCGCCGGCCGGCAGACCGGAGCCAAGGTGGAAGTACAAATCCTGCGACGGCGCCTTGCCGCCTGTCGGGGCATACTCGACCCGGATGTGGTGAACGCGCGGGCCACCCGCTTCACGCTCGACGACGCCCAGGTAGCTCAGCGTGGCGCCGCTCCCTGCCTTGTCGAGCGTCGCCAGGATCCGCGCCATGGTCTTTTCCAAACCGAAGTCCGTCAGCGGGCGCTTCGACTCGCCCAGCAGCACCGGCGTAAGCAGGTCGACGCGGTTGATCGCGGGCGGCGGGGCCAGCGGCGGCGACCACCAGCGCGTCACGAACCGCACCATGTTGTCGTGCCGGCCCTCCACGTACACGCTTTCGCCGAACTTCAGGTCCTCGTTCAGCCACTTCATCCGGAGGCTGAAGGGCCGACGGCGGAACCAGACTTCGATGTGCTCGGGGCCCTCCAGACGCGGAATGAGTCCGCGCCGCTCGGTCCGTGTGAAGCGGAGCGTGTAATCGGGCAGGTCGGAGCAGCGCGACGCGACGCGCTCCAGGAACGCCCGCGGGTCGCGCGCCGCCAAGTCATCGAGATTCGAGAACGCCGGCTCGGCGAGCGACGTCGACAGTGAGGCCGGCTGTGACGCGGCAGCGGACGCCGGGGTCTCGCTGCTCGACTCCTCAGGCACCGTCGCGGTTGCGGCCGGCTGGTCGGTTGAAACTGGTTCCGCGCGGCGTGATCCCTGCGCCGTGCAGCCGACAACAAGCACCGCCGCGGCCAGCGCGGCGAGGGCGGCGAGTCGAAGGCGAAGGCGAAGGCGTTGCGTCTGGCGGCCCGCTAGCGGCGTGTGCGAGGAATTGTTCGCATGCATCGACGGCGCAGTCTACAGCCGATCATCCGGCCACGCACAAGCGCACGGCGCCGCCGGTGAGTAGCTCGAGGTAGCGCGCCAGGACGCGCAGGCCGCAGGTCTCGGGGTCCAGGATGATCGTGACGCCGATCGCCAGCCAGTGGGCGGTCGCGAGCCGGGCCAGCAGCAGGATGGCCTGGCGCTGCCACGGCGGCCGGGCCGCCAGCCACGCGTGTCGATCGGGCAGGAAGCGCTGGGTGACCCAGGCATACAGGGCGAGGGTCACGCCGGTGTAGAGCCCCCAGGCCAGGCACCGCCACTGGAGGGCGTGCAGGAGGCCGCAGTAGACGAAGACGAGGACGACGTTGAGGCCCGCGTGGCGGCGATTCCCCCCGAGCGGGATGTACGCGTAGTCGCGCAGCCAGGACGAGAGCGTGATGTTCCAGCGCCGCCAGAAGTCGCGCGGACTCCGCGCCAGCAGGGGGGCGTTGAAGTTCTCACTTCCCACCACCCCGAAGCAGCGCGCGACCGCAAGCTGGATACTCGCGAAGGCCGCCTCCGCCGCGTAGAGCAGCAAGAGCGGCACGTGCATCACCAGCATCAGCCCGCCCCACCCAAGCCGCTCGGGGTGCCGGATCAGATCGCCGCTGCCGGCGCCGCTCGGCGGAACGCCCAAGAGCCACCCGACGCCGAGCGCGACCAGGACGACCGCCGCGACGGCCACGTAGGTCAGCACAATCCGAAGCAGCCCCCATCCCAGGTCGGCCGGCCGCCAGCGCTCGCGGGCCCGGGCAAGCTGCTCGGCCTGCGCGGTGCAGCGCTCGATCGGACCGTGACGGAGCTGCGGGAAGAACAGCATGTGGGCGAGGTAGTCGCCGAGCGACACGCGCTTAGCCGCATCGCGGTAGCGATCCCACGCGTACGCGACGAGCCGCAGGAACGTCAGCCCGATGCCGCTGAAGAGAATGAAGACCGCGGGCTGGTCGGCGGGCCGCGGCACGACCTGCCGATACGCCTCCGGCAGCGGCAACCAGAAGCACGCCCAGTACGCAACGTGCAGTCCCGACAACAGAACAGCGAACGCGACAGGGCGCCCCCGCTCTACCCGCATGACCGTCTCAACGAGCCCGTAGCCGGCCACGATGGCCGCGGCAAGACCGGCGGCGATCAGCGGCCCGTCGACCAGCAGCACGAAGACCGGCCCGGAGAGAATGAAGAAGTGCCGGCCCCCCCGTGGTGGCACGAGCCAGAAGAGCGGCCAGGCAACCAGGAACAGCAGCGCGGGGAGTGCGGTCGGTCGAATCGCGTCCAGCGGTCCCACGGGCGGGGATGATAGCCCGCGCGCGGCGAGCGTCCCATATCGTGCGCAGCAATCCGGTTTCTGCTTGAACGCGGCGTCGCATCCGCCATAGACTGCGTGGGCCCGGGAAAAGTCGGCCCGCGCCGCCGCCTGCGCCGCCGCTCAGCCAGTGCCGCTGCCGTGTTGCCGATGCTAGGGCAGGGGAACGTAGCGCCCGCGAACGCGGCCCAGCAAGAGGTATCCCGCCGCCATGCAACGAATTGCGCCCCGCCTGTCGAACGTCCTCGCTCTATCACTCACCGTGCTCGTGACCGCGACTGTCGCGGTCGGGCATGCCGGCGACCCCCAACTCGTCGCCGCGCTGTCTGACGGACTGGCTGCCTCCGTCGCGGCGATCGGACCGAACGGGCCAGCGGACGCGGCGGCGAGCGAGGCCGTTCACGCCATCATTCAGCGGGCGGGCCGCGTATCGTCGAGCAGCGCGCCCTGGCACCTGCCGCCGGGCACGCAAGTGGATCGGCTCGAGTGGCATGGAAACGTTCTCGAGATCGATCTGACACTTCCTGCCGTCGGCGCCGCGTGGCACCTCGGCGCATACGACCTCGAGACGCTGAGCCGCGCGCTGGGCGAGCCCTTCGCGGCGGCGCCGTACTTCGCGGGCACGCGCGTTCGCGTGCGCCAGGGCCGCTCCGGCGAGTACGGCACGCTGGAGACGTTGCTTGCGGAGCAGCCCGCTCCCGCTGCGGAGTTCGGCCCGAGCGATGCGGACTGGCCCGTCGTTCCGCTGGAGTCAGTGCCGCCCCCCGCTGGCCTGCCACCCGTCGAGGAGCAGCGGCCGGTCGTCAACTTCGGCGGCTCATCCGCTCAGGCGGCTCGGCAGCCGACCGGAGCGCTGTCGGGCGTGGTGGTGTATGTGACCGCGGGGCACGGCTGGACGGCCGGTGCGTCGAACTGGTTCCTACAGCGCCCGGTGCTGTACAGCATGTGCGAGGACTACGGCAACATCGACGTGATCAACTACTTCGCCGCGTTCGCGCACAACGCGGGCGCGACGGTCGTGCCGCTGCGCCCGGTGGGCTGGCAGCCGATCGAGGTCATTCTCGACCAGGATGATCCGGGCGTGACCTTCACGGGCTCGTGGAGCAACGGCTCGAGCAGCAAGTACTACGAGAACGGCGTCACGCTCTCGGGTGTCGCCTATCGCACGGCGACGGCGTCGGTGACCGAAACCGCGACGGCCCGCTACACGCCCGTCATCCCCGTCACCGACTACTACCCGGTGTACTGCTTCACGATCGCCGGCTCGAACCGCTCGGTGCAGACGTATCGCATCAAGCACAGTGGCGGAATCAGCGAAGTGGCCATCGACCATCGCGAGGTAGGGAACGGCTGGATCTGGCTGGGGGACTACCACCTGGTGGCGGGCGGGAGCAACTACGTCGAGATCACGAACCAGTCGAACGTGGCCGGCGCGATCATCGCCGACGCGATCCGCTGGGGCGGCGGCACGGGCGACATCGTCCGCCCGGGGCCGAACCAGATCAGCGGCTACCCACGTGACGAGGAAGCCCAGCGGTACTGGGGCCAGAGCGAGTGGGGCAACCGCGCGGTCGGCTTCGACTCGACCATGTGGGACCTGGTTGGCTCCGACGACCAGAGCGACAACGTCGGGGCCGGGGCCCGCCTGGCCCGCGAGATGAACGTGGTGCCCGCGGGCGGGGTGCAGGTCGATCGCTGGAAGCGCGTCCACCTGGAGTTTCACACGAACGCGTCGTCGGGCGCGGCCCGCGGCCAGATCTGCCTGATCACGGATCTCGGCGCAACAACCAACCAGGTCTCCTACGCCACGATCCTGTCGAACGAGATCGACGCCGACCTCAATATTCTCTCGCCCGAGTTCGAGCACCCCTGGTTCGACCGGGCCTCTCCGACGCTCACGGGCTCCTACGGCGCCATCGCCACCTCGAACAACAGCAACGAGTTCGACGCGACGCTTGTCGAACTCGCTTTCCATGACAACGAGCAGGACGCCCGCCTGCTGCGCGACCCGCGCGTCCGCCGAGCCATGGCCCGGGCCTGCGTGCACGGCGTCACGCGCTTCCTCAACACACTGGCCGGCAGCCCCGTCCCGCTGGCCTTCGCTCCCGACACGCCGCGCAACCCGCGCGTGCTCGACCTCGGCGGCGGCAACGTCACCGTCGCGTGGGACGCGCCGCTGTCCAACGGGGCCGTGGGCGACCCGGCCACGGGCTACATCATCTATCGCTCGAGCAACGGCTACGGGTTCGGCAACCCGATCGTCGTCGGTAACCAGACGTCAGTGATGCTGACGAACGTCCCCGCGGGCCAGACGATCTACCTGCGCATCGCCGCGACCAACGCCGGCGGCGAGTCCATGCCCACCGAGACGCTCGCCGTGCGCCGGCCGTCGAACGGCTCGCTCGCGGACGTGCTCGTGGTGAACGGGTACGACCGGATGCGGCGGCAGACGAACCCGATCCAGACGCTGACGCAGCCGCCCGCGTACGCGGGCCAGTCGATGGAGCGCGTCATCTGGCGGAAGAACAACTCGCTGGACTACATCGTGCAGCACGCCGAGTCGCTGGCCGCGGCCGACGTCGGCTTCGCCTCCTGCGCGAACGAGGCGGTCATCAGCGGGGCGGTCGGTCTTCCCGCATACGAAGCGATCGTGTGGATACTCGGGCGCGAGAGCACGCAGGACCGCACGTTCGACGCGACCGAGCAGCCGCTGGTGACGGCCTACCTGACCGGCGGCGGCTCGCTGTTCGTTTCGGGCAGCGAACTGGCCTGGGACCTGGGCGCTTCGGGCAACGGCCCGGTCTTCCTCTCGAACATCCTCCGCGTGAGCTACAGCGCGGACGACGCGAACACGTACCTGGCCTCCGGCGTGGCCGGCAGTATCTTCGCCGATTTGGGCACGATCGACTTCGGGCAGCCCGCCGGGGCGCCCTACGACGCATCAACCCCCGACGTCTTCACGGCCAGCTTCGACGCGCAGCCCTGCCTGATCTACTCAGGCGGCACGGGTGGCATCGCCGCGGTCCAGTACTCGGGCGGCGGCTATCGCCTGGTTGTGATGGGATTCCCGTTCGAGGCGATCGGCTCGGCCACGTCGCGCGACGCGCTGATGGAGCGGGCCATCGACTACCTGCTCTCGCGCCCGCCCGTTCTGCCGTTCGACTTCGACGGCGACGGCGACGTGGACATCGACGACTTCTACGCCTACGAGTTTTGCTGCCAGGGGCCGGACAACGTCTACGGCCCG
>CAADGM010000143.1 GCA_900696535.1 uncultured Planctomycetota bacterium
AAGGCGTATTCGCCGCTGGGTAATGTGGAGGTCGACCGCAGCGCGGACGACCCGGGCTACAGCGGCACACCGACGCTGTTCCAGCGCTTCAACTTCACCGGTCTGGTGGTCTACTCGCGCGACGCGTTCATCGGCGCCGGCGCAAATCCTGGTGACCGCCAGGAGATTCTCAGGACGCGCGGCCAACCGTACACGGTGAGCCGCCACGGCGGAGCGCTCGTGCCGAGCGCCGCCGCGCCGAGGTAAGAGCAGGACGAACCCGTGCGTCAGGTCGCAACTCATCACCGAGCCGCGCGTCGGGCCTTCAGCCTGGCCGAGCTCATGATCGCGCTGGCGATCCTCGGGATGGGCCTGCTGGTGATCGGGGCGGCGCTGCCGCTGGGCGTGCGCTTCACGCGCGAGAGCATCGACCGCGACACGGGGGCGGCGGCGACGGACTACGCCCTGAGCGTGCTTCAGCGAAGCCTCGGCGTCTCCGACCGCATCTTCGACCCCAATGACCCCACGCCCAGCAGCACCGATCTGTACCGCGCGCCGCCGCTGTTCGTGCCACGCAACCCGTGGACCAGCGGCGACCCGAACTCGGGGCGGTTCGATCCGGTTTACGTGCCGCACGTGAAGGTCCGACCGGTGCTGACGCAGAACATCGCGATGTCGAGCGTCGCCCCAGCGGACACGGAGTACAACACGCTTCGTAACGCCTGGCTGCCCGGAGGGGAGATTCAGTTCGGCTATGGAATCGACATTCCGCTGGTGACCGAGAAGCTCATCGGGAACTGGATTAAGACGGCGCTCGGAAGCGACGCGCTTTCCGTCTCGCCGCGCGAGGTCGCCCAGCCGTACCGCGATCCAGTATTTCCGTTCCGCTGGGCGCTGCCGGCCATCTCGTCCGGCGAAATCGCGTATCCGCCGGTCGTCCCGAGCGCACCGACCGCGCCGGAGCTATTCGTCAGCAACGTCTGGTCCATGTACTCGGCCACTGCTGGACCGGCCGGCGTGCCGCCCAGCGACGCGACGAAGATCATGAGCCAGCGCATCTCCTGGGTGACGTTCGCCCGCAGGGTGTCATACGCTCCCGGCAGCGACCCGTATCTCTACGAGATGATCACCGTGGCCGCGCGCCGGCCGTCTGAGCGGCACCGCTACCCGGTGCAGGGCCGGATCCCGGCGATCCAGGGTGATCCCCCCTCCGGGGGGTACTACGCGGGGATCGACTCGGTCGCGCCGATTCCGTGGCTGGTCGCGTTTTCGAACGACCCCAGTGCGTGGCCCTCGCTGCCGCTGCTCGAGCCGGGCATCGACTACGACAACGCGTTGCCGTCCCGGGCACTGAGGGAGGCTGGCCAGCAGAAGGTCGCGTCCGCGGCAACGCTCCGTTTTGTGGCCGAGCGCACGGTAGGCAACCTGATGCCGGCGGGCTCGATCCTCATCCCCGCTGTGCTGGATGACGATGATCCGGCCACGATTACGGGCGGCTTCGTCCCGGCCTGCAAGGACATCCTGCCCATTTACGAGGTCGTCCAGCGCATCTGGAACGCCGAATCAGGTGCAAACGGGCACTACGAGATCATCGTCAAGAGCAACGGCTACTACCCCTGGGTGGGCGACACTCCGACGGCCAACAGTTCGCCGCTCTTCCCCGTCTGGGTCATCCCGCCGGCATTCGAGGAGTACGAACCCGACGGCGCGTACCAGGTTCCCGTCTTCCCGGACCAGTCGCCGGTGGTCGCCATTTCACGCCGCTTCATCCGGCTCCAAGAGGTCCCGTGAGCCTGTCGCCGCTGATGTCATCTGGCGTCCGTCGCGCCGGACCTCCGCGTCCGGCGTCTGCCGCACGACACATCGCGCGCCCGTCGCGCCGGCCGGTCGCTTCACCAACCCACGCCGCGACGCACCGGTTGGAAACCGGTGCCACAAAGACGGGCGCCGCGGCGCGCCGCTCGGCCTTCACGCTGGTCGAGATGCTGGTCTCGCTGGCCGTGCTGACCGTCGCGCTCAGCGTGGTCGGCGTCGTCTTCGCCGTCACGGCCCGCACGGCTTCGCAGTCCGCCGCCTACAGCGAGGTGCAATTGCAGGTCCGCCAGCTTCTCGACGAGCTGCGCGAGGACCTGCGCGGCGTGGACCCGGCCCGCAGCGTGCTCCTGATCGCCGGCGCCACCCAGGCCGCGGCCCTCTCGCAAGCCGACCTGGAAGCGCAGAAGTACTTCCGCGTGCTCCAGGGCGACCCGGCCAGCGTGCCGAACTTCGATCCCCAGTTCTCGCCGCGCTTCGATGACCCGGGTGGGGTCTACAGCGATCCGCGGACCGACGTCCTGATGTTCTTCACGAACCGGCCGATCGAGTCGCTGGCCAAGCCCACGGGCAATCCCGCCACGCCGTTCCAGACGATGCTCGCCCGGGGCGGCAAGGCTGCGCTGACGCAGGTGGTCTACGGCCACGCGGCGATCGGTCAGGCGGTGTGGAGCACCGCGCTGTCGCGTTACGTGGCTCCGGACGCATCCGCGCTCGAGCACATCCGCTTCACGATCGACGGCTCGTTCGACCCGGGTTCGCTCAGCCGGCTGCCCGCGTCGCGCTGGCACCTGGCCCGCCGACAGGCCATCATCGAGCCTGTTTCCCAGCAGACCAAAGTCGAGTTCACCAACGACGAATTGAACCGGCTGGTCGCATGCGCCCCGTCGAGCGACGGTCGCTGGGCCGGCGACTCCGCCGACCTCGACGTCGGCGCGTTCTTCAACGACCTCGGTCCGAACTCGTTGCTCACCGCCGCGGGATTCGGAGCCGAGAACTTCGGCCCGGCGATCTATCGCCCGTACCAGTTCGTGTACGCTGGTGTGCCGCAGTGGCCTACCCCGGACTTCTTCTACCGCTTCAACCGGGTCCTGTGGCGCGATGGCGACCCGACGCTGCGCCACGTCGCCACGGTGATTGAGGACACGCCGGCGGACCTGCGCACGAACCTCGGCGTGCAGATGCTCCGCGGCTGCGTCTGGTTCCAGGTCGAGTTCCTCATGCCCGAGGATCCGCGCAACAGCGTCCTGCACGCGGCGGACCCGAACCTGCCGCTCGGCTTGCCGCACTGGACTGCCGTCACGCCCGGCAGCACCTATCTGTTCGTGCCCGACAGTACGGAAAACCGCGACGCAATCGTCCGGCAAGTGGGGGCGGCGAACTCGCTGGACCCGGATTGGCGAATCTCCTCGTTCGCCCGCATGGATCGGCCGCCGCCCGCGGGTCCGTCACTTTTCTGGCACTATGACAACGCGACGGGCCCAGGCGGGGCCCGGGTCGGGATCAAGAATCGCATCCTCCGGACGTGGCCGTACGCTGTCCGGATTACTGTTCGGGCATTCGCTCCGCGTGGCCGGCTGGATCAGCCGCTCGTTCGCACGCTGGTTCACACGTTTTGAAGCGACGCGGCGGCGCGCGCCCCCCCCGCCGAGTAGCGCCGGACCTCCGCGTCCGGCGGGTCCCGGACCTCCGCCTCTGGCGCACCCTGGATCGCCGCATGCGGCTCCTGGGGGTCGGCCTCTGGCCGGTCTTGTGCACCTCGTGGGACGCGGAGGTCCGACGCTACGGGCCCGTGTTCGTGGCCCAAGCCTGGGACCGCGACGAGCGGCGCGTACAAGACCGGCCGGGGCTCGGTCTTCCCGGCCTCTAGCGCCGTTTGGCCCGGGAGAGCTGGCAGGTTTGACCGCGGCGCCAGAATACGATCGGAGTGGAGAGAAACCCGCCGGCGGGCGGGTACACTGACCGGCTGTGGTCGGCGCTTGGCTGGCGGCAGCCGCGAACTGGAGCGACCGGTAAAGTGACATGATGCAAGCTCAGCGTCGAAAGCACAGCAAGCGCGCCACCGTGCTGGTCCTGATCGTGGGCCTGCTGGCGATGCTCTTCGTGGCCGTCTCCGCGTTCATCACGCTGGCCCGGTCCGACCGCCAGACCATGGTCCAGCTCAGCAAGGGCGCCCAGGTCGACCGCATCGTGGCCAATGTCAACGAGGTCATCTGGCAGCGCATCGCGGCCGGCGGCGGGACGGATTTGGTCACCGGCCGAAACTACACGCCCATCCCCGGCTATGGGCCGTCGCGCTGGCTGGCGGCGCTGGAACCGGTGCGCGATCCCGAGGGGGCCGCGGTGCAACCTAATCCCGTGGACTACAAATATGCCGCGGTCTCGGCGCTCGGAAACGAGGACGCCGCGAACGTCAGGCTCGATGACCTGATGTTCAAGCCCACCGGCATGACGAACATCGAGCCGCGCGTGCAGGGCAACGAGGGGCGGTCGCGCAACGCCCGCCGGCCGTTCATGGACGCCGATGGCGACGGCATCTCGGACTCGAGCTTCCCAGGCTCGGCGCTGGCGACGGAGCTGGCCAACTCGCTGGCCGGCCGAAGTGTCAACGCGAACATCCTCTTTGACCCCAACAGCGTGTTCGAAGGCACGCGCGCGCTCTATCGGCAGTTCGACCAGAACGCCCGCTACGAGGCGGCGGTGCGAATCATCTCCCACGGCGGCATGGTGACGATCGGCTCGCCGCTCAACCTGGACGACTTCATTCTGTTGAGCCGCCCGACGGCGTGGAATGCGGCGTTCCTGGCCCGGCTGTTCAACTACTTCCGTCACCCGTTCGACACGGCCAACGCGCCGCTTGATCCCAACGAAGCCACGCAGCTTTTCTACTTCCTGCACGGCGACCGGGCGGCGATCGAGCCCGCGCTGCGGATGCGCGGCGGCTGCCTGGTGGGCCGCTTCGGGAGCGACGCCGAATCGCAGCCCCCGACGCTCCAGTACCTGCAACAGCGCTTCCCGTCGACCCTGCTCCCGCAGTACCAGGGTCGAAGCCCCTGGCAGCGCTTCAACCTGGCTGACGACAACGCGGACGGCGCTTACGACTGGGATGTCTGGCGGCAGGCGATCAGTCTCGACCCCGTGGCGTACAACCTGGCGTACCAGGGTGGGGGCAGCGACCCGCGGCAGGGGCTCGTGCAGCGTCGGCTGCTGACGACGGTCAACTACAGCGATGAGCTCGCGCGGATCCAGAGCAACAACGATCCAAATGTTGGCATCCGCATCCGGCCGGGGGCGCTCAAGTTCTACCTGGGCGACATTGGCACGCGCGGCGCGTTCAGCGGGGCTGCGTTTGCCGGCGCCTACAACTACACCAGCGGCGCCCCGATCGTGCGTGACCTGGCGCGCTACTTCACGGACATGCTGGCCTCCTACGGCGATGTGGCCGGCCAGTGGAATGACCAGGCCGCCAAGCGGAGCGAGCAGGCCTACATGCTGGCGGTCAACACGATCGCCTTCGCCGCGCCGCGGGACCCGGCCACGGGCAAGATCGCGAGCGTGTGGTACGAGATCCAGTCGGGCGATTCGAGCGGCCTCGAGGCCGGTCGGCGCTTCTTCGGGTATGCGCCGCAGCCGTTCATCACGCAGGTCATCGCGTACAACCGCCCGTTCTCGACCGACCCGAGCAACCTGGATCCCAACAACTTCGACCCCAACGACGTCGATCCGAACTCGATCGTCGCGCGCGTCGCGCTGGCCATCGAGCTGTTCAACCCGAACGACACGCTCAGCGATCCGAACGACACGCGTTCGCTGTACATGCCGCAGTTCGCGATCAGCGTGGACAAGGCCAGCGAGCTCGGCTCGCCCGAGCGCAAGACGCTCGGCAAGGGCAGCGGCCTGGACAGCGACCGCCTGGCGGGGCGGAGCTTCTACTGGTTCTCAGCCCACAAGGACGACCCGAATCTCCCGGTGGGGCAGCAGGCGAACAAGTACTTCGACAACCTGCCGCTCATCCGCGGGACGCTCGACGACCTGGAGATCCCCTTCGAGGATGCGTCGGACGACCTCGTCGTGCGCCTGTGGCGCGAATACGAAACGGCGGGCGGAACGGACTGGTACCTCGTGGACAAGCTCGTTGTCGATCTGCCACCCACGGCGAGCAAGATCAGCGAGTGGCACATCTCGGTGCAGCGTGACACGCAACCGGACCGCTACATCGGGGGCGTGAACGGCCAGTCGCGTTGGCGCATGGTGACCGCGTTCGAGCCCGGCGACGCCATTTACGAGGCACTGCGCGACGAGGGTACCGGTCCACCTGTCGGTCCAGCGCAGGGCCTGGGTCAGCTTCTGCCCTCGATCAGCCAGGAGATTGGCCCCTCCACGCCGCTGCACCTGATGAACGCGGGCACGTCGCTGCACGAGATCCATGGCGTGATGCGCCCGGCCTCGTTCCCTACGGTCGGGTTCATGCTGTTCATCCCGCGCTTCAGCCACACCGCCGGTGGCTCCGACGGCGACAAGCCGATGGGCTATCAGATGCGGGAGCAGTGGTTCAAGCGGATGGGCGGGCCGGGCAGCACCGCGCTGGGTGCGACCGGCGGCTTCCCGTGCGACTTCGGCCACATGCCGATCTTCGACAACGCCCAGACGGCCTCCGGAGAGTTTGCCGATAACGCCGCGGGCAAAGTTCCCTGGGGCCTGCTCGTGTTCGACTACTTCACGACGCTTGACCCTGGCGACGCCAACGGCGACGGGACGCGCGGCGACGCCCTCGACCCGTACCGGGTTGCGGGCCGCGTGAACATCAACACCGCCCCGTGGCATGTTCTCGCCGGATTGCCGCTGATGGGCCCGACCGGCCAGGATCCGGCCATCTCGAACCTGCCGGTTAGTCCGCTCGGCTCGCCGGCGTTCTGGAGCTACCAGTCGGGCGTGCTCGCGGGTGAGGGCAGTGATGACCAGCGCTACCTGCGCACCTACCCCGCGTACGCCAACGGCGCGATCGACGCCTCGTCCGTGGGGAGCGGCGCCGAGGCCGGGCAGTGGTACCGTCTCGGACCGTACCTGGCACAGGCGATCGCGGCCTACCGCGACCGCATGCCGTACGTCGAGAACGTCCCCGGTTCGCCGTACCCGGCCGCCCACACGCGGAACGTCGGTGCCGGCAACAGCGACATCTACCGACCCTCGTCGCTCTACGGAGCCATTCGCGCCTCGGCTGGCAGCACGCCCCATCGCGGCTTCCTCACGCTCGGCGAGCTGGTCAACGTGATCGGCTTCGACGCGACCGAGCCACAGACCATCTCCCCCTGGTCGGGCTCCACGGACACGTCGACGGGCCGCGGCGACTTCTTCAAGGCCGTCAGTCTCATGGCGCTGCTCGACACGCATTTCCTGACCACCCGCAGCAACACGTACACCATCTACGTGTCGCTCTACGACCGCGAGAAGCCCGAGTCCAGCGTGCGCTCGCAGATGACCATCGACATCGGCCCGATGCTCCCGCGCCTCTCGCCGGACAAGACCACCACCATCCCCGGCGCGACGCAGCCCGAGATCATCGCCCAGCGCCAGGTCTCCTACTTCAATACGCGCTACGAGCGCTGAGCGCCGCCCGGCCGCCGCGCGATAGAATCGCGCCATGCCCGAGCCGCTCATCCTCGCCCTCGAGACCTCCTCGCGCCGGGGGAGCGTCGCGCTCGGCCGCCCGCCTGCGCCGCCGCGAACCCGCGTCCTCCGCACCGACCGCACGCACACCGCGGAACTGCTGCCGGCGATCGCCGACCTGCTGCGCGAGGCGCACGTACGACCAGACGAAGTTGCGGTCGTGGCTTTCTCGCGTGGCCCGGGCAGCTTCACCGGCCTGCGCGTCGGCGTGACCGTAGCCCGTACGTGGCACTCGGCGACCCGTGCCCGGCTCGTGGCCCTCGACACGCTGGACGTGCTCGCCCGGGAAGCCTCGGCGCACGCGCAGCCCGACACCCCGGTGGCCATCGGCGTGTCGGCTGGGGCGGGCCGCGTCTTCGGCGGGCTGTACCAGCGATGCAAGGGCGGCGGCGCCACGCCCGCCGGCGAGGTCGCGTCCGCCACCCCCCTTGCGCTGCACGAAGACGACGGCGGCCCCGGGGCGGAGTGTCTCGCGCCGGGCTGGCAGGTCGTCGACCCGCCCCGGCTGCGCGACGCGGCAGAGTGGTGCCGAACGCTGCCGCCCGGCTGCGCCGCCACTGGCGACTGGGTGGCCGGGCACGGCGAGGCGCTTCAGGCGGCGGGTGTAGCGATGCTGCCGGAAGCGTGCTGGCTTCCTGACGCCACCGACGTTTGGGCGCTGGCGGTCGAAGCGGCTGCGGCCGGTCGCTTCTGTCGGCCGGAGGACGCCCGGCCGCTGTACCCGCGGCCGCCGGAGTGCGAAGAGGTCTACGAGCAGCGTCGCTTGGCGGCGCGGGCGCGGCGCGGCGTGAGCTGACGCGCGGCGGGCGAACGGCCGGCGCGGCAGCGCGGTCCGCTTTGCATCGGCGTGGGGGGCTCACCTACACTGGGGCCCGGTACTCTCGGCGGCGCGGGAGGACCGCGCTGGGCACGCGAGCAATGCGAGAGCCGTTCGCGCGCCGGCGTGGTTGGAGAGTCGCCCAGCGCCGCCCGGGTTTCCAGGCAGTGAGCCCAGCATGCACGATGCGCTGATCGAATGCGTCCCGAACTTCAGCGAGGGGCGCGACCCGGCCGTCATCAAGCAGATCACCGACGTCATCGAGGCGGTCGACGGCGTGTACCTGCTCGACGTCGACCCCGGAAAGGCCACGAACCGCACCGTGGTGACGTTCGTCGGCCCGCCGGAGCCGGTGCTCGAGGCCGCCTTCCGCGCCACGCGCAAGGCTGCCGAGGTCATCGACATGACGCGGCACAAGGGGGAGCACCCGCGCTTCGGGGCGACGGACGTGCTGCCGCTGATCCCCGTCCGCAACATTACCATGGAGCAGACCGCGGAGTTGGCCCGCAGGCTCGGCCGCCGCATCGGCGACGAGGTCGGCATTCCCGTGTACTGCTACGAGTACGCGGCGACGCGGCCCGAGCGGCGCAACCTCGCGACAGTGCGCGCGGGGGAGGACGAGGGACTGCCAGAGAAACTGGCCAAACCGGAGTGGAAGCCGGACTTCGGGCCGGCGACGTTCGTACCGCGGACGGGCGCGATCGCGGTCGGCGCGCGGGATTTCCTCGTCGCTTACAACGTGAACCTGAACACGACGTCCACGCGGCGGGCGAACGCGATCGCGTTCGACATTCGCGAGAAGGGGCGCCCAGCGCGCGACGGCGACCCGCTGACCGGCCCGATCCGCAAGGACGCCGAGGGGCGCGAGGTCTGGATTCCGGGCTCGCTCAAGGCGGTGAAGGCGATCGGGTGGTTCATCGAGGAATACGGGATCGCCCAGATCTCGATCAACCTTACGAACCTGTCCGTGACGCCGATTCATGTGGCCTTCGAGGAGTGCGTACGCAAGGCCGAGGCGCGGGGTGTTCGCGTGACCGGTTCCGAACTCGTCGGCATGGTTCCCCTCCAAGCCATGCTCGACGCCGGTCGCCACTTCCTTCACAAGCAGCAGCGCTCCACCGGCGTGTCGGACCGCGAACTCGTGAAGATCGCGGTCAAGTCGCTGGGGCTGGCGGACCTGAAGCCGTTCAAGCCGGAAGAGAAGATCATCGAGTACGCGCTCGCGGCCCGCGCCCCTAAGCGGCGGCGGCTCGTCGACCTGATGATCCGCGACTTCGTGGAAGAGACGGCGTCGGAGTCACCGGCACCCGGCGGCGGGTCGGTTGCGGCGACGCTGGGGGCACTCGGGGCCGCGCTGGGCACGATGGTCGCCAATCTCTCGTCGCACAAGCGGGGCTGGGACGAGCGCTGGGCTCACTTCAGCGATTGGGCCGATCGCGGCAAGACTTGTCACGACAAGCTGTTACGACTCATTGACGAGGATACGGACGCTTTCAACCGGCTGATGACGGCGTTCGGCCTCCCCAAGGCAACGCCGGCGGAGAAGGCCGCGCGGCAGGCGGCCGTCGAGGTAGCCACGCGGGACGCCGCGACAGTTCCATTGCGAGTCATGGAGACGGCCGTCGAGTCGATGTCGGTGCTTGAGGAAATGGCCCGGGAGGGTCTGGCGGCGTCGATTTCGGACGTTGGCGTGGGCGCGCTGTGCGCGCGGGGGGCGGTGCAGGGCGCGTTCCTGAACGTGCGGATCAACTGTAAGTCTTTTGCGGGCAAGGACTGGGCAATCGAGCTGCTCGAGCGCGGCGCCGCCCTGATGGAGCGGGCGACGCAACTCGAGCGCGAGATCCTGGAACAGGTGAACGCGAGGCTCTGAGCGGACCGCCGACCCACGCCCGCAGCTGGGCTGACGATTGCGTTGGAGGTCCAACTCGGATAACTTCATATCAAAGTGCTGCGAACCCGCCGGCGGCCCGCGGCGGCGAGCCCCGGTGCCGCGGCGGCGAGCGGCACGCGACCAGCGCAGGTGACCGATGATCGAGTTCACGCTCTACGGCCGTGGCGGACAGGGCGGCGTGACGCTGGCCAAGCTCATCGCATCCGCCTTCTTCGAACGCGGCAAGCACGTGCAGGCCTTCGGCGTGTACGCGGCCGAGCGCTCCGGCGCGCCCGTACAGGCCTACGTGCGCGTGGACGACGAGGAGATCACCAACCACAACCAGGTTCGCCAGCCCGATCACGTGGTCGTGCTGGACCGCACGCTCATCGGCCCGCGGGTCGTCACCGGCATGCGCGCGAACGGCTGGCTGATCCTCAACGCCGCCGACCCGCCCGAGAAGTTCGCCGAGCACTTCCCCGGCCGGCGGGTGGCCACGGTTGACGCGACGGCCATCGCGGCGGCGAATGGCCTCGGTACGCGCGCGGTTCCGATCGTCAACACGACCCTGCTCGGCGCGGTCATCCGCGTGCTGGGACTGACGCTTGACGACGTCGACCACGCCCTGGCCCACACCGGGTTCGGCGGCGCGAACGTCACCGCCGCCAGGCAGGCGTTCGAGACAGTCCGCCAGGCCACGCTGCCGGGGACCCCGACCGCCGGCACCTTCGCCGCGGGCTCGGGCGAGGCGGCCAGCATCCTCGACCCGAACACGGGCGGGTTGCCGCGAATCCACACGGGCGACTGGGCGACGCGCCAGCCGCAGCGCCGCCAGCTCACGCCGCCGTGTAACCAGGGCTGCCCGGCGGGCAACAACGTGCGCGACTTCGTCCAGGCGGTCGGGCAACAGGAATACGACGAGGCCCTGCGGATCATCCTCGAGACGTCGCCGTTCCCGGCGGTCTGCGGGCGGGTCTGCCCGGCGCCGTGCATGGAAGTCTGCAACCGGGGGCAATACGACGGCGCGGTCAACGTCCGCGACCTGGAGCGCTACGTCGGCGACCACACGGTGCGGCCGCACGCCAGCCGCCCGACGCGGCCGGAACGCCTCGCGGTCATCGGCTCCGGGCCGGCGGGTCTGTCCTGCACGTACCACCTGGCGCGCCTGGGCTACCCCGTAACGATCTTCGAGGCGGACAGCGAACTGGGCGGCGTGATGCGGACCGGCATCCCCGCCTATCGACTGCCGCGCGACGTGCTCGACCGCGAGATCAGCTTCATACTCCAGCACGGCGTGACCGTGAAGACCGGGCAGCGGATTTCGCGCCAGCGGCTGCTCGAACTCTCCCACGAGTACGACGCGCTCTTTGTCGGGACGGGTCTCCAGGAGCTGCGCGGGCTCAACCTCGGCCGGACCCGCAGCGCCACCGTGATCCAGGGCATCGAGTTCCTGGACCGCGTCCGGCATGGCGAGGTGTTCATGACCGACCAGCGCGTGGTCGTGCTCGGCGGCGGGAACACCGCCATGGACGCCGCCCGCTCGGCCAAGCGCTGCGGCGCGCGGCACGTCGTCGTCGCCTACCGCCGCACGCGAGCCGAGATGCCCGCCATCAAGGAGGAGATCGACGAGGCGCTCGAGGAAGGGATCGAGTTGCTCGAGCTGGTCACGCCGCTGGGCCTGAGCGACCGTCCCACGGGAGCCGTGCTGACGTGCCAGCGGAACGAACTGGGCCCGCCCGACGCCTCCGGCCGCCGCGCGCCCGTGCCCATCGAAACGGAAGACGCGATCTTCGAGATTCCCTGTGACCGCGTCATCCTGGCGCTGGGCCAGTCGGCGGACCTGTCGATTTTCCCCGAGGGCAGCGATGTTCATGACGGTGAGCGGCTTGCGGGCCTGACCGGCGCGCCCATCTTCGCCGGCGGCGACTTCGCCACCAACGACGGGACGGTCACGGCCGCGATCGGCAGCGGCCGACGCGCGGCGCTGCACATTCACCGCACGCTGACCGGCGAGGACCTGTTCGACCACGCCGAGCACGTCGTGGCCGGCCCCGAAGCCATGACCATGCACGTGTTCGATCGCAGGCCCCCGCTGCGCGGCGACCACGTGGCGCCGCCGGCCCGCGTCCACAGCTTCACCGAAGTCCGCCTCGGTCTGCACGACGAGCCCGGTCGACCTGCCGCCGCCCTGGAGGCTGGCCGTTGCCTGAGCTGCGGCGTCTGCAATGAGTGCGACCGTTGCCTCAGCTACTGCCCCGAGGGGGTGATGGTGCACCGGGGCAACGGTGAGTATCGGTTCGACTACGACTACTGCAAGGGCTGTGGCATCTGCGCGTCGCAGTGTCCGCGCGGCGTCGTGTACATGGCGGAGTTGTAAGCGTGGCGCGCCGCGAGCCACGGCGGCTGGCCACGTGATCGCGGCGTAGACGGCCGCGGGTCAGCAAAGGCGAGTAGCTGACGACGGACAAGGAGTTCCCCGTGCCCAGGTCGCTTGTCACCGGAAACTACGCCGCCGGGCACGCCCTGGCCATGGCCGGCGAGGCCAACCGCACGGCCCGCGGGTGTGTCTGCGGCGCCTACCCCATCACGCCGCAGACGGAGATCATCGAGTTCCTTCGCGACTTTCCCTTCACCAAGGGGCGGGTCGTGCCCGTCGAGGGCGAGCACAGCGCGATGGCCGTGTGCATCGGCGCCGCGCTCGAAGGTGCCCGCACGTTCACGGCCAGCTCGTCCAACGGCCTGGCCTACATGACCGAGAACGTGTTCTCGGCCGGCTACTACCGGCTGCCGGTTGTGATGATCGGCGTGAACCGCACGCTCGGCCCGCCCTGGAACATCTGGGTCGACCAGGGCGACACGCTGGCTCTGCGTGACGCGGCGTGGATGCAGTTCTATACGGAGAGCCACCAGGACCTCGTGGACACGATCCTGGTCGCGTTTCGTGTCGCCGAGGATCCGCGCGTACTCCTGCCGGCACTCGTGGCCGAGGACGGCTTCGTCGTCTCGCATACGCAGATGGCCGTCGACCTACCCGAGCTGGAGCGGGTGGAGGCGTACTTGTCGCCGCTCAACCTGCCCCACCGCCTGACGCATCGTGCCCGCACGGTCGGCGGCATGACCTTCCCTCACGAGACCGAGCGGCATCGCCGGGAGATCGAGGACGCGATGGCCCGCGTTCCGGCGGTTCTGGGCGAGGCGCTGGACGCCTTCGAGCGGGTCTTCGGGCGACGCCCGCACGGGGCCCTGTCGGCCGAGCACTGCGAGGACGCGGAGCTGGTGCTGATCACGACGAACACCATGGCCCGGACGGTGCGAAACGTGGTCAAGGAGCGCCGCGCCGCCGGCCAGCGCGTCGGGCTCGTAAAACTCAAGATGTTCAGACCGTTCCCGCGTGCGGCCCTGGCGGCGGCGATCGGCCCCGCCAAGCGCGTCGGCGTGCTCGACCGGAACATCTCGCCCGGCTCCGGCGGAATCTTCTGGGGCGAGGTCGCGGTCAGTCTCCGCGCTCGCGCCGATGTGCTGCTCCAGGACTACCTGGTCGGCCTGGGCGGCGGCGACGTGACGCCCGCGCTGATCGGCGAGATCATCGACGACCTGGCCGCCCGTAAGGAGGCGACCGAGCCGGCGTGGAAGGAGGTCCTGGTGTGAGTTTCCGCTCGGAGGAGAGTATGCTCACGCAGAGGCGCAGCGCACGCAGAGGCAGCACCATCAGGGCTCCACGTCCCACATCCTCCGCGCTCTCTGCGGGTCTGCGAGAGCCTCATCTGGCCGACTGGGGCGGAGCAAGACGAACTCGAAAGGGTCACCGATGACCGCCGCGACGACACCCGATGTCACCTTCGAGCGTTGCGACCACCTGCTCCGAGCCGGGAACACCAACTGCGCCGGCTGCGGGATGTCCATCGGCCTACAATGGCTCCACGAGGCCCTCGACGGACGCAAGCCCGTCCTGTGCATTCCCGCCTGCTGTGGCATCGTCACTGCCGGCGCCTTTCCCACCAGCGCTTACGGCGTGCCGACCATCGCTACCACCTTCGCCAGCAGCGCAGCGGTGGCCAGCGGCGTCGCCACGGTGCGGGCGCTGAACCGCGAGGACCAGCCGACCATCTGCTGGGCCGGCGACGGCGGAACCTACGACATCGGCCTGGCCACCATCTCCGCCGCCGCTGAACGCAACGAGGACATCCTCTACATCTGCTACGACAACGAGATCTACGGCAACACCGGCGGGCAGCGCAGCAGCGCCACGCCACAGGGCGTCAAGACCAGCACCACCACCGCGGGCAAAGCAGAGCCGAAGAAAGACATCATGGCAATCCTCGCGGCGCATCGCGTGCCCTACGCGGCGACCCTGTCGGTCGCCCACCGCGAGGACTTCCTGCGCAAGCTGCGCACGGCGCTGGACACGTCCGGGTTCCGGTTCCTCACGCTTCTGTCGCCCTGTCCGACCGGGTGGAAGAGCGAGGCGGCCGACAGCGTGGAGCTGATCCGCCTGGCCGTGGCGTGCGGGCTGTTCCCCCTCTACGAGGTGTTCGACGGACGCCGCTACCGCATCAATGCCGAGCCGGACGGCACGCCGCTGGAAGCGTACCTGTCCAAGCAGCGCCGCTATCGCTCGGAGACGCTGGACCTGCCCGCGCTCACGCGCCAAATCGAGCAGAACTGGAAGTACCTGCGGGCGATGGCGGCCACGTTTCCCGCCACGGACTGAAGGCGGCTCCGGCACCAGGGCCCTCAGGAGCGAGGGAGCCGGTATGCTGCCTCCCGCGACGATTTCGACCCTCCCCCGACCCCTGCGAGGGAGGGGAGTTAGGGATAAGCTCCTGGCCCGCGCGCGGCACACCGCGGCTTACGCGAGGACTTGCGATGGCCCGACGGACTGCTCGCCCCGCACCGCCCTCTGAAGCGCCTCGCATGCTCGAGGTGTTCGACAACCCGACCCCGCGGCGCAGCTACGTCATTCGCCACGTGCAGCCTGAGTTCACCAGCCTCTGTCCGAAGACCGGCCAGCCCGACTTCGGCAGGGTCGTCATCGAGTACATCCCCGACCGCACCTGCGTCGAGCTCAAGAGCCTGAAGTTCTACCTGCAATCGTTCCGCACGGAAGGCATCTTCTACGAGGCCGTGACGAACCGGATTCTCGACGACCTCGTGGCGCTGCTTCAGCCCAGGTGGATGCGCGTCCGCACGCGCTGGACCCCGCGCGGCGGGATGCACTCGGTCATCACCGCGGAACACGCCCCGCGCCACGCGCCGCGGTAGGACCCATCACGGCACCGAATGCGACCGGGCGTGGAGCACCCGCTGATAGCGGGTGCTCCACGGGCTCTGGAAGAGACCAGAGATTGATCAGCGCGACGGCGGCGGCGAGGGGATCACCCGCGCCGCCGGCGGGCGGTCGGGCGCGTAGTCCTTCCAATCGGCAAAGCCGCTCTGCACGCCCTCGATCCACCGATCGCCCGGCCCGGTCAGCCGCACCAGCAGCCTCCAGTCGCCGACCCCTTGGGCAACCTTCACGACGACCACGTTCTCGCCGGGGCGAATCCGCACCGGAACAACCTCCTGGTCCGGCTCGGCCGCGCGATACACCTCGCGCGACAAGACGCGCTGGCCATTGAGCCACACCGTCAGCGTGTCGTCGCTGCCGAAGCGCAGCTCCGCGTCCGACTCGTTGAGCGAGTTGAGCTTGGTCAGCGCGTACGCAGCCGCGTGGCTCGCCCCATCAAATAGCGCGCCCAGGTTGAGGCCGTTGTGCGCCAGGACATGCTCCGGATCAACTTGCTGCCACCGTAGCCTGTTGCCCGAGCGCGTCTCGAACGCGACGTCGGCGCCGTGCTCTGTCTCCGGGCCCCACGCGGTCGCGTAGGCCGCAGCGCCACTCTCGGCGGGAAACGGGCCGCACACGACCCAGGGCATCGGGCGAGCCAGGGCCACGATGCCGGAGTCCAGCTCCAGGTCGTCGGCCATGAGCTCGAACTCGACGCGCAGGCTCTCGATCGCGGCCGAGTTCTGAACGTGCAGCGGCCAGGTCCAGCGCACGGTGCCGCCGGCCGGGGCAGTGGCCATGCGCAAGTCGTCGGGCAGGACCACGCCCCCATCGGCGCGGGCGTGCAGCTGGAATGCGATCGGCTCGTCAGCGTGGCTGCGCACGTGGGTGACGATCTCGCGCCCCCCCACGTCGACCAGCCACTGCGCCGGCCGCTCCACCTCGAGCGAAAGCGGCATGCGCCAGCGCAGCTCGCCGCGGTAGACCACGCGTGCGACGTCGCCTTCGCCGACTTCGGCAACCTCGAACCAGGCCGGCTCGCCGGCCTCGTCCGTGGGCGTCGTGCCGCGCTGTCCGCGTCGCAGCGTGGCCGCCACGCGCCGGCCATCGCGGCGCGTGTCGGCCGCTCCCTGCGCCTCAACCGCCGAGCTGCCGTGTGTCACGCGCCATGTCGTGTCGGCGTCGCACGGCTCGAAGCGGATCGTTGCACAGTCTAGGAGGGCGTTGCCGATCGCGGGAACCGCGAGGTTCCTGATCCGCGCACGCTTCGGGCCGAACGTCACCCTCACTGTTGGCGAGTCCGGCTTCCAACGCGGCCGCGGATCTGTCAGTTCGACTCCCGCGGGCAGTGCGAGCGCAAGCGTGGCGCCTTGGCGAACAAAGACCGGCGCTCCCACCAGCGGACAGGGCACGTCCCACTCGCCGGGGCCGTCGTACACCACTGGCGCTGTCAGCATGTGCCACGCACCGGCAGGGAACGTCACGCGGCGGCTGCCGACGCCCGGCTCGAACACCGGCGCAACCAGCAGGTCCGGCCCAAGCATGAACTGGCTGTCCTCCCGAACGAATCGCTCATCGTCGGGGAATTCGAGCACCATCGGCCGCATCAACGGCACGCCTGTCTCGGCCGCCTCGCGCGCGAGGGCGCGCAGCGTCGGGAGGAGGATCATCCGCAAGTGAATGAGCAGGTCCGCCGCCGCCTCGGCCCGCTGGCCGAAGTACCACGGTTCGCGCGGCGTCGCGCCGTGGAACTGCATGAGCGGGCTGAAGGCCCCGAACTGCATCCAGCGGATGTAGAGCTCCGGCGCGGGCGTGCCGGCGTAGCCGCCGATGTCGTGGCTCCAGTACGGCATACCCGACAGGCCGGCCGAGAGGCCCGCCCCGACGAGGCTGCGGAGCTGCGGCCAGGTGCAGAGCTGGTCGCCGGCCCACAGGGCGGGTGTGCGCTCGATGCCCACGCTGCCGCTGCGGCACCACAGGAGCCCGTCGACACCCTCTTCATCGAGCAGCTCCCACAGCGCCCGGTTGTAGAGCACGCTGTAATCGTTGTGCACCGCCCAGCCCCGGCGACCGTCGGCCAGCACGTCCGTCGGCTTGATGTCCTCGCCGTCGTCGGCCTTGAAGCCCCACACCCCGCGGCGCACCTCGTCGCGCATCTGGTCCTTCCACCAGCGGGCGGCCTGCGGATTCGTGAAGTCGACGTTCGCGAAGCCCGCCAGCCAGGCCTCGCGCTGACTCACCGCTCCGCTCGGATCACGCACGAAGTAGCCCCGCTCGGCCGCCGCCGCGTACTCCGGCGACAACGGGTGAGTGATCGGCACCTGCCAGAGGATCGTCTTGATGTCGTGCCGGCGGCACAGGTCGAAGTACGCGTCCAGGTCCGGCCATCGCTGTGGCGAGAAGTTGTTGAAGTCGCCGCGCTCGCTCAGGCCCTTCCACGCTTCCTGCACAATCGCGGCCACAGGCCAGCCCCGCCGAAGCATCCCCTCGATCGCTTCCACCGCCTCGGCCTGCACTTCGTAGCTGTTGCGGCTGATCCACACACCCAGGGCCCAGTCCGGAATCGGGCGCAGGCCGCCGCGCACCTTGGTCCGCGCGGTCACCAGTGTTCGAAGCGAATCGCCCAGCGCGAAGTAGTACGTGACCAGTCGGCCCGCGCGGCGATACACGTGTCGCGGCGACTGGCCCGAGGCGCCCTCTGCTGGTGCGTCGGCCACCGACGCGTCGGCTGCTGTGACGCGCGCCAGCTCGAACTCGCCGTCGGGGTTGTCGTCGGCCCAGATGGCGTAGTTGCGACTGCTATAGACGACCGGTGCGCAGAAGTACGAGTCAGCTTGATCGGCGCCCGCCCCGGGCGAGTCCTTGATCCACATCTCGACGCGCCGGCCGGACTGGTCCAGGCCGTTGAACCGCTGCCCCAAGCCGTAGAGCGCCTCGCCGGGCGACGCGTTCCAGCTCAGTTCGAGGCCGGGTACGCGCGCGCGTCCGTACGCCGCCAGCGGGCGCAGCGTTGCCGCGACGCGAGGGGCGGCGATCTCCGCGGTCAGCGCGTCGGTCGTCAGTTGCAGCGGCCGAAGCCGGACGTGGACCGCGCTTCCCTCTACTTGCAGGGCGAACACCGCGCCGTCGCCAGAGACGATCTGCTCGCCGGCGTCGCGCGGCGCGTCGGAGGGCACCGCCTCGATCGGGTGAACGTGCACGGCGAACACGCCCGGCCCGACCGCCTCGGCGTCCACCCGCAAGTCGCCCGCCGACAGCTTCACGGGTTCGGCGGCGAGTGGCGGACACGCGGCGATCACAGTCAGCACGCAAAGGGTCCGCACGCCGACCGACCACGAGCGCGCGGTCGCGGCGCAACGGGCCCGAGCGGACTGCCACGCTGGATACCGGTTCCGAACGCTAAGGGCCGGGATCCGATCGCTGCGCTCCACGCTCATGCTCAACTCGCTCTCTCGCCCCGGCCGACGACGAGTGCGCTTGGCCGCCTCGGCCGCGGGGGCGGTCACGTGCGTCGGCGTCGTATGGCGATCAGGAGAATGCCCGCTTGAGCGGTTTGCAAGTCGGGGGGCGCTCAGGGGGACGACTTAGGAACAGCAGCAGTTCAGGGAGCGGCGCGGTTCAGGAGGGAAGGGGGCCGCACTGACCGTCCCCCCTCCCACGGGGGACTGCTGGGGCTGCGGAGCTGCACGTCCAAGGGCGAATGAGCCACGAGTTCGAAGGCGGCTTTGGATTCGATGGTCGCTACCCTCCCCCTGCCCTGGAAGGGAGGGGGGCAAGCGCCTACCGCACAGGGCGTTCCGCAGCTCGCACGTCGCGCCTCGTTACTCGCCCTTCGCTATTCGCTAGTCGCGATTGCCAACTCTCACGTCGCCTCGGCGCCGGCCACGGCGAGCTTGGACTCGCCCGGGGGCGTGGGGGCATCCAGCCCCTCAAAAATAAACTCGCGCTTGTCGCCGGCGCCCTGCACGCCGACGCGGACGACCGCTTTGCCTGCGTACTTGCCGCGGAGGATGTCCTCGCTGAGCGGATCTTCGATCTTGCTGGAGATCGTGCGGCGCAGTGGGCGGGCGCCGAACTTCTCGTCGGTTCCCAGCTCGACCAGGTACTCCTTGGCGTCCGGGGTGATCTCGAGCGCCAGGTTCTTGGTCTTGAGGCGGGCGCTGACCTTGCCCAGCTCGAGATCGACGATGTTGATCAGGTCGTCGTGCGTGAGCTTGTGGAAGACGACCACTTCGTCGATGCGGTTGATGAACTCGGGGCGGAAGTGCCGCTCGAGCTCGTTGGTCAGCATGTCCTTCATCTTGGTGTAGTTCAGGTCCTCGTCGCGCTTCATGAACCCGAACGGGTCCTGGCTCATGATGCGGTCGGCCCCGATGTTGCTGGTCATGATCAGGATCACGTTGCGGAAGTCCACGTGCCGACCGAACGAGTCGGTCAGCCGGCCCTCCTCCATGATCTGGAGCAGCATATTGAACACGTCGGGGTGGGCCTTCTCGATCTCGTCGAGCAATACGACCGCGTAGGGCCGGCGGCGGACACGCTCCGTGAGCTGGCCGCCCTCCTCGTAGCCGACGTAACCCGGCGGGGCGCCGATCAGCCGGCTGACGTTGTGCTTCTCCATGTACTCCGACATGTCGATCGTGATCAGGGCCTCTTCGTCGCCGAACATGAACTCGGCCAGCGTCTTGGCCAGCAGCGTCTTGCCCACGCCCGAGGGGCCCAGGAAGACGAACGAGCCCATCGGACGATTCGGGTCCTTCAGGCCGCTGCGGCTGCGGCGCACGCTGCGGGCGATGGCGCTGATGGCCTCGTGCTGGCTGATGACCTTCTTGTGCAGCTCGGTCTCGAGCTGGAGCAGCCGGTCGGCCTCGTCCTTCTCCAGCCGCGTGAGCGGGATGCCGGTCATGCGGCTGACGACCTCGCTGATGACGATGTCGTCGACGACGCCCTCGGCCTCCTTGGCCACGTCTTTCCAGTCCTTCTGGATGGCCTCCTTCTTCATGCGGAGCGTCTCGCACTTGTCCCGCAGCTCCGCGGCCCGCTCGTAGTCGGCGTTCTTGACGGCCTCGTCCTTCTCAGCGGTCAGCCGCTCGATGTCGCGCTCCAGCTCGGCCAGGTCCGGCGGGACGGTCATGCTCTTGATGCGGACGCGGGCGCCCGCCTCGTCGATCACGTCGATGGCCTTGTCGGGCAGCACGCGGCCGGTGATATAGCGGTGCGACAGCTCGGTCGCGGCCTCGAGGGCGCCGTCGGTGATCTGCACGCGGTGGTGGGCCTCGTAGCGATCGCGCAGGCCCTTGAGGATCTCGAGCGTGTGCTCGATCGACGGCTCGTCAACGTGGATGGACTGGAAGCGCCGCGCCAGGGCCGCGTCCTTCTCGATGTACTTGCGGTACTCGTCGAAGGGCGTCGCGCCGATGCACTGGATCTCGCCGCGCGACAGCGCCGGCTTGAGCACGTTCGACGCGTCGATGGCCCCCTCCGCCCCGCCCGCGCCAACCAGCGTGTGCAGTTCGTCGATGAACAGGATCACGTTCCGCGCGCGGCGGACCTCGTTCATCACGGCCTTGATGCGCTCCTCGAACTGCCCTCGGTACTTCGTGCCCGCGACCATCAGCGCCAGATCGAGGATCACGATGCGCCGATCGTGAAGCAGCTCGGGCACCTGCCGATTGATGATCTTCTGCGCCAGGCCCTCGACGATGGCCGTCTTGCCGACGCCCGCCTCGCCGAGCAGGACGGGGTTGTTCTTCATGCGGCGGCACAGGACGGTGATGACGCGCTCGATCTCGTTGGCCCGCCCGATGACGGGGTCCAGCTTGCCCTCGCGGGCGAGCTCGGTCAGGTCGCGGCCGAAGGAGTCGAGGGCGGGGGTCTTGCTCTTGCCGCTCTTGGGCTGCGGCTGGCCCTCGCTGGGCGGGGCCATGCCGCTGGTCTCTTCCTGCTCGACGCCGGCGCCGAGGAGGTTCAGCACTTCCTCGCGGACCTCTTCGAGCTTGAGGCCGAGGTTCATGAGCACCTGGGCGGCCACGCCGTCCTGCTCGCGCAGGAGGCCGAGCAGGAGGTGTTCGGTGCCGACGTAGTTGTGGTTGAGATTTCGGGCTTCCTCGATGGCGTATTCGATGACCCGCTTAGCCCGGGGCGTCTGCGGGAGCTTGCCCATGGTGACCATCTCGGGCCCGGCCTTGACGAGTCGCTCGACCTCCATGCGCACACGGCGCAGGTCGACATGCAGGTTCTTCAGAACGTTCGCCCCGACGCCCGAGCCCTCCTTGACCAGGCCGAGCAAGATGTGCTCGGTCCCGATGTACTCGTGATTGAAGCGCTGCGCCTCCTGGTTGGCCAGCGCCATCACCTTGCGGGCCCGGTCGGTAAAACGCTCGAACATGGCTACAAACTCCGTGGGGCCCAGGGGCTACGACAATCACCGGTGCTGAGGCGCGGCGCTGCCGTTGGGCTCGCACCCAAGGCCGGGCGTCAATTCTATGCCGCGCCGCGCACCGCAGCAACAAACGACGCCGCGCCTCCTGTCGTATCGACCGCGCAGCACCGACGCATCAATGCGGGCGCGCCGTCCAACGCGACCCATCCCGTTGTGGATGCACTCCGCGTGCCGCGCCAGGCCGGCCGAACCTGCGCGACGCCGGGCCGCCCCGCGGCCACCGCCTCCGATCACACGCCACGGCGGCGTGCCAGGTCTGCCGAACCTGTCGAAGTGGCAGCCTTCCCCCAATCCCACCCAGCCACGGTGCGCGCTACGCGTGTGAACCGTCGGCACCGGCCCGCGGTGCGGCCGGCGCGGCACCCCGCGCATAGATCCCGTGTCGATCGAGCCGGCGAAGCTCGGCCTCGGCGCGCGAAGCAGCCTCCGCGCGGCCGAGCTCGCGCAGCAGCCGCACGCGCCAGTCGAGCAGTGCCAGGTCGTCCGGCCATTCCGCGGCGAGCCGCTCGACGAGCTCCAGCGCCGTCGCGTGCTCGCCGCGCTCCACGGCCGCGTGCAATGTCCTCAGGCCATCCCGTCGCCGACTGGCGCGATCGATCTCGATGCCGCGCTGGTGCGCAACGGCGAAGGTGACCTGGGCGAGCCCGTAGCTTGCGATGGCCAGCGCGACGGTCGTCCAGGCCGCGAAGCGCGTGAAGTCGTCCGGCAGAATCAGTGTCGTCAGGATCGCCAGGTTCGCGCAGAGTGCAAAGACGAGTCCCGCGCCCAGGCCCAGCCCTATCGAGCCGGACAGGATCGCCCCGGCGCCGGGCAGCAGCAGATTGACGAGCAGGGTGGCGTGCGGCGCCCGCGCTTGCGCGACAACGGGAACCTCTCGATCAGGCGACACCGAGGTAGGCCCTCCGGATCTCGTCGCTGCGTTCGAGCACCGCGGCCACGTCGTGCCGCACGATGCGCCCGACCTCGAGCACGTACGCGTAGTGCGACGCCTGGAGCGCCAGGTGCGCGTTCTGCTCGACCAGCAGGATCGTGGTGCCGGCGGCGTTGATCTCGCGGATGATGGCGAAGATGCGCTGCACGATCTGCGGCGCCAGCCCCAGCGACGGCTCGTCGAGCAGCAGCAGCCGCGGGCGGGCCAGCAGCGCCCGGCCGATCGAAAGCATCTGCTGCTCTCCGCCCGACAGTGTCGCGGCGCTCTGGTGCAGTCGCTCGCGCAAGACGGGAAAGAGCTCGAGCACCCGCCGGTGGTCCGCGGCCAGTCCATCGCGATCTCGTCGGGCGTACGCGCCGATCTCCAGGTTCTCGTCGACCGTCAAGTTGGCGAACACGCCGCGGCCTTCCGGTGCGTGGGCGATGCCCAGGCGGACGATTTCATGCGGCGGGAGGCCGACCAGGGAACGGCCGTCGAAGGTGATCGTGCCGCGCGTGGGGCGCAGCAGGCCGGAGATGGTCCGCAGGGTGGTTGACTTGCCCGCGCCGTTGGCGCCGATGAGCGTAACGATCTGCCCGGACTCGACGCACAGGTCGATTCCGTGCAGCGCCTGGATGGCGCCGTAGGCCACGTGGAGGCTGTGGACCTCTAGCAGCGGCATTGGGTCGCTCCGTGCCCGGGGCGCGCCGCCGCCTCCGCCGGCTCGCCCAGATACGCCTCGATGACCTTCGGGTCCTTCTGGACGGCGGACGGCGGCCCGACGGCGATCGTCACGCCGTGATCCAGCACCGTAATCTGCTCGCAGATGTCCATGACCACGCCCATGTCGTGCTCGATCAGCAGCACCGTCACGCCCGAGTCGCGCACGCGGCGAATCAGCTCGCGCAGCACGAGCTTCTCCTGCGGATTCATCCCCGCGGCGGGCTCATCCAGCAGAACGACGCGCGGCTGCGTCGCCAGCGCGCGGACGATCTCCAGCCGCCGCTGGTCGCCGTAGGCCAGGTTGCGTGCCTGCTCGTGCATTCGGTCGCAAAGCCCGAAGTCGGCCAGCAGCGCTTCGCAGCGGCGGGTGATCTCGGCCTCGGCGCGGCGGGCCCGGTTCGAGCGAAGAAGCGTCGACCACAGACCGTGCGTCGTCCGCAGGTGGCACGCGACCCGCACGTTGTCCAGCACGGACAGCGCCGGGAAAAGGCGGATGTTCTGGAACGTGCGCGCCGCCCCCGCGGCGGTGATCTCGTGCGGGCGCAGGCCGGTCAGCTCCCGGCCGGCCAGTCGCATGCTGCCGGCGTGCGGGCGGTACACGCCGGTGAGCAGGTTGAAGACCGTGGTCTTGCCCGCGCCGTTGGGACCGATCAACCCGCACAGCCCGCCGTCCGGCACGGCCAGCGAGAAGTCCTGCACGGCCTTCAGGCCGCCAAAGGAAATCGCGAGCCCCTGGATGTCGAGCAGGGGAGTCATGGCTTTGTACGCCGCGCGCGTCGCGGCCACAGGTCCCAGATCTCCTTGACGCCGAAGAGACCTTGCGGGCGGAAGATCATCAGCAGGACCAGCGCCAGGGCGTAGAGGACCATGCGGTACTGGGCCAGGTTGAGCAGGGCCTGCGGGAGCACGGTGAGGATGATGGCGGCGACGATGGCGCCGGAGATCGAGCCCATGCCGCCGAGCACGACCATGATGATGATGTCGAATGATCGCAAGAAGCCAGCGTCCACGGGGCGCAGAATGGCGCCGCTCTGGTGGGCATACAGCCCGCCCGCGACGCCGGCGAAGAACGCCGCCGCCACGAACGCGCGCACCTTGAGCCGCGTGACGTTGACGCCCATGGCCTGGGCGGCGACCTCGTCCTCGCGGATGGCCAGCATGGCACGGCCCGTGCTCGACTGCTTGAGCCGGTACGCGAACGCGACGGTCACGGCCACGAACACGTAGATCCAGAACAGGTTCGCGTACTTGGGGATGTCGGCGAATCCCTGGGCCCCGCCGACGGGCGGCGGCAGGAGTTGCCGCCAGGTCGCCTCGTGGAGGCTGTCCGCCGCGAAGATCTGCGGGTTCGTCTGTTGAAGCAGGACGCGGAGAATCTCGCCGAAGCCGAGCGTGACGATGGCCAGGTAGTCGCCGCGGAGGCGCAGTGAAGGCAGGCCGACGAACCAGCCGGCGCCGGCGGCCACGAGGCCCGCGGCCAGGCAGGCCGCCACCAGCATCCACTCGCCGACGCCCAGGAACCCGCCCTGCTTGGCACAGTCCCCCCACGCGAGCAGCGAGCCGTAGTAGGTGATCGTTCCGGCGGCGTAGGCGCCGAGCGCCATGAAGCCGGCGTGACCCATCGAGAACTGCCCCGTGTAGCCGTTCACGATCGTCAGCGACACGGCGAGGATGATCGCCACCCCGACGTCCATCATGATCCGGGCCGGGTACGCTCCGACGCGCGGCCCCACGCCGAAATGCAGCAGGCTGCCGAGCGCGGCGGCGAGCAGGAGGGGCAGCAGTAGTCCGCGAAGGAGCGTCATTCAGTCAGTCTAACCGTCGCGCGATCCTGAGCGAGAGCGCGGCCGGGCGCATGTTCTCGTGCGGAGGTGTGACGGTCTGAGAGATGGCTCCGTCGTGCTGGGCAGTCGGAGTCAATGTGCCTAGGCTCACCGTCTCACTCCACGATCCGCACTTCCCACGCTCCACGCCCGCACACGCGGATGCGAAGGCGCCGCTCAAACCTTCTCGACTGCGGCCGAGCCGAACAGGCCTGTGGGCCGCACCAGCAGTACCAGGATGAGAACCGCAAAGACGTACACGTCGCGCATGTCGGCCGAGATCCAGCGGGCGCCGAACTGCTCGATGAACGCGATCAGCAGCGCGCCCACCACCGCCCCGCGCAGGTTGCCGATGCCGCCCACGACGGCCGAGACGAACGCCTTGAGCCCGAGCAGCACCCACGTGGCGTGGGCCGTCTGCTGGAGCGTGGTGTACTTCATGCCGTAAAGGAAGCCGGCCGCCGCGGCCAGGGACGAGCCGATCACGAACGTGAGCGAGATGACTCGGTTGACGGGCACGCCCATGAGGGCGGCGATGTCCGGGCGGAACGAGACCGCCCGCATGGCCAGCCCGACGCGCGTGCGATGCACGAGGAGTTCCAGCGCAATCATCAGGACGCCGGCAATGGCGACAATCGCCAGGTCGACCTGGCCGATGACCAGCCGCTGGGCCGCTCGCCCGTCGCCCGCGGGGCTGAGCTCGACGTTCACCACGTCGCGGTTGGGGATGAGGGCGGGCATGCCCTGCGGCTGGGCCCCGAAGGGCAGCCGTACGCCACCACCCAGGTCGTACTGAAGCTGTCCGGCGTTCTGAAGCAGCAGCGAGACGCCGATGGCGGTGATGAGCACGTTGATGCGCGGCGCGCCGCGCAGCGGTCGGTAGGCGAAGCGCTCAATGGTGAAGCCCACCGTGGCGCACACGACCATGGCGCCCAGCAGGACGATCGCGCCTGCCCACCACGGGGGACTGGCCGGCACGACGCCCAGCGCCGGCAGGAGCATCGTCGCCAGGGCGAAGCTGCTCCACGCACCGAGCGTGACCACGTCGCCGTGAGCGAAGTTGATGAACTTCAGGATGCCGTACACCATCGTGTAGCCCAACGCGATCAGCGCGTAGAGGCTTCCCACGACGATGGCGGTGGTGAGAATCTGGAGCAGGTCGCCCAAGCGGGTTCCTTCGCTTCGGTGTCCGGCGAAGGTTATACCGCGCGGCGCTGCGGTGCGCCCCCCGGGTCCGCAGCCCGCGGGTCGGGCGCCGGCGCACCCCAGTATCAGCTCGCAGGTCGGCCGTCCGCTACGGCAGCAGTTGCAGGGCCTCGATGGCCTTGTCCTTGGCGTACTGGATCTGCCAGCGCGCCTGGTCGGCGTAGTGCGCGCCCATCGAGTTCTCGCTGACTGCGGTCCACTCCCACCACGTCAGCGCGCTCATGAACAGGGCCTTGGCCTTGTCCAGGTCCGCGGCCGGTACCTGCCCGTTGGTGTTGGCCGACTCGATCTTCTGAAGCAGCGTCGCCAGCAGATTCTCTACGTTCCGCGCCTCGGCGTAGAACGCGTCCTGGACCGCGAACAGCTCAGCCTGCACGTCTTCGTGGCACTTGCCGCACATGGTCGTGTTGTTCTTCAGCGGGCTGGTCATCCAGTGGCTCGTGAACGCGCCCCGGGATGACTGCCCCTTGGCCATGTGGCAGTCCGCGCAGCTCATGTCGAGGCGGTAATGGACACTGCCCCAATACTCCTCGGTCTCGGGGTGCTGCGGCTTGATGCCCGTACGCCCCGTGATGCTGTGTTTCCAATCCTGCTGCAGGTTGAACTTGGCCTGGTAGTACGCCTCCAGGTCCGCCAGTTTGCGCCAGGGCACGTCGTCGCGGATCTCCCCGGTGGTTGCGCGGTCGGCGCCCGGCCCGCACACGTACTCGATGTGACATTGCGCGCAAGTCAGGATGCCAGCCAGACGCCGGGCCTCGTCGGTCAGTTTGCCATCGGTCCCGCGCGCATTCATGAGCGCAGACAGCTCGGCTTCGTCGGCAGGGACGGTGTTGCGTCGGGCCGAGTACGGGTCGGTCCCGCGCTCCAGGATCGCCGCGACGACACCCTTGCGGATGAGCCGGAACTTGCCGTCGTGCGGGTCGTGACAGTGGTTGCACCCGGCACCGTAGTCAATGGTCTCGGGCCAGTCGGACCGGATGCGGTCGATCGCAGTCGCCCAGGCCATCGACTTGTCGAACTGCGTCGCGCCGCGGCGCCGCTCGTTCCAGTAGTACGCGACCGGAGTGCTCTTGCACTGGAGGCAGGTCGTCGTCTGCCGACGCAAGGTCTCGATGTGGTCCTCGAGCATGTACGCGTGGGCCCGCTCCTCGTTGTACTGGATCGTGAAACCGTGACCGCCGAGCAGGTACTGGTAGTGCGGCCACTCCAAGTACTTGGACGTCGAGATCGAGCCTCCGTGCCGTCCGGGCTTACCGGCATCGTCGTGCAGGTACGTGTCGGCCTGGTCGTTGTGACAGGCCGCGCACGACGCTACCGCGAAGTGAATCCGGGCCGGCGTCTCCATCGGGGCCACCATGTGCGCCATTCCGTTCTCGTGACACACCAGGCACTGGTCGCCCAGCGCCTTGTGAACTCCGGACGTGTAGCGCGCCGTCAGGGCCGCGTGGCACTGGGCACACTGCTGAGCGACGGACTTCTGCGGCGGCGTGAAGAGACTATTCGGATCGATCGGCGCGGCCGCATTCGGATCCGGCGTCGGCGTGTTCGGATCGCCGCCCGTGGTGCCGAGAAGCCAGGGACAGCCGCCCAGGATCAGAAGTCCCGCACCGACCACGATGACAAGCGGAAGTGCCCACTGATGATGCCGCCGCAGTGTCGACATGCGCCACACTCCGTTCGAATAAAGACAACTAGACCTATCGGGACAGTATTGTGCCAGCCGGAGCAAGGCGTTGCAAGATGGCGGGGCACAATCGATGCGAACAGGAGGCGGAATCAGGACTGCGAGGCTCCAGATTGGCGACCGACTCAGCGCCTCGGCTCCACCGTCGCGACCCAGCGCATCTTGCCTTCGCGCACCTGGAGAATCACGGCGGGCTTGACCGCGTTGCGGTCCTGGTCGATCGTCACCTTGCCCGTCACGCCCTGGAAGTCCTTCGTCGCGGCGATCGCGTCGCGGAGATCCGGGCCGGCGAGCGACTTGGCGCGCTTCATGGCGTCGAAGGGCAGAACCGCCGCGTCATAGCCGAGCGTGGCCATGCTCTCGGGCGTGTCGCCGTACTTGGCCTTGTACTTGGCTACGTACGCCTGGATGCGCGGGTCGGGATCCTCAGGCGAGTAGTGGTTCGAGAAGTACGCGCCTTCGATCGCGGCGCCGCCGATGTCGACCAGCTTGGGCGACTCCCAGCCGTCGCCTCCCAGCAGCGGGACGGTGATGCCCAGCCGCCGGGCCTGGAGGGCGATGTTGGCCACGTCGGTGTAGTAGCCCGGGATGTAGACGAGGTCGGGATTGGTGGCCCGGATCGTCGAGAGTTGCGCGGTGAAGTCCTGATCGCCCTCGTTGTAAGCCTGCTCTGTGGTGATCGTACCGCCGAGCGCGGTGTACTCCTTGCGGAACGCCTCGTTGAGCCCGACGGAGTACGGCGCGGACTGGTCGAACAGGCACGCCGCCCGGGAGGACTGGAGCTGCTCGCGGGCGAACTTCGCGCCGACGTAGCCCTGGAAGGGGTCGATGAAGCAGATGCGGAAGATGTAGTCCCCGGCCTTGGTCACGCGCGGGTTGGTCGACGACGGGCTGATCATCGGGACGCGGTTCTCCTGGCAGATCGGCGCCGCGGCCAGCGACAGGCCCGACGCCACCTCGCCAAGAACCGCCACGACCCGGTCGCTCGACACGAGCCGCTGCACGACAGCGCCGGCCTCGCGCGCATCGCCCTTCGTGTCGTACTCGATCAGCTCGATCCGCCGGCCGTTCAGGCCGCCGGCGGCGTTGAACTCCTCGATGGCCATGCGGATGCCGTTCGACGTGGCTACGCCGAAGCTGGCCTGCGGGCCGGTCAGCGAGCCGTAGTGGCCGACGCGGATGGGGCCGGTGGCGGGCGGCGCCCCCGACGCGTCACTGCTGGCCGATTGCTGCTCGCACGCGCCCGAGGCCAGCCACGCGCCGATGAGAACCGAGACGAGCCACGTGCTTCGGTTTGTGCGACACATCCTTCGACTCCTGGCCAGTGGTGGTGGCCGGCACGCGCACGAGCGCCCTACTGCCGCGCGCCCGGCCGTGGATCGCGCGGGTCTTGCGTGGGTTCGCGCTCGGCCCGCGCAAGCAGCCGACCGAAACAGAAGATGTTCAACGCGAGCACGAGCGTGATCGAGGCGAACATGAACATCCAGCCGGCGGCGGTCATGTGTCAACCTCCCGGGTGGGCGCGGCGCGCAGCCGATCCCAGCGCGGCTCGGCCCGATGAATGAACGCCACGTAGAGCGCCAGCACGGCCAGGATCACGACAACGGAGTACTGGGGTACGCCGCCACCGCGGATCGCCTCGAGGTACGCGGGGGCGTGGTAGTAGCTCCAGAAGATGAAGACGACCAGCAGGAAGACCGGCGTGACGTACGCCATCAGCACTCGGTAGACCCAGGCCGCCGGCCGCAGCTCGGCCCCCTCGCGGGCCTCGGCCAGCGCCCGCCGCGCGCCGAAGGCCCAGCTCAGCAGCACGATCTCGATGATCGCGAACAGGAAGATCCCGATGTTGACGACCCAGAAGTCGAGCGTGTCGAGCGCCGCCAGGCCCTGACTGAACCAGATCACGTAGCCGCTGCCCGCCGCGGTGATCACGGCGAGCACGGCTACCGCCCCGGCCCGGCCGACGCCGAGGGCCTCCTCGAAGAAGGCGATCACTGGCTGGAGCAGCGAGATCGAGCTTGTAATCGCCGCCAGGAACAGCATGAAGAACCACAGGAACCCGAAGAAGCGGCCAGCCGGCATGTACTCGAAGACGACCGGAAGCGTGTTGAAGCCCAGTCCGAACGTCCCCCCCATTCCGGCGGCGCCGAGGAACACGAACGCCGCCGTCACCGTGATCAGGCCCCCCAGGCAGACCTCGAAGAACTCGTTGGTGGCGGCCGCCGTCAGCCCCGACAACACCACGTCGCCCTTCGGACGCACGTAGCTCGCGTAGTTCACGATCACGCCGAAGCCCACCGACAGCGTGAAGAAGATCTGCCCGGCGGCGGCGAGCCACACCTTTGGCTGCGTCAGGGCGAGCCACCAGGACTCGCCGCCCTCCGGCGGCCGGGGGTTCCACATGAAGCCCAGGCCGTCCAGCACAGTGCGGGTCTGCGACACAGCCTGGCCGTCGACCAGTAGCGTGCTCGTCATCGGCGGCAGCGTGAGCACGCGGATCAGCACGGCAATGGCGCAGGCGATCATCAGCGGCATGGCGATATTGCAGAAGCGCTCAATGCCGCGCGACACGCCGCCGTAGATGAGGGCGAAGTTGGCCGCGAAAGTGATGGCCCAGAACCAGACGCTGGGGTGCACGCCGCCGGCGAGCATCATGCCGTCGCGGTCCATGCCGACCAGCTCGGTGAAGAACTTGCCGCTGGCGGCCACGTAACCTTGGGGATCGTCGCCGAGGTCGATGGTGCCCGCCGCGTAGTGGAATGCATAAGCCAGGCACCACGACTCGACTACCACGTAGTACATGTACAGGAGCGTGGGCAGAAGCAGTCCCAGCGCACCGACGTACCGCCAGATGCGATGCCCGCCGACGTGACCGAGGATCGCCGGGCAGGAATGCAGCCCGGCCCGCCCGCCGGCCTTGCCCAGGGTCCACTCCGCCAGACACAGCGGGATACCCAACAGCAGCAAGGCACAGAAGTACGGGATCATGAACGCCCCGCCGCCGTTCTCGACCGCCTGGCCGGGGAAGCGCAGGAAGTTTCCCAGCCCGACCGCCGAGCCGGCCACCGCGAGGATCACTCCCAGGCGTGTGCCCCAGTACTCTCTCGGTGCCGACATGCCGCTTCGCGCTCCTGGTCGACGCCTGTGCTTGGGAAGTGATGGGGCGCCGGGCACCGCGCAGCCCCGGTCGCCCCCGGCCGGCCGCCAGTCTACCGCGCTGACGCGCTACCCGACCAGCACCCGGCCGCGGACGTCCGTTGTCGGCGGCAGCCCCAGGAGGCGCTGGCTCGTCGGGAACACGTCGTAGATCGACGCATCGAGCTCGCCCCGCGGACCGCCCGGAGCGACCAGGATGTGCATCCCCTGCTGGGCGTGGTTGGCATCGTCTGGGCCCGCATCAGCGTCAAAGACGTACAGCGACGGGTTGCCCACGCTGCCAACGCCGCGCCAGTGCAGATCGCCGAGCAGCGCGATCAGGTCCGGCGCAGCGCCGTTCGTCGCCCTGTACAGCTCGGCCGGGCGATACGCGCGATTGCCCATCGGCCGATCGCGATGATCGACGAGCCCCTCCAGCCGCCGGCGGACCTCGCAGACCAGCGGCTCATACTCGGCGTCGCTCACGATGCCGCGCGGCTCGCGCCCGGCCTTGTTGACGTAAAGCCGCGCGTAGTAGCCGCCCTCTCCCCAGACCCGGGTCCGCGACCAGTCGACGGCCGCAAGATCGAACGGCTGCGGGGCCGTAGGGAGGGACTTGAGCGCCAGGAGGCCCTCCTGGATGAGCCAGTCGTTGATGCACAGGCCGCCATCCATGCGCTTGGCCCCGTGGTCCGAGACGACCCAGATCGCAGTGCGGCCGTCGTCGAGCAGCGGCAGGAGCGCCCCGAGCTCCTCGTCGACCAGTCGGTAGTGCTCACGGATCGCGCCCGCGAGCGGATGGCCGGCGACGTAGCGATGGTGCTCCGGATCCATGTACTGCCAGAAGCCGTGATGGACGCGATCGATGCCGAGGTCGACCAGCCAGAGCAGCGACCAGGGGCGCGCGCTCACGAGGTGTCGGCAGATCGCCATGCGCTGTCGCGTCATCGCGTTGATGCGTTCGAGCAGCGCCGCCTTGTCCGACGTGCGGAAGTCCTCCGCGTCCAGGCGGTACGGCCCGAAGCGGGCCGCGAGCTCCGCGGCCAGCTCGGGAGGGTGGGCGAAGGCGCTCTCCACGCTGGGCGTGAGGAAGCACGTGAGCATGCACCCCATCGGCGGATTGCGCAGCGGAAACGTGGGCGGGACCGCGACCACGATTGACGGCCGACCCGCTTGTGTCACGCAGTCCCATAGCCGGGGGACGCGGATCTCGAGGTTCGTCGCGATGCCGAGGTTCTCGTAGGTCCAGTCGCGCCGATTGCGGAAGCCGTAGATCCCCAGCTCCCCCGGGTCGCGACCGCTGGCCATGCACGCCCACGCCGGCACCGTGATCGGGGGGATGCAGCTCTCGAGCCGCCCCCACAGGCCGCGGTCGGCCAGTGCCGCCAGGTTCGGTAGCTCGGTGCGCCAGCGCTCGAACACCAGCGAGGGCTCGGCCGAGTCCAGCCCGATGATCGCGAGTCGCTCCGTGGTGGGCATGTCGGCGAGCTGCTCCTGGCCGCGGGCGCGCTCCGCTGCCCGTGTGCCGGGCAGCGCGACACGCTCTCCACACTCCCTGCCGGAGCTTACACCCGCGCACCGTGCGCCGGAAGCGTCGCCGCGGCGCGCGGGCACGCCTCCGCGGCGGCGCGTATCATGCCCGCATGGCCAAGACCCAGGCAGTGCCGCCGCTGATCGTCCTCTTCGGCGAGGAAGAGCACCGGAAACTGCGCCTGCTGGAGGACGTGCTCGACCGCGTGCTGCCGCCGCCGGTGGACCGCTCGCTGTGCCTGGCGCGTTGGGATGCCAGCCGTAGCGTCGAACAGGGCGGGCCGACTATCGCCGCGGTGCTCGAAGACCTGATGACGCTGCCGTTCCTGGCCGAGCGGCGCGTCGTGGTCGTGCGCTCCGCGGACGCGTTCATCTCCACACACCGCGAGCGGCTCGAGGCGTACTTCGGCGCGCCGAGCCCGACGGGTGTGCTGGTGCTGGAGTGCCGCAGCTTTCCGAAGACGACCCGCCTTTACAAGCAGGCCGAGGCCCGCGGAGCCTGGATCGAGGAATGCGAGAAACTGGCCGGGCGGGCAGTGGCCGAGTTCGTTTCCGCCGAGGCGGCGCGGCTCGGCAAGCGCATGGCGCCAGCCGCGGTCGCGCGGCTCATCGACCTGGTCGGCCCGGAGGCGGGGACGCTGGCCAGCGAAGTGGAGAAGCTCGCTCTCTACGCCGGCGAGCGGCCGGACATCACCGAGCACGACGTGGCCGAGCTCGTGGGCCAGTCGCGTGAAGAGAAGATCTTCGCGGTGGCCGATGCTGCGGGACAGGGCGCGCTGGCCAGGTCGCTCGTGCTCTGGCGGCAGGTGCTCGAAAGCGACCCCGAAGCGCCGTACCGGGTAGTAGGCGGGCTGGCGTTCGTCCTGCGGCGCTGGCTGCTCGCGCATCGTCTGCGCGAGGCCGGCCAGCCCGTGGCGGCCATCGCGCCGCGCGTCATGATGTGGGGTCGTGAGCGGGAACTTGAAGCGATCCTGCGCCGCAACCCGCCGCGCAAGGTCCGCGCGCAGCTTGCCGCGCTGGCCGAGCTGGATGCCCAAGCGAAATCGGGCCTTCGGTCGATAGAAACGGGGATCGAGCTGCTGCTCACGCAGCTCGCTGCCTGATCAACACGGCCGCGACCGGAGTCCCCCGATGCCCACCCATCGCCTCCTTCTTGCGCTCGCCATCGTATCAGTCGCCCTGGCCGCGGGCTGCGCGGTGTTTCAACCGGCCACGCCGGCCAGCCCACGCGAAGTCGCGGAGCCCGCCCCCGCCGAGTCGCCCGAGCCGCCGCAGATCGTCGCCGCACCCGAGTCGGCGACGCCAGCCACGCCCGGCCCGCAGACCACCGCGGTCGATCCGCACGTCGGCGAGTTCCTCGAGCGGATGGAACGCGCCCAGGCCGCCAGGACCCAGCGTCCGCCCTCGCGCGACCGGCCGCCGCTCCGCTACTCGGAGGACGAGATCGAGGAGATCGGCCCCATCGTTCGGGCGGATACACCGGCACCGCCCTCGAGCACCGCGGCGAACACCGAGGCACCCACGAACGGCAGCGAGCCCCCCGACCGCGTCGAACTCGCCGCGGCACAAGCCGAGCTGCCTCCAGCCGAACCCCAGCCTCCGAAGCTCACCGGCGCCGTGGTGCGCGCCGACACGGGCCCCACGCCCCGCGCCGCGGACTCACTCCCGCCGCCACGCGTCAATACGCCCGTCGCCGCCGCTGCCTCGACCGCCGACCTGCGCGACTACCTGGAGCGCTCCACGTTGCCCGAGGACGCGGCGTTCAGTGCGCAGCTCGATCGGCGCATGCTCTTCGTGATCGCCGGCGAATACGATCGGGCTCGCGAACCGCTCCAGCTCGTCACCGCCGAGCAGCAGGAGCTGGCCACGCGCTTCATCGAGGCCCAGATCGCGATTCGCGAGGGCCACGCGGGCGATCCCGCCCAGGCCGCGGCCGCGGCGGCCAGCGAACTGGCCGCGTTGCAGCAGGCGCTCCGCAAGCTCAGTGACCTGAGCGTGCCCGTCGCCCGGATCTGCTCGGCAGTGCGCGGGTTCGGCCAATACGATCCCATCGAGCCGGCCCGATTCAGCGCCGGCGGCAGCGCCGAGTTCGTGCTGTACTGCGAGGTGAAGGACTTCGCGACCGAACGACGCGAGGACGGCTTCTACCACACGACCTTCGACCTGCGCACGACGATTGTCGATCGCGCCGGCAACGTCGTGCTCGACCTCAAGGACCCGGATATCACCGACCGCTCCCGCAATCGCCGGCAGGATTGCTTCCTGCCGCGACTCGTGCGTCTGCCGCCCACTCTGGCGCCGGGCAGCTACGTGGCGAAGGTCAGTGTGACGGATAAACTAGGGCAGCGTGTGGCCGAGAACCGGGCCACGTTCGAGCTGGTCGCCAGGCCCTAGTGCGGTCGAACGGACCGGGTGGGCGACCGACGGGAGCTCCAGCCGGTGAATGTCCCCCGCGTCCTACGGCGTCTCTTCCGCGTTCCCTACGATGGTCTACGGCACTTCGGCGTGGTGCGGGAGGGGGTTCTCTACCGCTGCGGCCAACCCAGGCCGGACGAGCTAGCGGCGCTGATCGACCGCTATAACATCAGGACTGTAATAAGTTTACGTGGATCGCGTTCCGCGGACGATCCGGACGGGTGGGAAGCGCATGAGCGCGAGGTGTGCACCGCCAAGGGCACCGCGTTCGAGCTGATCCCTTGCAACCACAAGAACCCGCCGACGCGAGAGCAGGTGGAGCACTTTCTCTCGCTGTGTAACCACCCGGGCCGGCGCCCGGTTCTCATTCACTGCCGACTCGGCCAGCAGCGCACGCTGCTCTTCTGCGCCTTGTTTCGCGTTCATGTTGATGGCTTGGACCCGACGGCCGCCGAGCAGGAGATGGACCTCCTGGGCTTTGGCGCGGCCAAGCGTCGGCATCGTCGCTTACTGGAGGCGTTCCGCGCGCTGGCGCGGATGCCGCGGGACGCGACGTCGACTGACAGGCACTGAGCATCGGGCGGGCTGGAACGGGACCGTTGGGGGTATTAAGTTTAATGATATATTACAATTTCTAGGTTATGTTAGTAATTTAATCCGGGCTATGAGGCGGCGCGTGACGCGAATACCCCTGCCGCGCGCGGGCGATGCCGACACGTTTCCGCGCGACCCGATCGCTCGGCTCCTGTGGCGCGCGGGTCATGCCGGGCAGTTGACGAGCCGTGGCCACGGTCGGTACGCTCGCCCCGGCAGGAGGCGCGGCATGAACAAGCCTGTCAATCGGCTCGGACGCGGGCTGTCGGCACTCATTCCCCCAGCGCGGCAACCAGGCTCGACAGCAGACGCGCCAGCGGCGTCCGGAGATCCCACATCGGGCCTGGTCGAGTCCGCCGACCGCGCCCCGTCGCGCGCGACTCCGCTTGACCACGCTCCTGCACCGGCACACGGCCAGGTCGTTTTGGTTCCGCTGGACCGGATTTCGCCCAACCCACTTCAGCCGCGAACCACCTTCAATGATGATTCGCTCCGCGAGCTCGCCGATTCCATCCGCACTAACGGCGTCCTTCAGCCGATCCTCGTGCGCCGCACGTCGGGTAACACGTACGAATTAGTTGCTGGAGAGCGGCGCTGGAGGGCGGCCCAGCTTGCCGGGCTCGAAGCCATCCCGGCGATCGAGCGGGAGATCAACACCCGGCAAGCGTTCGAGCTCGCCTTGGTCGAGAACCTGCAACGTGAGGACCTCGGCGCGCTTGAGCGCGCCGCGGCTTACCAGCACTACCTGGACACGTTTGGCGGGACGACGGAGGATCTCGCGGCACGGCTTGGTGAGAGCCGGGCGAACATCGCGAACTATCTCCGACTCCTGAAGCTGCAGCCCGAGCTTTGTTTCATGCTCGGCCGTGGCGAGCTGTCGATGGGGCAGGCGAGGGCGCTGGCGGGCGTTGCGGACAGTGAGCGGCAGCTCGCCCTTGCGAAGCTGACAGCGTCGCGGAATCTCTCCGTTCGGCAGGTCGAGGCGCTGGTGCGGCGGGCCGAGTCCGTTCCGACTGCTGACCCTAGCGCGGATCGCGCGGCGGCCGCGGCCGGAGAGCAGCGCCATCTGGATGAGCTGGCGCGAGCGTTCTCGAAGGCGCTCGGCACGCGGGTTCGCATTCGGCGGGGGCGTTCGAAGAACAGCGGCACCATCCTGATCCCGTACGCGACGATTGAGGAATTCGACCGGATCGCCCAGCAGGTGGGGGCGAAAACATTCCTGGAGTGACGCGCTGGCCGTGTTACAAACGGGCGTCACAATTCGGCGGCACCGGGAGAACTCCAGGGCCGCCGCATCAACTCAGGCACGTTCCACGTGAAACGCGGTCCGCGCCAGGCGATCCGCAGTCCCGCGCGGGTAAGCCAACCAGATTTTTAAGTCCTATAAAAACAATCAGGGCCAAACCTGAGAACGAATCACCATCCGAACCAAGTCCACCCGCACCCCATAACACGGGAAGTCGTGCCGCTCGAAGCCGTCCTCTACCATGCCCGCCGCGCGGTAACATCGAATCGCGCTCCGGTTCTCGGGGAAGACTACCAGCGATACCTCGCGTGCGGCGTGAAATTCAAACGCCCGTCGAATGAGCAGGCGCGTCAACTCAATCCCGTAACCACGACCACGCAAGGACGGGTTGACGATCAAGTGGCCGAGCCAATATCGGCGCTCGACCTCCGACAGCGTGTTCAGCTCGCCGTAGGCGACCGGCTCGCCGATCGTCGTCGTACGCATCACGAACGGCTGCACCCCCGGACCGTGCCAGGACAGGAAGCCGGCGACGGTTAGCGGCGGCGGTGTCCGCGGGGCCAGCCACATGGTCTCATGTCGATCACCCACCCACGAAACGACCAATTCCGCGAGGCTCGGGCTGAACAACTGCAATCGGCACGGCGCGAGCCGCGGCCGTGACGGACCGGTAGCGGAAGGTCGAAGGCGTATCGAGGGCATCTCTGCCGCATCCTGCGCCGGCGGCGATCGACACCAGTCGCCCCAACGCGATTTGGGAACGTAACGCTATCTTAACCATCGGCAGGCGGCGCGGCTATTGTCCGCGTGCATGCTGGAGCAACGATGAGCGCTCGGCCCGTTGGCGCGAACCGGATTCTGCGTGTCGAGATTGGGGGGCGGCGATATCGCCTCCTCGCGCCGCGGGACCCTGAAGCGCTGCTGGACGACGCCGACGTCCTCCAGCGTTTCGCCGAGGACGAGCACTTGCCGTACTGGGCCCGGCTGTGGCCGGCCGCGCTGCTGCTGGCTGCGGAGGTCGCCGCCTGGCCGCCGACCGGCGCGGAGCGGGTGCTCGAGCTCGGCTGCGGGCTTGGGCTGGTCGGGCTGGTGGCGGGGGCCGTGGGCCGGCCCGCCGTGCTGACCGACTGCGATCGCATGGCAGTAAGTTTTGCACAGATAAATATCAGAATAAACAGATTAAGCCGGGCCGAGGGGCTCGCCCTGGCCTATGGGTCCACGCTGCCGGATACCCCCTTCGAGCGCGTCCTGGCCGCCGACGTGCTCTACGAACGACGTCACCTGACCCCGGTCGCGTCTTGCATCGCCCGGCACCTCGCCCCCGCGGGCGTCGGCCTCGTTTGCGACCCCGATCGCGGCACAGCGGACGAATTCCCTGCAGCCGCCGCGGAGGCGGGGCTGGCCTGCACTGTCCGCCGGGTCAGCGGACACGGGCTCGGCGGAGAGGCGATCGCCGGTCGCGTGTTCGAGCTTCGGCACGAGCCGTTCGCCGCGGCGGCTACGTGATCAGCGACTGCCAGGCCGCGTCCAGCGCCACCAGCGTGTCCCGGCAGCCCCCGCGGAGGCAGACCTTCGCCAGGTGCGAGAGCTCCGTCGCGTTCGGGTTGATCTCGATCACGCGGGTGCCGTTGTAACGGCACAGCTCCACAAGCGACGCCGCCGGCTGCACCACTCCGCTGGTCCCGATGACGAGCATCACGTCGCAGCGCGCTGCCGCCGCGAAGGCAGCGCCGAGCGCATCCTCCGGCAGGGGCTCACCAAACCACACCACCGCCGGTCGGAGTCGCTTCATGCACACGGGGCAAGCCGGCTCGGGCCCCAGGTCGTCTAGCGTCTGCACGGAGTAGTCGCAGTACGTGCAGCGCGCCACGTCGAGGCGGCCGTGCAGCTCCAGCACGCGGCGCGAGCCGGCACGGTGATGCAGCCCGTCGATGTTCTGTGTCACGAGCGTGAAATCCGGGACGCGAGACTCCCACTGGGCAAGCACGCGGTGGCCGGCGTGCGGCTCCACGCTCGCCAGCCGCGCGCGGCGCCAGCGATACCACTCCCAGACCTTCACCGGATCGCGGCGAAACGCCTCCGGCGTCGCCATCTCCTCGATCTTCACCTTCGACCAGAGCCCGTCCTCGCCTCGGAACGTGTCCAGGCCGGATTCGACCGACATCCCGGCCCCGGTGGACACGCACAGGGACGACGCCCCCGCCAGGAACTCCGCCGCGCGCTGAAGCTCGCGATCGTCCATGATTACATCCGCTGCTGGCCGCGCCGCGCGTGATCTGCCACTCTGAGCCGAGTCGGGCCACACGGCCGCTCAGTCGCCGGCTTGCGTGTCCTTCTCGGCCGGAGGCATGGCCGGTTGCGTGGTCGCGCCCTGGAGTCGCTCAACGGACTCAATGAAGGCCCTGATTGGCTCGGCGGGCACGAAAACCTCGTTCCTGCACGCGTTCTCATCCAGATGAAGCATGTACCCAGCCAGCGGCAGCGTCGCGTCGCCGCACTCCATGCGGATCAGCGGGACGCCCATCCCCTCGCTCATGGCGGCCACGAACTCGAGCATGGCGGGCAGGTCGACCAGCATCAGCGCCTGTGGGTCCGGCGAGAAGCGCGCGAGCGCGGCCTGAACTCGGGGGGCCTCGCGAACGGGCGCACCTGTTGCCTTCGCCGCCTGGTCGAGCGCAGCCTTCGATGCCTCCGCCGATCCGATCGCGTACACGACCCCGTCCTCGGCCCGGGTGAACAGAATCTGCGGGTCGCGACCGTAGATGACCGCAAGGTCCGGCTTCGAGGGCGGGCCCCCCTCGGGGATGCTGAGATGGAACGTCTCTATGGTCCGCTCCCCTGCCCGGACCGACTCATGTCGGACGGTCATCGCGGGGAAGCTGCCCCACGCGCTGAGAATCTCCGGCGTCGACGTGTAAAGCCCGCGCAGGTCGTCCATGAACTCCGCGGGCTCACGCGTGAAGTAGTGTCCGCTGGCCAATGAACCCTGCGCGCCGAGCCACTCCCACGCGCCGTTGTAGCCCGAAAGCCTGCGGTGCATGCTCTGGGCTTGGCGGATCGCCGCCCCAAGCTTCTCCTCGCCCAGTTTCTCGCGCAGGGATTCCAGCTCCAGGAGAGTCTTGAGCATCGTGGACTCGAGCGTGTCAACGTCCGGCGGCAATTCCCACTCGCAGGCGAAGAGTATCGCCGGCTTCGCCGCGCGAAGGCCGCGGAGCAGGTCGCGGCCAGGCTTCCGCACGGCGTGGAGGTAGCGACCAGCGGCGCCGTCAGGACGAAATGCGGCCCGGTCCTGCACGAAGAGCCCTTCGGGGGACGCCGTCAGACCCACCGTGTACGTTTCGAGCTCCGCCAGCAGGGCCTGGGCGTGGTCGAAGAACCACCGTTGCACCTGGATGGCCGCCTCCGCGTCCGGGCCGGCCGCCGCCATGCCCAGGTACGTCGTCTGCGCGATCAGGTTGATGAACTGCGAGACCTTGTCCCGCCAGGCGGGAACGTCGACGTAAATGACCAGTGGATGCCGGTCCAGCAGACCGCGATCGCCCT
>CAADGM010000144.1 GCA_900696535.1 uncultured Planctomycetota bacterium
GGGTACGTGCTCATGCCCACCAGCGGCCAGTTGCGAACGTAGTCGAGATTGCCGTTCCAACCATGCTGGTTGCGATAGAGCACGGCCAGTCCGCCGGCTACCGCGACCAGCGCCGCGGCGAGCGGGGCCCGCACGAGGCCGCGCGCCAGCCAGCCGCGCCACAGACTCGGCACATGCGGCACCCATACTGCGGCCCAGATCAGCGCGAGGGTCATCCCCAGCCCGAAGACCTGGGCGATGTTGAAGGTGGGCCGATTCTCCGCCGGCTGGTCCGCTGTCAGCGGGTTCTCGACCAGGTTGAACGCCGATCCGCACAGAAGCGCGAGTGCGTACGGCCAGGCGCCCCGGGCCGCGACCAGGGCGCGTCCGAGTCGGGCGGGCGTTCGGGGCGCGTCGGCGGTCGCCGGTCGAGCTTCCCCCCAGTGCTCCAGCATGTGCCAGCCGATGAAGACGAGCGGCCAGATGGCGTTCGATTGCCGAACCAGCATGCCGACCAGCAGGGCCAGCGCCGCCGCGAGCCGCCAGCCGCGCCCGTGACACGCCAGCGCGACGAGCACAGTCAGCAGAGCGAGCATGTCCGTATAAACGAGAACCCAGAACGGCAGGAGCAGCGGCAGGGCGGCGAACTGGAACAGCGCGGTCGCGTCACCGGGGCGGCCGTCGGCGGACAAGGCCGCCCAGTACACCCGGATCGCCGCGATCCCGATCAGCAGGCTGACGCCGCGCAATAGCCACAGGTCCGTTCCCACGAGCCCCGCGGCGCCCGCGACCAGCGCGTGAAATACCGGCGGCATGGGCAGGGCCCATGCGCGGGTCCAGTCGCCGGCCAGGATCCCCTCGATGGCCGGGACGTGGTAAAGCTCGTCCCCGATTACGCCCGGCCAGCGGACGCAGAGCACGGCGTACCACGCCAGCAGGAGCGCAAGGATCATCGCGAGCACGCGGGCCACGGGGGTAGGCTACCGACGGCCGACGGGCTGCGACAGCCGCGACGACCGGGCTACCTGTGCGCTCCGGGGGCGCCCCTGGTACACCGCGGTCGCTATCGAGAAGAAAATTGGAAAAGCGGTTGCCGGGACACGTTTCGCGGACAACAATAGAGGTGGTAAGGTCAGAGCAATTGGTGGGTATGTAGTCCAGTCATACATCGATCGTTTCATCATTCTCTCGATTCGGCCCACCTCGCTGCGTCTGATCCCCGACAAGTACGGTTCGTTGCTCAGACGGCCCCCGGTCTGCCCAGGCTGAGGCCCGCTGGCGGTCTGGCTGCCTCATCGCGCGGCCAGTGTTCGCCTGCGCGCCCACGCAGAATCCGCGGGGCGGGTTCTCGCCACCGCAACCCAATCGGCCTGCGCCTCACGCGTCGGTGGCCAAGGCGAAGGTGTGCCATGGGAGTGTCACTGCGAAAGAGCCTCGCTCTGCCGAAGGCGGAGGCCATCGGGCCGCCGCTCACGCCTGACGAGTTGTCCGGCAGCCTCTCGGATCTCGAGCGGCGCCTCAATCGCGAGGCCACGTGTCCCGCCGCGAAGAACCAGGTCTACATCCGATCCGTCATCCTCGGCGGGATGACCACGCGGCCCCGGATCGCGCTCAAGTGCAGCTTGCGCAGGGACTTGAAGCAGAGCCCGGACGTCTTCTACGAGCACATTCGCCGCTACTGTTGTGGCGATCACGCGCAATGCCCTGCCTACAAGGACTTTGCGCAGCGCCGCGAGGCGCTCTGATCGCCGGGAATTGAAACATGTACGACTCGTCGATGCGACGCGCGGTTGGGATGATCGACCGCGAGGTGCGCGACGAGGCAGCAGCCGGCGCGCCTCAAGTCGGCGGGTTATCGCCGGTGCTCAGACGCGAATCCTGTTATGGGAGATGGAGGAGTACCCTCCGCGATGGACTTGCGGGCATCGTTACGGCCCGCAAGGAGCGGCAACGCTGACCAACAGGCAGGTTAGCCGTTGCCGTCTGGGTGGAAGTTCAGCCCGTGTGCCGGGCCGTGGCGAGCGCGCTGCGCCCAACGCACCGCTGGGGACACCGGCCACGGGCACTTCCATCACCGCTAGTGTCCGTCGGAGCCGCCGGTGACCGGCGTAGGCGCTGGCGGGTCGAGCCGGACCGCTTCGATCTGCTTATCGAATTCCGCCGCCTGCTCGGGATTGAGCAGCTCGCGAACGCTGCGGACCAGTCCCTCGACGCGCTCTTCGATCGCGGACGCGTCGCGCGGCCGATCGGCCAGCCAGTTCTTGCGATACGTGTCCAGCACGTCCTCGAGCTTGCGGAGCTGGTCCGCGGTGGGCCGGAGCTTGTGCACGATCGCGAGCACGTGCGCCGGGCGGACGGTGAGGTCGTTGGCGCGCAGCACCTGCTCACGCAGGCGCGGGAGCTTGGCGCGCTGATCCGCCGTCAGCGTCTGCTCCAGCGAGTTGAAGAAGTTGTTCTCGGCCGCGACCTGCGGCGTCATCTGCTGCATCTCGGCCTGGAGCTGCTTGACCTTCTCCTGGTTGCCGTCCTGCTGCGCCGCCTTGATCTCGGCCAGCTTGTCCTGCACCCGGCGGAGGAAGTCGGCCTGGTTGGCCTTGGCCTCGTCCAGCTCGGCGTTGTAGACGACGATGAGGGCGTCGGCCTGCGTGGACTGCTCGGGCGTGAGCTGGAGGCGCTGGAGGATCCACCGGAGCTTGGCCTCACCCTTGAGCTGGCCGTCGTCGCCCGCGGGCTGCGGCCGGCCGGGTGCGGTCGGTGTAATCGAGATGGGCTGGACCGACACGTTGCCGCCCTGGGACGGCTGGACGGCGGTCGGCGGCTGCGCAGCGCGGGTCGGCCCGGGCGGTGGAGCCGGGGTTGGCGGTGCCGGCGGCGGAGAGCTCTGGGCACCAGCGTAGAGGGTCAGGGTCAAGACGACGACCAACGCGACCATTGCTCGCTTCATGCGCTGTCTCCTGGCTCGGCTCGATGCGGGCTTCCCGCGGGGCGGGCTGCGGTCCCATGCCGGCCGCGCCGCCGCGACAGTATAAAGTACACGCCCGGGGCGCCAAAGTGGCGGGCCGGGTGCATGATGTTTGCCGGTGATGCGGACGAGCTCGACGAGCGCTTCATGCATGAGGCGCTGCGCCTGGCGGAGCGCGCCCTGGACAGCGCGGACGTGCCCGTTGGGGCGGTCGTCGTGCGCGGGGGCCGTGTGATCGGGAGGGGGTTCAACCAGCGCGAGAAGCTCCAGGACCCCACGGCGCACGCGGAGATGCTGGCCATCACCGCGGCGGCGGCCGAGGTGGGGCACTGGCGGCTCGAAGACTGCACGCTGTACGTCACACTCGAACCGTGCGCGATGTGCGCGGGGGCGATCGTCCTGGCGCGGATGAAGCGCCTGGTCTACGGTGCCGCCGACCCGAAGGCCGGCGCCTGCGGCTCGCTCTACGACATCGTTGCCGACCCACGCCTCAATCACCGCGTACCCACGCGAGCCGGTGTCGCGGCCGACGAATGCGCCGCGCTGCTGCGCGACTTCTTCCGCGAGCGCCGCGCGGCGGGCGAGAAGTGAGTGTCGTCAGACGGTGAGCATCTCCGTCGCCGCCTGGCGCGAGGTCATGACGAGAGGGAAGGCGTGCCCGAGCACGGATCGGTGTGTCGCCAGGGCCACCTCGGGGTGGTTGTTCTGGGCTGACAGGTGCGCCAGGGCCGCCCAGCGAAGGCGCTCGCGGTCGCACCGTGTCAGCAGCTCCGCCGCCTGTGCGTTCGACAAGTGCCCCGCCCCGCCGCGAATCCGGTCCTTGAGCAGCGGCGGATACGCGCCGGCCGCCAGCATCGCCGCGTCGTAGTTGCTCTCCAGGTACACCGCGTCGAGCGTCGGCATCTGCCGGATCAACTCGGCGAACGGGAATCCCAGGTCCGTGAACAGCCCGAGCCGCCGGCCCGCGAACTCGACCACGAAGCAGACGCTCTCGGGCGCGTCGTGCGGCGTGGGGATCGTCTGCACGCGCACGCCGTCGAACTCCAGGGCCTGGCCGGGCGTGAATCGCCGGATCTCGCGCCGGTGGCGATCGATCTGCCCCAAAAGGGCGTGCTCGGTCTTCGGCGTGCAGTAGATCGGCAGGCCGTGCTGCTTCTGCAAACCGGCCGCACCGGCCGTGTGGTCGGTGTGAGCGTGCGAGAGGATCAGCGCCTGGACGTGCCGAACGTCGCGGTGGTGCTCGGCGAGGCGGTGGGCCGTGCGCCGGGCGGACAGTCCGGCGTCGAAGAGCAGCCGGACCTGCCCGCACTCGACGTAAATCGAGTTCCCGTTCGACCCGGACTGGAGCGCGAAGGTCTGCACCTGAGCAGTATACCGGCGTGCCAGGCAGCGGAATTCGCGCGCTCGGTTGTTGGCGCTAGCCGCTCCTTGCGGTTGAATCTCGGGACGCATGGCTTCCCCCCGCATTGGCGTCATCGGCGTTCGTGACGGCTGGTCCTCCGAGCGGCTTGCTGCCAGCGTGGCCGCGCGGACGGGTAGCGGGCCGCTCATCGAGCTGGCCGACGTCGCGCTCGACCTCGAGCGGGGCGACGTTCGCGCGGGCCGCACGAGCCTGCTCGGCTTCGACGCGCTCATCGTCAAGAAGCTCGGCAGCAACTACGCCCCCGAGCTGCTCGACCGTCTCGAAGTGCTGCACTACGTGCATCAGCGTGGCGTGCCGGTGTTCTCGACGCCGCAGTCCCTCATGCAGCTCCTCGACCGGCTGAGCTGCACGGTGGCGTTGCGGCTGGCGGGCATTCCGATGCCGCCGACGACGATCACCGAGAACCTCCAGGAGGCGGAGGAGGCCGTGCGGCGCTACGGGCGCGTCGTGCTCAAGCCGCTGTTCACCTCGAAGGCGCGGGGGATGGAGCTGCTCGAGGCCGGATCCGATGTGCGGGTGCGGCTGGAGTTGTTCCAATCGAACGGGAACCCGGTGCTGTACATTCAGAAGCTGGTCCCGATCCCGGGGCACGACCTGGGGGTCGCGTTCCTGGGCGGGGAGTACCTCGCGTGTTACCGCCGGGTGAAGGACGCCGACGCGTGGGCGACGTCGACGAGTTCGGGGGGCCGCTACCGGCCTTACGAACCCGGTCCGGAGGTCGTGGAGCTTGCCCGCCGGGCGCAAGCGGTGTTCGGGCTTGCCTTTACGTGCGTCGATGTGGTGGAGACCGACGGTGGGCCGCTCGTCTTCGAGGTTTCTGCGTTCGGGGGCTTCCGCGGGCTGCTGGAGGCGAACGGGGTAGACGCGGCTGGTGCGTACGCCGACTTCGTCATGAAGGCGATCGGCCATGGCCGCTGAGCCGACTCCGTACGCATCCTGGGCGGAGCGGCTCCTCGCGGCCCATCCGCCACGGGAGGCGCTCGCGCTCACGGTTGCCGGGCACACGATCGAGGTGCGCACCAACGCGCCGCCGCTGCTCGACCTTCTGCGAGACTACTTCCGTGACTTTCCTGCGGCCAAGACATCGCCGGATGTCGAAGTGGCAGCATTGGAGAGTCCGCCGCCAGCCTACGAGTTCGACTTCACGCCGTATCCTCCGGGCCCGGGCAAGACCCGCATCAAGGACGAGTACGCGGACTTCCCCGACGGGCGGGTCGTGCGCAAGCGGCTGACGCAGATGTCGTTCTTCTTCGGCGGCCGCCATAACCTTGCGGTCGGGCCTTGCCTGGCCAACAGCAACCAGGTGGTCAACTTCGTCAACAACCGCTTCATCCAGTGGCACCTGGACCGCGACTGGCTGCTGTGCCACGCGGCGGGGGTCGCCAGCAGTGGCCGCGGGCTGCTGTTGGCGGGGCTTCCGGGGCGAGGGAAGTCCACGCTGGCGCTGCACTTGCTCAGCCGTGGGCTGGACTTCGTGAGCAACGACCGGCTGCTGATCAAGCGCGCCGGCGATGGAGTGGCGATGCGGGGCGTGGCCAAGCTTCCGCGGGTGAACCCGGGCACGATTCTGAACAATCCGCAGCTCCTGGCGATGCTCGGCGAGGAGCAGCGGCGTCGTTACCTGGCACTGGAGGCCGACGCGCTCTGGAACCTGGAGGAGAAGTACGACGCGGACGTTTCGCGCTGTTTCGGGCCCGGTCGCTTTCCCGCGCAGGCGGACCTGTCCGCCGTCGTCATCCTGGCCTGGGAGCGCGGCGCCGGCGGGACGCGCTTCGGGCGCGTCGATCTCGCGACGCGCGAGGACCTGCTAGCTGCCCTGATCAAGCCGCCCGGGGCACACTACTACGTCCCGCCAGGCCGGAGCGCGCCGGATCTATCGGTCCAAGCGTATCTTACGTGCCTCGCGGGCTGCCCGGTGTACGCGGTCGAGGGTGGGCTCGACTTCGCGTCAGCCGCCGCGGAATGTGAGCGCCTCGTGAACGGGCGGGCGCGGTGACGATTCGGTTGAACCCCGGGGGACGGGCAACTAGACTAGGAGCGACCAGCGAAAGGCGGTGTCCCGTGGAGAAGATCGACGCCATGGAAATACGCGAAGTCGAAGTCGAGGCCTCCATGGAGCTGGGGCAGGCGGTGGCGTACCTGGAGGAGATCGTCGCCGGCCTGAAGTCCGGTCGACTGTGCCTCGAGAACGAGGGCGAGGAGTTGCTTCTCTCGCCCCAGCGTCAGGTCAAGGTGCTCGTCGAAGCGCGGCACAAGAAGGACAAGGAGTCGGTCGGCATCAAGCTGACCTGGCACGTCCCCATGCCGCAGAAGGCCCCGATCCCGGCCCTGCGAATCTCCAGCAAGTCAGGAACCGACGGGCATTGAGACTCTGGTTTGAAGCGCGGCCCGGTGGACGACGGAGTCGGGGCGCGCGGGGGTGGGGGTTAAGACGCGTGCGTCATGGTTCCGCTCGGCGGCGACACGCTCGCCACGAGCCCCCGGCGCCTTTTGTGCCTGTGATCAGGCCGTCCCCGCCGGGACATACCCCGCCACGATCGAGATCAGCGTCTCGGCATCGAACGGCTTGAGCACACAGTCCACGCAGCCTGACCGGATCAGGCGCGCGCTCTCCGCGGCGGTGTCTCGGCTTGTCAGTGCGAGAATCGGACTCTGAATGCCGGCTTCGCGCATCCGCGCCGCTGCCTGCGCGCCGTCCATTACGGGCATGTCCACATCGAGCAGCACCAGGTGGAACGGCTCTCCCGAGGCCGCGGCCCGCTCAGCCAAGACTACCGCTTCGCCGCCGTGACGGGCCGTTGCGACGATCGCCCCGGCCTGGCGGAGTCGCGTTGCCGCGACGTCGCGGTAGTCGGCGGAGTCGTCGGCAACGAGAATCCGCGCCCCGCGCAGAACCGTGGGAGCCTGGTTCGTCTCGCGCGCCGCAAGCGATGAGGCGACCCTGCCGGTTACTGGCAGGGACACCACAAACGTCGTTCCAGCGTCTTTCGAGGACTCCACGTGAATGTCGCCGCCCAGGTACTCCCGTGCCAGCAGCCTGGCCGTGTAGAGCCCCATCCCACGCCCCGCCTGCCCCCGTGTCGAGAACGAGCGCTTGAAAAGCTGTAGCCGCACGCCGCGCGGGATGGGACTCTGATTGTGTACCGAGAAGCTGACGCTCCCGTCCGGTTCCGCCTCGGCCGCAAGCGTGACGGCTTCGCCGGGGTGCGCGGCTTCGAGCGCGTTACGCACGAGATGTCCAAGCACCTGGTCGAGGAGCGCGGCGTCGGAGACGAAGTGTGCGTCCGGGGCGGGGGCGCGGATGCGGAGGACGCGCTCAGCCGCCTCGAAAGTCGGCGCGAAGCGTTCCCCCGCGCTGGCAAGCACAGTCTGTGCCGAAAGCAGGCGCAGCGTGAGCCGCAGCTCGCCGTCCTCGGCCGCGGCCACGTTTCGATAAGCGGCGATTTCGCTGACGAGGTCGCCCGCGAGGGAGTGAATGCGGTCGGCGAGCCGTGGGTCAGCGCCGCCGTCCTCCTGCGTAAGCAACTGAGCCAGCCCGTGGATCCCTCCTGCCATCTCGAGCGCGTCACCGAGCAGGATACGCTCGAGCACATCCCGGCGCTGCGCGGCGCTCACGTCGCGCAGCACGACGAGCGTGAACTGCTCGCCGGCCACATCGAGCGGCGTGGCGTGCACGGCCGCGTCCAGCGCCGCACGGCCCTCGTGCGTGCTCAGCCGTGCCGGGCGCTGCGCCGGGGCCTTCGAACGGCCTGCCCCAAGGCAGGCGCAGACGACCCCGCAGGCCCCGCACGACTCGGACGTTCCGCAGCCGCCCGGCATTTCGGTCGCATGCGGGCAGCTCAGCACTTCACCCAGCCGTCGGCCCAGCACGTCGCGACGGTCGGCTCCCACCGCGCTGAGCAGGGCCTCGTTGCAGGCCACGATCTGGCGCTGCTCGTTGAGGACCACGGCGGACTCGGGATAACCGTCCAACAGCCGTTGCACGAGCGGCTGGCCGGCGATCCGCGAGGAGGCCGCCTCGATCGACGCCTGGTCCGCTCGCGCCGCCGGCGCGTGCAGCGTCGGTGTCGGTGGCGTGCCAACCGACAGTGGCAAGCGCGGTGCCTGCATGAGTCCTATTCCCACGCAGCAGGGGAGAACCGCGCGCGGCGCTCCGCGGCGGCGTGCTGCCACGTTGTGCATCGGACGACCAGGTTCGGTTCTGAAGCTGGCGGACCGCGGTCTCGCATCCGTCCCGGTGGTGTACCCGGCTGTGCCTGCTCGGGGCTGCACGCGCGTCCGAACTCCGGAGGCTATAATCCGCCCATGCTGCGCCATGCCGCTGCCGGTCCGGTGCTGTTCAGCGTGGCTTGCCTTGCCCTGGTGCTGGCGGCCGGCGGGTGCAGCGCCTCCCAGGCCCGGTTGCGGGCGATGGAATCGCCGGACCCGGCGCAACGTGCGCGCGCCGCAGTCGCCGCCGGGCAGGCGCGCGACACGTCCGCGGCCCATCACCTGGTCGGGTTGCTCGAGGACCCCGACGCCGGAGTGCGATTCTGTGCAATCGGGGCCCTGAAACGCATCTATGGCGACGACCTCGGTTATCGCTATTTCGATCCGCGCGCGGCGCGCGAGGCGGCGGCCGAGCGATGGCGTCAGGCGCGTCGGCAGGGCAGTGTGCACGCCGTTGCGGAGCGCGATGAAGCGTCGGTTCATCCTCGCGGCGTATCGGGCGAGTCCCTGGGGGCCTCGCCATGAGCCCCGGCGCTGAACTGCACCTGCGGATCAGCAGCGACCCGGCCGACCTGCCGCCCTTGCGGGCGCAGGTGCGGGACTGGCTCCAGGCTCACCGGTGGAGTGACGTCCAGGCCGGCGAGCTCGTGCTGGCGCTGGACGAGGCGGTGAGCAACGTCATCCGGCACGGCTACGGGAACCAGGGCGGGATGCCGATCGAGGTGTGCCTGCTACCGGCGGTCGATGCGGATGGCGAGGAGGGGCTGGAGGTGCAGATTCGCGACTTCGGTCAACAGGTTGATCCGGCCCAGATCCGCGGGCGCGACCTGGACGACATCCGTCCGGGCGGGCTGGGCGTTCACATCATCCGCGCCATGATGAACTCGCTCGAGTACCGGCCGGCGCCCGGTGGCGGGATGCTGGCAATCATGCGAAAATCCCGCGGACACACGGTCGCCGCCGGCCGATGCACGTGAGCGCGAGCATGTCCCAGTCGTCCAGTGGAATCCAGGTGAACCTGACCACGACCGACGGAACCGCGGTCGTCGTGGTGGCGGGCGAGATCGACATGCACACCAGCCCGCGCCTGCGCACGCTGCTGCTCGAGCACGCCGGCAAGCTCACCGGGCCGCTCCTCGTCGACCTGTCGGCGGTCGGCCACATGGACTCGTCTGGGGTGGGGACGCTGGTATTCATCAAGCGCGAGATCGAGCGCTCCGGGCGGCGCATGGTACTGATCGGCTTGCAGCCGCGGGTCCGTGGCGTCTTCGAGATCACGAATCTCGACCGGTTCTTCACGATCGCGAGAAACGTGGCCGAGGCTGTGGGCGCATGAGCGAGCTGCCGCGACCGCTGGGCGGGGGTGGGGGCGCGGGGCTGGGTGCGTGGCTGCGGGCGCCGATCGAGGCCCTTGGGGCTCGCGTCGCGGCGGGCGGCGCCCGGCTGCGGGATGCGGTGATCTACGTCGGCGGCCTGGTGCTGCTGTACTTCAAGGCGGTCAAGCGACTGGGGCTCGCGCCGCTCGGCGGTCAGCATCGCATCCGGGCGTCCTCCCTGGTGAGCCAGTGCGTCCGCGTGGGGGTCCGGAGCATTCCAATCGTCATCGTCGTGCAGACCTTCGTGGGCGTGATCCTCGCGCTGGCCCTGGCCCGGCCGCTGGACGAGTACGGTGCCCGCGAGCGCATCGCCGACGTGGTGGCCATGGCGATGCTGCGCGAGATGGGCGCCCTGTTCAGCGCCGTGATCCTGAGCGGATTCGCGGGCGCGTCGATCGCCGCCGAGCTTGGCACAATGGTTGAAGGCGAGGAGATCAAGGCCATGCGGGCTCACGCGCTGGATCCGATCCGGTTCCTGGTGGTTCCACGGATAGTGGCCACCGCGGTGATGATGCTGGGGCTGACCGTCCTGGCCAATATCGTCGGCGTCATGGGCGGTTACGCCACCAGCGTGGTTTTCCTCGGAATCAGCTCGAGTACCTACATCGACCTCACCCGCGCCGCCGTCACGCTCACCGACTTCTACACCGGCCTGATCAAGGCGGTTGTCTTCGGCACGCTCATCGCCGGCCTGGCCTGCTACGAGGGGCTCAATGTTCGCGGCGGGGCGGAGGGCGTCGGCCGCGCGACGACGACGACCGTCGTCAAGTGCATCGTGGCGCTGATCGCGACCGACTGCGTGTTCGCCATCATCTTCTTCAAGCTCAGGATCTGGTGACGTGGCCCTCGTACTGGGGATCGACGAGGCCGGCTACGGGCCGGTGCTGGGCCCGCTGGTTTGCGGCGCGACGCTCTGGCGGGCCTCGGATGCGCAGGTCGACGCCGACTGGTGGGACGTCCTCGCGGACGCCGTCGCACGGGCTCACCGTGGCGGCGATGCCCGCCTCGCGGTGGGTGACTCCAAGGAAGTCTTTGATCGCAAGCGCGGCCTGCACTCGCTCGAGCGCACGGTACTGGCATTTGCCACCGCGTGCGGCCTGGCTCGGCCGGTGCTTTCCGAGTGGCTAACCGCGCTCGGAGCCGGCCGGCTCGGTGACGCCTGCCCCTGGTACCGCGACATTGCGTTGCCGCTGCCGCGTGACCCGGCCCGCTCCGCCGCCTCCGGCGCCGCGGCGCGCCTGAAGGCGTCGATGGACGGCCACGGGGTCGGACTCGTCGCCATGCGGGCGGCCGTCGTCACAGAAGATGCGTTCAACGCGCGCGTCGCCCGCACGCGAAACAAGGGGGCCGTCATACTGGAGGCCGTGCTGCGGCACATCGCCTGGGCACTCGAGCGTGCCGGCGGTGAGCCGCTCTGCGTTCGCGTCGATCGCCTCGGCGGTCGGACGAACTACCGCGACGTGCTGATGAGCGCGTGGCCCGAGCGGCCTCTTCAAGTCCTCGCTGCGGACGACGATCGGAGCGCGTATCGCCTGGGCGGCCGGCCGGAGTGCGAGCTGATCTTCGCGGCCGGCGCCGAGGAGCGTTACCTCGCCGTCGCGCTCGCCAGCATGCTCGCCAAGTACGTGCGCGAGTTGCTCATGGAGTGCTTCAACGCCTACTGGCTTGACCGGGCCCCGGGGCTGCGACCCACAGCGGGGTACTACACCGATGCGCAGCGCTTCCTCGCGGACATTCGTCCACTGCTCGGGCAGGGGCCGCCCGCTGCGGACGTGTTCGTGCGGGCACGCTGAGTCGCCCGTGCGCGGCTCGCGTGCTTCTCATGTGCTGCTCGGCGGCTCGTCCAGTTCGCCCGGGGGCAGTCCGTCGGCTACCGCCTCCAACGCCGTCGCGTCGAGCACGCGCAGTCGCTGGCCGTCGAGGAGCTCGATCAGCTCGGCATCGGCCAGTCGTCGCAGCGTGCGCGAGAGCGTCTCGCCGGTCAGGTTCAGGTGGCTGGCCAGGTCCTTCTTGAGCATGGGGAGGGTGAACTCGCGACCGTCGGCCGGGGCCGCATCGAGGAGCCGCCGGGCGACCCGCCCGGTCGCGTCGCGTAGCACGAGGTCTTCGAGCAGGCCGACCAGGCGCCGCACCCACAGCCCCATCGCCCGCAGAAGCTGGAGGCAGAGTTCGTGGTGCTCCTCCAGCAGCCGCGTGAACGCGTGCGCCGGCAGCAGCACGCAGGCGGTTTCCTCAACGGCCTCGGCGTGAGCCGGGCAGGGGAACTTGCCGAGCACGGCGACCTCCGCGAAGGTCTGGCCGGGGTCGGCAAAGTGCAGGACGTGGTCCTTGCCGCTGGGCGCGGTCTTGTAAACGCGCACGAGCCCGCTAGCCACGATGTAGAGCCCGGGGCACTCATCGCCTTCGCGAAACAGCACCTCGCCCGGCAGGTAACGGCGAAACCGTGCGATGCGGGCGAGCGTCGTCACCCACCGATCGGACAAGCCCTTGAGCAGGCCACACTTACGGATGATGGCCGCCGCGGCCGCGGCCTCGCCGAACAGTTCGTCCGAAACTTTTTCAGCCATGCTTGATCCAGGTCAAGGATGCCCGGGCCGCATTGTCCGAGACTTCCGCGTGGAAGGCAACGCCGCCCCGAGCGGTCCGGCGCGAGCAGCCCGCAAGGAGTGACCATGATCCGCGAGATCGTCCACATCGACGAAGCCAAGTGTGACGGGTGCGGCCTGTGCGTGCCGGCGTGTGAGGAGGGCGCCATCCGGATCGTAGACGGCAAGGCCCGCGTCGTGGCGGACAACCTGTGCGACGGGATGGGCGCTTGCCTGGGGCACTGCCCGCGGGGCGCGATCACGATCGAACGCCGCGAGGCGCCCGACTTCGACGAGGCCGCGGTCGCGCGGCACCTGGCGGCGAACGGCACGCGCGGGGCGGCGCTTCACTCCGGGCAGGCACGCGTCGACGAGGCGCGAGCGCCGATGCCTCTCGGACACGGCGGCTGTCCGGGCAGCCGGATGCAGACGTTCGGCGCGTCGTCGGTGTCACCGGCCCTGAAGGGGAGCGCGCCGAAGCGCTGTGACGGGCGTAAGCCGACCGCTGCCGACGACGGCGATGCCACGCCCTCGGAGCTTTCGCACTGGCCGATCCAGCTTCGCCTGTTGCCGCCGACCGCGCCGGTGTTGCAGCACGCGAGCCTGCTGATCGCGGCCGACTGCGTACCGGTGGCGTACGCCGACTTCCAGGGGCGCCTGCTTCGCGGCCGGGCGGTCCTGATCGGCTGCCCGAAGCTGGACGACCTGCCGGCCTACGTCGAGAAGCTCACGCAGATCATCGCGCTCAACGACCTGCACGAGGTTGTCGTCGCCCGCATGGAGGTGCCCTGCTGCGGCGGGATCCTGGCGGCGGTGCTCGAAGCCCGACGGCGGGCGGAGTCGAGCGTGCGCGTGCGTGACGTGGTGATCAGCGTGCGGGGCGAACTGCTGGCGACCCGCGAGGTGGCGGCATGAGCGAGCTCATCAATAACCGGGCCGCGCGGATCGAGACACTCAAGCGGATCATCCAGCAGCTTCATCGCGGCGACGATCCGGAGCGGGTCCGCCACGAGCTCACCGAGATCGTCAAGACCGCCGACGCCGGCGAGATCGCCGCGATGGAGCAGGAGATCATCGCCTCGGGTGTGCCGGTCGAGGAGATCAAGTCGATGTGCGACCTGCACGCGCGGGTCGTGCAGGACATCCTGTCAAAGCCCAACCTGGACGCGCTTCCCGCGGGGCACCCCGCCGAGACGCTCCGCCGCGAGAACGTTGCGATTCGCCGGGTCGTCTCGCAGATGCGCGAGGCGGCCGCCGCGCTGGCCGCGCAGCCGGCCGACGGGCCCGGTGGTGAGCCGCGGATGCGGCTGCTGCACCTGCTCAGCGAGCTCATGGATGTGGACAAGCACTATCGCCGCAAGGAGGACCTGTTCTTCTCGATCCTCGAGCGGCACGGGATCACGGGGCCGTCGAAGGTGATGTGGGCGGTGCACGACGAAGCCCGCAAGCGTCTCAAGGCGCTGGAGGAAGCCCTGCGCGTGCCTGACGCGACGGCGGGCGAGTACAGCCAGGTGTATGAGCAGGTGGGAGCCGAGGGCCTGCTCATCGTCGATCGCATGGTCGACAAGGAGGAGCAGATTCTCCTGCCGATGATGCTCCAGACGCTCACCGAGGACGAGTGGGGCGAAATCTGGACGCAGTCGCCGCCGTACGGCTGGTGCCTGGTGGAGCCGGGCAATGTCTATCGCCCGCCACTGCCCATCCTGCCGGAGCGGACGATCGAGCCGCCGCGCGACCGCGCGATGGTCTTTCCGACGGGCATGCTGGACTTCGAGCAGCTCCTGGGCCTGTTCCGGACGCTGCCGGTGGACATCACGTTCGTCGACGCGGATGACCGGGTGCGGTTCTTCTCCGAGGGACCGGAACGGATCTTCGCGCGCAGCAAGGCGATCATCGGACGCAAAGTTCAGCACTGCCACCCGCCGGGGAGCGTCCACATCGTGGACCAGATCGTGGGTGACTTCCGCGCCGGGCGGCAGAGCGTGGCCGAGTTCTGGATTCAGCTCCACGGCAAGTTCGTTCACATCCGCTATTTCGCGGTCCGCGACGAGCAGGGCCGCTACCTGGGCACGCTGGAAGTCACGCAGGACCTGACCAGACTGCGGGCGCTCCAGGGCGAGCGCCGGCTTCTCCAGTACGACACCCCTGTTGCGGAGCGACACGCATGAACGCAACCAAGCCTGCGATCACGCCGCGGTTGACAGTCGCCGAGCTTCTCAACGCCTACCCCGAGCTCGAGGACGTGCTCGTGAGGCTGGCCAAGCCGTTCGAGAAGCTGCGACACCCAGTCCTCCGCAAGACCGTGGCGCGGTTCACGACGCTGGAGCAGGCGGCCGGTGTCGCGGGCGTGCCGCTGCCGGAGCTGGTCCGAACGTTGCGCGAGGCGGTGGGGCAGGGGCCGGATGCGAGTGTCGAGCCGGCCGCGGCCGAAACGCAAGATTCTCGCGAGCGCGTGTCGTCGCGGCCGGCGTGGGTGAGCGACGCTGACATCGCGGCCGTGCTCAACGCGGAGGAGATGCTCGGCAAGGGCGAGCACCCGGTCGGCACGGTCCTCGCCCTGCTCGGAAAGCTTCCGGAGGGCCAGGCGCTGTGCCTGGAGAGCGGCTTTGCACCCGAGCCGCTGATCGAGCTGGTCGGGCGGCAGGGACATGATGTGTATCTGGAGCCGTTGGGCGCCGGCCGCTTTCGCACGTACATGCGGCGCGGCGACTCCGGTCCGGCGTAGCTTTCGATCACCGGTCGCCGACGTCGGGCACGGGCAAAGTCCGCGGCTGGCGGCGAGCGACCCAGACCTTCAGAAGGAGCGGCGATGTTCTGCAATCAGTGCGAGCAGGCGTTCAAGGGGACCGGTTGCGTCGACGTGGGCGTGTGCGGCAAGGACCCCGATGTCCAATCGCTCCAGGAGATCCTGCTGTACGGGCTGAAGGGCATGGCGGCCTACGCGCACCACGCCCGCCGGCTGGGCATGGTCGACGAGGACGTCGACGCGTTCGTCGAGGAAGCGCTCTTCGCGACGGTGACGAACGTGAACTTCGACATCGACTCGCTGTTCGAGATGGTGCTCGAGTGCGGGAAGTGGAACCTGCGCGTGATGGAGCTGCTCGACGCGGGGCACGTGAAGCGCTTCGGCCCGCCCTCGCCCACGCCGATTTATGAGGGAACGAAGGCCGGCCCGGGCATCCTGGTCACCGGCCACGACCTGGTCGACCTGTATGACCTGCTTGTGCAGACGCAGGGGACGGGGGTGAACGTCTACACGCACGGCGAGATGCTGCCCGCGCACATGTACCCCGAGCTGCGCAAGTTCCCGCACCTGGCGGGGCACTTCGGCGATGCCTGGCAGCGGCAGCGCACCGAGTTTGCCCACTTCAGCGGCCCGACACTGGCCACGACTAACTGCGTGCTCATTCCGCCGTCGACCTACAAGGACCGTCTCTTCACGACGCGGGCGACGGCCGTCCCCGGGGCCACGCGGCTGAAGACCAATGACTTCTCGGAGGTGATCGCGTGCGCCCGGCGCTGCCCGCCGCTGCGCGACCACCATGTCAAGCACTCCACGATCGGCTTCCACCACACAGTGCTGCTCGGCCTGGCCGACAAGATCGTAGCGGCGGTGAAGGCCGGCAAGGTCAATCACTTCTTCCTGATCGGCGGGTGCGACGGCGCCGAGCCCGGCCGCAACTACTTCGCCGAGTATGCCGCGCACACGCCGAAGGACTCGCTCGTGCTCACGCTCGGCTGCGGCAAGTTCCGCATCCGCAACGAGGATTTCGGCACGATCCATCTCGACGGCGTGGGCGAGGTTCCGCGCCTGCTTGACATGGGCCAGTGCAACGACGCCTACGGCGCCATCCAGGTCGCCGCGGGGCTGGCCAAGGCGTTCAACTGCGGCGTCAACGACCTGCCGCTGACGATCGTGCTGAGCTGGTTCGAGCAGAAGGCCGTCGCCGTGCTGCTCACGCTGCTGCACCTGGGTGTCGAGGGCATTCGGGTCGGTCCGAATCCGCCCGCCTTTGTCTCGCCGAATGTGTTCAAGATCCTCCAGGAGAAGTACGACCTGAAGCTGACCGGGCAGGACGCGAAGCTTGAGCTCGGCGAAGCGCTCTCCGCGCGGTAACCGCCAGTCGCGAGCCGGCGGCCGCCGGAGGACGCGGCGGCCGCCCCGGGTCTCTCGGTCATCGACCAGTGCGTGCCCGCGATGAGCATCAGACTGGCCGTGTTGACTGGCCGCCGGCAGCGCAAGCTGCGGCACGATCTTCGCGTGCTGGTGACGTTCATTCGCATCTACTGCGACGATCACCACGCCGACGGCCCGCGCGCTCCGGTGCCGCGGCCGATCTGGCGACTAACGGGCAGCGAGCGGACGCCGATCGCCCTGTGCGCGGACTGCACCCGGCTCCTGGGACACGCGTGCGCCAAGCGCCGCGCGTGTCCGCTGGACCCGAAGCCCGCCTGCAAGCACTGCCCAGAGCACTGCTTCCTTCCTTCATATCGCGAGCAGATTCGGCGCGTGATGCGACACTCCGGCCGGCGGCTGGTGCTGTCCGGGCGACTGGACTACCTGTGGCACCTGCTCTGGTGAAGCAATGCCGCCATCTGGCCTGCCCTTTCGCGGGTCTCGGGCAAGATTGGACTCGACTGGGGGAGGTTCAGAACCACACTCGCGCGGGAGCAGGGGCGGGAAGGCTGGGTTCAGGGCTTTCCCCGGCTGAGAGAACTTGACAAGATGGGAATCGCGGTGCATACTTCCCCTGGGTTGGCGGTTTCTGGGGTCTTGTCGCGCGGGTCGCGCGGGTCGCGCGGGAGGTTGGTTATGACGCGCACGCCCCACATCGCAAAGGTTCTTTGCTCGCTCATCCTCTTCACTTGGGGGGTTCAAGCGCCGGCCCAAGAGGCGTGCTACGTGCCTCGGCCCTGCTCTCCGCCGCTAACCTGCGTGCCGGCCCCGACATCCCTCCCGCCCATCGGAGCCGCGGGCAGGGACTATGTAACCAGCGGCGGCCACTGCGGCGGGCAACGCTGTTACGTAATCTTCTGGTGTCCCTGCGGTCCTCCCCTGGTTTCGGGGCCGTGCGACAACCCGAGGTAGAGAACGGCTCAGTTCGGGAACGACGGCGCCCGGGGACGTGGAGATAGTCTATGGCACTTCTCAATTCATCTTCTTGGCCGGTGCGAATCGGGGTATCGCTCAGCGTGCTTGGGGCAGTCGCCGTCGTCTGCGTAGCGCTCATGGGAGGCGCGGCGCTCGCGCCCGGCACTCGCAGCGCCGAGTCAATCGCTGAGGCAAAAGTATTTCACTCGCCTCGGGCCGACTGCGGCGCTGCGCAGTATCTGCGGGAGCTGGTCCGGGAGATCCTGAGCGCGGAGGCCATCCATATTCGAGCAAGCGCGACGGTGGGATTCCTCGGCGCCGAGCCGTGCGGCGAGGCGACCAGCGGGTCCGCTGCCTGGGGAGCGTATGAGTACTGGGGCGCGGGCGATCGCTACCGGATCGACTCCCTGGTGGATCCGGCCGTGTTGCCCGGAATGCAGATGAGTGTCGCGTATGACGGCGCCAGGTTCTCGCTGCTCCTGGCCAACGGCGTGCTCTCGATCGGCGATACCGATCACAATACGCTGCTGCCGACTCTTCCCAATCCGCTGTTCGAACTGCTCCAGTTCCTCGTCCCGCTCTCCGACGCGAATCAAGCCACTGTCCCTCGCTGGGTCGATCTGCGCGCCGCGCCGTTTCCGGCGATCATCGATGCGTGTGCGGTGAACGAAGGCGGCGAGGCGCTTGTGCGCCTCACGCTCCCCGGCTCCGTCTACGAGGGCAGGGCCTACGAACATCATGTATATGTCGCGGCTGGAGCCGAGCCGCGCGTAATCCGCATCGATCGCGCGTGTGGGGACGATCGGCTGACCAGCCTGGAGTGCTCGGAGCATGCACCTGTCGGGGACCTTCTGCTTCCGCGGCGCGTGCGGCTTACCGGATTCGATGCCGACGGATCGGTCGGCGCCGAGATTGAGATGACGCTCACGCTCGTTGCCCTGGGCGCCCCCATTGACAGCGAGGTGTTTCACATTCCATTCTCGTGTGCCGCCAGAGTCTGGGACGACGTCCGCGGGCAATTCGTGCGCAGCGCACACGAGCCAGGCTGAGAGGCGCCCGCGGGGGAACGGTTGTGGGCGCGCGGCGAACGCGCTCATCCGATCGCCCAAAGCCGGAGTGAAGGATGGCCCCGAGCCGATTCGCAACGCTGGCCGCGGCGGTAGCGTGCCTCGCGTGCCTCATCGCGTGTGAGCGGAGTGCCGAGCGCGACGCCGCCGACGGCGGCCGGGCGAGCGGTCCGAGCTCGCACGCGGCAGCGACTGGTGCGCCCGCAGCGACGCAGCCGCGGCCGCTCGACGTACTGGTTGACGAGTGGGTCGCGGGGCAGCAGGAGGACGTCGCGGAGCGCCTGCTCGCGGCTGTCGACTGCGAGTCGCCGGTGGAGGCGCGTCGTCTCTACTCTATGTCCGAGCCGGAGTTTGCCGCGATTCCCGACGCGGCCCGCCGCCCGCTGCATGACTCGATCACCGCCCGTACGACCGGCCTGCTGCAAATCGGGCGTGCGTGCCTCCAGGAAGCCGCTCGTCTGGCTGCCGCCGAGGATCGCGCGGCGGCGCGGCGCTTGCTCGAGACCCTTCGCTGTCTTGGCGAGGCCAATCGCGGCCCGGAGGTTGTGCTCCTGGTCGATCTCGTGGGGAAGTTCCTGTACGAAAAGGCGTCGAACGCGCTCGCCTCGCCCGGGGAGTCCGCTGCCACCCAGCCGGGGTCCGACGCACCGTAACCGCACCCCTCGCGCCCGGCGTGCACACCGGGCACGATGGAGGCCCGCGTGACCCGGCGGTAGCACTCTGCCGGTCGTCGTGGCGACGGACCTCCGAGTTCGACGCGCCGCGGCGCGAAGTTGCTCTTCGGACTCGGAGGTCCGATGCGACGCGCTGGCGGAGCCTGCTCCAGTTGCATCCCGCGGCTGGTTCTTCTACAAGTCACGGCATGATTCGCCACTCGACGATGCGACGGGCCGTACGGCTGGCGGCCTGCGTGTCTGCCGCCTCGCTCGGCGCGCTAGCCGGCGTCGGCACGTACACCTTCGTCTACGCAGAGGGGGCCTCGTACCTGACCAACGACCCGGCCGCGTGTGCCAACTGCCACGTGATGCAGGCGCACTACGACGGGTGGTCGCGGGGCAGTCATCACGCCGTGGCCACCTGCAACGACTGCCACACCCCGCACGACCTGCTGGGCAAGTACACGGTCAAGGGCCTCAACGGCTGGAACCACTCGCTGGCGTTCACGACCGGGCGGTTCCACGAGCCGATCCAGATCACGGAGATGAACCGGCGCGTGACCGAGTCCGCCTGCCGCTACTGCCACGCGGACATCGTGCACGCGATCGACGCCCGGCCCGGCGCCGAGCCGATCTCGTGCATCCGGTGCCACCGGGACGTGGGACACAAGCACTGAAGAAGGTGAGAATGAAGAAGGAAGAAGTGAGAATTCGAGCCAGCCAGACTCGCCGTGGCGGCCGCAGGCCCGCGTCCTTCCTGCTTCTCACTTCTCACTCCTCGATTGCCGTACTTGCTGGTGGAGACTCGATATGAGCGCACCGTCGCCTGCCGCCCCCCGTCGCTCGCCCGGGCTCGGGCTCATGCTGGTCCTGGCTGTCGTCTTCGGCGTCGGGGCGTTTGGCATCGCCGCCCTGCTCGTCAACATCTTCGAGCACAAGCAGGAAGCCCGGAACCCGTTCTTCCGCGTGGTCGAGCTGACCGACGACACGGTCGATCCGGCCACCTGGGGCAAGAACTTTCCGCTCCAGTACGACGCCTACCGGCGGACGGTGGACATGGAGCGGACCCGCTTCGGCGGCAGCGAGGCCCTGCCGCGGCAGCCCGACGAACAGGACCCGCGCCAGGTCGTCACGCAGTCGAAGATTCAGGAGGATCCGCGGCTGGCGCGGATGTGGGCGGGCTACGCGTTCAGCGTGGACTTCCGAGAGGAGCGCGGGCACGCCTACATGCTCGAGGACCAGACGTTCACGAAGCGCGTCCACGTCGTGCAGCAGCCGGGCACGTGTTTGAACTGCCACTCATCGGTGTACACGGCGTACAAGAAGCTTGGCGACGGCGACATCTTCAAGGGGTTCGACCGGCTCAACGCGATGCCCTACGACGAAGCCCGCGCCTTGGTCGACCACCCGGTCGTCTGCCTCGACTGTCATGACTCCGCCACCATGGCCCTGCGGATCACGCGGCCGGCGTTCATCGAGGGCATCCGCCTGGTCAAGGCTGCCGAGGGAATCGCGGACTACGACGTGAATCGCGACGCGACGCGGCAGGAGATGCGCAGCTACGTCTGCGGGCAGTGTCACGTCGAGTACTACTTCAAGGGCGAGGGCAAGCGCCTGACGTACCCGTGGCACAAGGGCCGCCGCGCCGATGAGATCCTGGCGTACTACGACGAGATCGGCTTCAAGGACTGGGTGCACAAGGACACCGGCGCGCCGATGCTCAAGGCCCAGCACCCCGAGTTCGAGCTGTGGAGCCAGGGCATCCACGCCCGCAGTGGCGTGGCGTGCGCGGATTGCCACATGCCCTACATGCGCGTCGGGGCGATGAAGATCAGCGACCACCACGTGCGCAGCCCGCTTCTGAACATCGCCCACGCCTGCCAGACGTGCCACCGAACATCCGAGAAGGAGTTGCTGGCCCGCGCCGAAACGATCCAGGAGCGGACGATTTTCGCCCGCGACCTGGCGCTCGATGCGCTGATGAACCTGATCGACGACCTCAAGGCCGCCCGCGAGGCCGGCGCGAGCGACGAACAGCTCGCGGCTGCGCGCGACTTCCAGCGCAAGGCTTCGTTCCTGGTCGACTTCGTGGAGGCGGAGAATTCGGCCGGGTTCCATGCCGACCAGGAAGCCATGCGCATCCTGGCGCTGTCGCTCGACTATGCCCGCCGCGGCCAGAATGCGCTGCGCGACTGGCGCGCGGCGGCCGCGGACCCAGGCCGTGCGGACGAGCCGGACAAGGCCGCGGCTACGAACGCACCTTGACGAACACATAGCCTCCGGCGGTAGCGCCCCACACCTGGCGGCCGTCGGTGTCGAAGCCACGGTCCCAGGAGACGATCCGGTCGGGGGAGATGGTCACCTCGGACGTGGTGTACGCGGCGCCGTGCAGGCTGCTGGGACAGGCCCGGCCCTGCGTTCCGCCGACGAAGACGCCGTCGCCGCGGCGGCGCAGGACGACCGTGCAGCCCTCCTTCTTCGCCAGGTCTGTCGGCGACAGCGCGTCAAAGAGCGTCGGGGCGACGTGCCAGCCCGCGAAGCGCAGGGGATCGCCGGGCAGCTCGTAGACCTGGCTCTCGAGCGCGCCGTCATCGCGCAGCGCCAGGCGATAGACGCGCTGGCGGTACGGGCGGTCGGGCGCGGCGGCGGCGGCCTGCTCAACGTACAGCCACGGGCCGCCTGCGCGATCCGGCCAGATTCGCACCATGCGAAGCCGGATGTCGCGGTAGTTGTTCGGGTCAGCCTGGGCCTGGCCGGCGGAACTGAACGTGCCCGTCATCCAGTCGGTGAGTTGGGCGAGGTCGGTCGGGCCCGCGCGCGAGTAGCCCAGCTCCGCCATCTCGCGGTCGCCCGGCGCGCTGGACTGGCAGCCTGTCGCCAGGGTGGCCAGGGACGCAACGACCGCGCTCATCCATCGCAACCGAGCATGTGTGTATCGCATGGGCAGTCCTTTCCTGGCAGCACTTGCCGATGCGCGGGCCGACGAGCGTGCGCTCGGCCGGACGTGGCTGCCGAGAGTGTCGCACGGCCGCCCCGGGGCTTGCAAGCGCCCGGGACGGCCGTGCCGAAACTACCCCGCGTGGGGGCCCAAACGGGAGACCGGGAAGTCCGCTCACCTCCCGATCAGTGAGACGAACGGGTCGATATCGTCGAAGTCGACGTTGCCGTCGCCGTTGGCGTCAGCGTTGTACCAGGAGCAATCCGGGTACTGCGCCTGGTAAGCGGCCTGGCCGGACAGCGCCAGGACGAACGGGTCGATGTCATCGAAGTCGACGTCTCCGTCGCAGTCCATGTCGCCCACAGTGAGCGAGGGCGTCTCGGTGACGTCGATCGTGTACGCACCGGCGGCGCCGTTCCAGCCGTCCACGACGATGTAGTACCTGACGCCGGCCTGCACGGGCACGCCCGTCAGCCGCGAGCGGAACGACTCCGGCGCGCTACCGCCGCAGCCGTCGTCATTGCAGGCATGCGGGGAGCCCGCGGTGACGCCCCCGGCGTAGACGTACAGCTTGGTGTCGAAGCCCGAGCTGCACAGGCTGATGTCGATGGACTGGTCGGACGTGGGCGTGTATTCGAACACCGCATCGGGCGAGTTCGAGTTGGCGTACGGGCACACTTCGTCGTAGTCATTCTGGCAGTACAGCGTCGTACCGCTGTACGTGTACGGCAGCGATTGGATGTTCGTCGCGCGGGAGGCGTCGTCGTTCGGGCAGCCGCCGCCCGGACCGCCGCGGCACTCGATGGTTAGCAGGCCGTAGCCGGTCGAGCCGTTTACGCCGCCGATGCGGATGTAGTACACCGTGTCGCGCGTCGCGGCGAACTCGACGTCGTCCTGCGGGCTGCACCGTCCGTTGTTGCTGCAAGCCACAAACTGGCCCGGCGCCGAGGGGCAGCCGCCCGCGTAGACCAGGATCTTCGTGTCGAAGCCGCTCGAGTTGCTGCCGCAGGTGCGGACCTTGAGATTGCCGGTGCAGATGGCCTGGTAGCGGAACCAGACGTCGGCATGGCTGCCGGAGGCGAACGATGAGCACAGCGATTCGTTGGGCGTGCTGGTGGTGGCGCCGATGTTGTCGAAGATGGTGAAGCCGGTGTAGACGTCGATGGCGCCCGCGCACTCGTCGTAGTTGACGGCCCCGGTCTCAGAGCAGTTGATGCTCAGCCGCCCGATGCCGACCGCGCCGGCCAGGCCGCCCACGCGGATGAGCAACGGAACGCCCGCCTGGACCGGGACGGTGAGCTGGGCCTGTTGCCCGCAGGCGTCATTGTTGCAGGCGATCGCCGTCCCGGGTGCTTCCGGGCAGCCGCCGGCGTAGACCGCCAGCGTGGTGTCGAAGCTGCTGTCGCACGTGCTGATCGTGGCCAGGCCGGTGCACAGCGGCGTGTACCGGTACCAGATGTCGTTGTCGTTCGCGCCGTCGAACGCCTCGCACCCGGCCTCCGCGGGACCGTCGGTCGAGGCCGTGTAGGTCTCGAAGTGGTGCGACCCACCGGTGATGGGCAGGGCCCGGCTGCACGCGTCGCCGCTGTTCTGCGCCGGCAGCGGAACCGAGATCGACGCAGGGGTGCCGGGACGGAAGAGATCCAGCGTGACGGAGACAAGTTGCTCCGGCGGCACGTCCTTGGCGCGGAAGCGGAAGTTGTAGAGCGTGCCCCAGCGCAGGGCGTTGGCGTTCTGGTTGGTCGCGAAGGGCGTGGTCGCCCAGGCGAGCTCGGCGCCGTCGTAAGCGCCCGGCCAGTCGGCGCCGTCGTACGGCTCACCCGAGTGGTAGAACACGTCGTGGAAGCCGACGCTCAGGATATTGCCGGGATCGGTGACAAGGGGGATGCGGAAGGCGCCGACACTGCGGTGGCTGTTGTAGTTGTACAGGGCGAACTCGTAGTCCCAGGTTGATGCACCGACACGGTAGGCCCGCCATGCGAGATAAAGCCGCCCCTCATCGGGGATCTGGATGGGGGTGATCGGCACCGCCGGGTCCATGACTTGCCAGGCCAGGATGGCCGGCTCCTCGCGGTGCGTGTAGTCGACCAGCCCGGCGGGGGACGAGAAGGACAAGCCCAGCGTGCTGTTGACCCAGACCTGGCGCCAGGCGGCGTTGTTGTAGCCGTTGCCCGTGTTCATGTCGTCCTGGGTGACGTACTGGCCCTCGATGAAGTAGAGCGCGCCCACGTTCTGGTTGGGATCCATGTCCGTCGTCAGGACCTGGAGACGGCCGTCGACCGTGCCCGAGCCGGGTACTGCGTGCGAGGCCGGGAAGACCGCGGTGAACGCGTTCACCACGGACTTCGGGCCGAGGCGGCTCTGTGTGCCGTTCAGTGAAGCGCTGTAGGGGTCGGAGCAGTTCACGCCCAGGAGGCTCCCCGTGCCGGGGTTGATGCAGGTCCCGCACCAGTTTTGCGCGAGCGCCGTGAAGGCCCACTTCAGCCAGCTCTGGCCGATCTGCTCGAAGCGTCCGTCCTTGAGGCGGAACATGTTCATGCCAATGACGGGCTTGAGGTTGGTACTGCCCTGCCAGAGCAGCGGAGTATCGCCGATGTTGCAGGACATTGTGCCGAGGGAGTACGCCTGGATGGTTCCGCTGGGGTTGGCGCCCCAGCGGCGCAGGTCGTACAGGCCGCCGACGATCACATCGGGACCGGTCGCCTCGGGGCCGTCAGCGCGAGCAGGTTGGCTGAGATATGGCAGGAAACACGACAGAAACATCCCGTACAGAGCAAGCCGCTTCATCCAAGCGCTCCTTGGCCCGGCGGGGCCAACGCCTCTCCAGCCTCCCCCGACGTGAAATCAAACAAGCACCGATTCTTAGCTTTGAGTCCTGGTTTTAGGACTCTTCTGGTACAGATTACCATTTCGGTTGCCCGCCGGTCGATACAAAACTTTTGTACAGGACAAAATTTTTGCTTGATATTATAGGACTATTATGGCGGCAGCAGGTCGGGGCGAGCGCCCCGCACGCGCTCGAAGGCCGAGCGGGCTCCCTCGGCGTCGCCCGCGGCGGCGAGCAGGTGTGCCAGCGCGTAGGCGGCCGCAACGTCTTGCCCCGCTACGGGCGTAAGTTCCTGCTTCACTGCCGGATAGCGCCCGGACCTGACTGCCTCCGTTGCCCAGGCGCGCAGCACCTCGCCGTCGAAAGGGGCTGCCTGCCGCGCTCGTTCCAGCGCGGAGCGCGCCGTCTCGGACTCGCCAGCACTTGCCGCCAGGACGCCCAGGACGAACCAGATGCGCGGGTTGGTGGCGTCCAGCTCGGCAGCTCGCGTGACTTCTTCCACCGCCTCGTGCCCGCGCCCGAGGTCGGCCAGGAGGAGCCCCAACTGGAGTCGCGCCGCCGCCGATCGGGGCCGCTGGCGGACGACTTCGCGCATCTCAACCTCTGCCGCCTCGCGCTTGCCCGAGTCGGCCAGCAGCCGGGCCAGCCCCAGCCGGGCCTCCACATCCGCCGGTCGGCGCTGGACGATCCGCTGCGCGACGCGAAGCGCCTCGCCCCGCTCGCCGCGCTGCACGAGCACCGCCACCAGGTCGTTGCGCGCGTCCGTCAGGCCCGGATCGGCCTCGACCGCGGCCCGCAGCTCGGCGATCCCGCGCTCCGTATCGCCTCGCCGCGCGAGCAGCTCCGCCCACTTGTAGCGTGCCGCACCGTAGCCGCGGTCGATCTGCAAGGCGCGGCGGAGGTGCGGTTCCGCGAGTTCGGACTCGCCAAGGAACAGGTAGAGCGAACCAAGACGCACCTCGGTGCTGATCTGCGGCAGGAGGCCGAAGCGGTGGATCCAGCGGAAGTGATCCAACGCCGCGCGGGACGCCTCGACGACCTCGGGCGCGTCGGGACGGAACTCGGCCTGGAGTGCCGTGGCCCGGTCGAGCATCCGCTCCCCCTCGCGGACGTGAAATTGGAGCACGGCCGAGTGTCCCACGAAGACCGCGAGCACCAAGGCAAGTCCCACATACGCCCAGCCTGTGCTCGTCAGACGACCCTTGAGCTTGAGTTGTGCGACGTGCACACGGACGCTGTCGGCGTACAGCAGGCGCGCGGCCTGCACGAGCAGGTACGCGGTGATCGAGGCCATGCCCAGCGCGAGCAGAAAGGGGACCGCGTCGTACAAGCCGCGATAGGCGTACAGCGCGACCAGGAAGACGGCGGCCAGGGCAACTTCCTCTGGCCACGCGTAGTCGAACTCGCGGCGCGGCCGCGGCGCGCGGGCGCTGCCCCGGGCCGCGCTGGGGCGGCCGAACCCGAAGTAGAGCGCGTCCTTGGGGCAGACGCTGATGCAGTCAGTGCACTTCATGCAGCCGGGGCTCACAACCATCCCGTGCAGCCGGACCTCCTCGTGGACGCGAACGTTCGAGGTGCACGTGGCCGTGCAGTGCCCGCACTGGTCGCAGTCGTCCGTGACGCGGATGCGGCCGACGGCGAACCGGTCCGCGACACCGAAGAGCCCGCCATAGGGGCACGCGTACGTGCAGTAGCCCTTGTTGCCGAGCAGGAGGACGATGAGCAGGCCGCAGACCGCCAGGCTGACGGCCGACATGATCGGCCCGGGGAAGGTGGCCCAGAAGTCGTAGGTCGTGAAGTGGTAGAGCAGGGCCGGCGGGGGATGACCTGCCCACGCGCGGGCCACGCTCGGCCAGACGAACATGTACAACCCGGCCAGCAGGGGGACGAAGATGAGCAGTCGCGAGCGGAACGGCTTCGGGCGGAAGCGGAGCTTCCTGCAGATCCACGTGCACAGGTCCTGTAGCGCGATGATGTGGCAACCCCAGCCGCAGAACCAGCGGCCCAGCACGAGCGTGCTGAGCACCCCGACGAGCAGCACGACGAAGCCGCAGTTGATCAGCCCCTGCTCGAGCGTCTGCATGGCCTCGCTGGGCTCGAGCGGCGAGAGGGTCTTGCCGGCGAGCTGCCAGTGGATGAAGTGCCCGACGAAGAAGACGTGGACGCCGATCAGGACGAGCGCGCGCCACTTGCCGACACGCGACGGGCGCGGTTTGCCGCAGCCGCCGTCTCGCGCCTGCGGGACCGTTGGCAGGTTGAGTTCCTTCGGCCGCGGGGGCATGGAGACATCGTACCCGATCGCGCGGGGCAGCCGCGCGCCGGCGGCCGACTCAGCTTGTCTTGAGCAGCGCCCGCATGTTCTGCGCCTCGGACAGGAAGCGGTCCGTGTAGCTTGGGTCGACGCGCTGGCACGTGGCGGTGGCCAGCTCGGTAATGCGGCGGTAGTCGGGGTCGTTGGTGCGTGCCTCGAACTCGCCGGCCAGGATCGCCAGCCGCAGCAGGTGCCGCAGGACGATGCCCTCCTGTTTGACCAGGTCGAGGGCACGGACGCACTTGAAGAAGTCGCACTCGCGGGCGAAGGCGTCGCCCGCGAGCCACTTGGGCTGCATGCTGGCGGGCTCCGGCGCGGCTAGCCTGGCCTCGAAGGCGAGCTTGAGCATCTCCGGAAACGTGGGCGGGCGCTCCTCGTCCTCCTCGGCCCAGTCGTCGCGCCCGAAGCGGCGAATCGCGTCGCGCCGCTCGGCGAGTTCCTCGTCGGTCAGCGGCGGGGCGGCGAGCTTGACCCCCATGGCGATCATCTGCGGTTCGAGCACGTGCTCCTGTAGCGGCCCCTTGGGTTTGTCCTCCGGGATGCGCGGCAGGCGGCAGCTTCGCAGGATGTTGGGCGGGACTTCGAGGGCCGCCTCGAGCGCCATCAGCTTCTCGTCGAAGCTGCCGGGCGGCAGCGTCGCCGCGAGGAACTCGGCGAAGAGCGGGTCCATGCTGCGGTAGTTCAGCAGCCGGTAGATGCTCTCGTCGAGTGTGACGTGGTCTCCGTCCTCGGCCCGCTTCAGGTAGCCCAGCGCCTGGAGATTGTCGAGCATGAAGTCGAGCTGTTGCTGGAACTTCTCGATCTGGGCGGCGCCATTGAACCGCCGGCTGACGAACTCGCGCGCCTCATGCACCGCGCCCGTGCGCGTGAGCAGGAAGATGAGCACCGAGTACGGGATCATCCCACGGCTGTAGAGCTTGCCCGGCCCGGCCTTGATCAACTCGCGGAACTGCCCCTCGCTCCAGTACTGCTCGGTCTTGCGGCGGGTGGGCCGCTTGCGCTCCATCTCCTTGCGGGCCCGCATGACGCCCGGGTCTTTGCTGTTGGGGTCGATTTGTTCGTAGCGCTTGCGCCACTTGTTGATCTTGACGTCATCCTCGTGGGCCAGGGCGTAAACGTAGCCCTGCGTGTCGAACTGCGGACGGCCGGCGCGGCCCATCATCTGGTGCGCATCCGACGAGAAAATCAGCTTCTTCTCGCCGCTCTTGCCCTTGAGCAGCGTGGTCAGGACGACCGAGCGGGCCGGCAGGTTGATGCCGGCCGCGAGCGTCTCGGTGCAGCAGACGAACGGCACGAGCTTGCGGCCGAACAGCTCTTCGACGATCAGCTTGTGGCGGGGCAGCACGCCGGCGTGGTGGACACCGACGCCGCGGAGCAGCATCTGGGCGAGCTTTGGACCGACGCCGTCGGCCAGGTCGGCCTTGCGGTCGGCCAGGAACGCCTCGATCTCCTTCTTCTGCCGCTCGCTTACCAGCGGCAGGCCTTTGAGCTTCTCGGCCAGTTCCCAGCACTCGTCGCGGTTGAAGGCAAAGACCAGAGCCGGGGCCCGGCAGGCGTCGCCCTCCCCGGCGACCATGTCCGTGAGGTGCTCGGTCAGCAGCTTGTCCTCGACCCAGCTGTGCTCCAACGGCACCTTGCGCTCGGCGGAGGTTACCACGCTCACTCGCCGCTGGTGCTTTTCCTTCAGCCAGTCGGCGAAGTCGTAGGGGTTGCCGACCGTGGCCGAGAGCAGCATGACCCGGGCGGTCGGCGGCAGGAGCGTCAGCGACAGCTCCCACACGACGCCGCGCTCGGGGTCGTTGAAGTTGTGGAACTCGTCCATCACGACGGCGCCGAGGTGCTCGGCGTCCAGCAGCGACGCGTCGCGCGCCAGCAGGTGATTGAGAAGGATCTCGGCGACCACGATGCGGATGAGCGCGTCGGGGTTCTCGCGCCGGTTGCCGGTGATGAAGCCCACCTCGCTGCGCGGAAAGCCCCACTGCTCGACGCGCTCCTGAAACTCGCGATACTTCTGCTCGGTCAGGGCGATCAGCGGCGTCGTGTAGTACAGGCGGCGCCGGGTGTGCAGGGCCTCGAAGACGGCGGCCTCCGCGATGAGGGTCTTGCCGGTGCCGGTCGGGGCGCAGACGAGCAGCCCGCCTTCGCACTCGAACCAGGCCAGGAGGGCTTCCTCCTGCATCGGGTAGAGCGCATAGGGGACGGACTCGATGAACTTCGAGCAGATCTCGTCGCGGGTCATGCGTCAGAGCATAACCGGCTGCGGGCAGGCTGTGGCATGGAGCCGCCGCTCGCCGCGGCCGTCAGCAGACCGGCCACCGTATCCGAACAGCGAGATCCATCCCATGCTGCTCGTCTTCTTCGTGCCCTTCGTGTCCTTCGTGGTTCACTCTTCAGCCGCGGAGGAGGGGAAACCACGAAGTTCACGAAGAGCACGAAGGGAAGAGACAAGGGTTGGCTTGGTGGTCAACGGCGTCGGAGCACGAAGCCGCTGCACGCCAGCAGCAGCAGCGAGGCGGGCTCGGGGATGGCAGCCACGCCGACGAGGTCCGGGCCGGAAAAGCTGGCGTTCAGGCTGCTGATTCGCAGGCCGACCAGGTTCTGCCACGTCGGATCGAGACTGATGCCCGCGCCGACGACCTTCTGCGAACCGTTGATCTCGAGCGAGTCGAGCGTCCAGAGCTGCGGTCCCATGCTCGCGCGGCCGACGAACAACGGCGCGGTCAGGCCTCCGCCCGCCAGGATGCCCTGCACGTTCATGTCGCTGTTGCCGCCGCGTTCGAGGACGGCAACTTCGACCGTGGTCGCGTCGTTGTCAGCGCTCAGCTTGAAGCCGCCGCCGAAAAAGAGATCCACGTAGAAGGTCTGCGCCACCTCCTCGCCGTCGAGCAGGTAGCTCATGTTCTTGTAGCCGTTGAACGGCCCGAACACGTCGGCAAGCGTGCCGGCGCCGCTGCCTTCGAGCGAGAGGGCGCTGGCCGCGTCGGCGCGATCCGGGTTGAACGGGTACTTGTTCCCCGACGCGCTCAGGTCGCTGGGCACCGGGTCGTTCCAGCCGAAGTTCTGGGCCGGCGGCCCTGCCCAGTGCAGCTTGCCGTCGTTGAAGCGCACGAAGTCCGCGCCGGTGACGACCGTCGGCGAACCCAGGAAGCCGAGCGTCAGCAGCTCCCGGTTCCCCCCATGCATCACGGTCGTGGACGAGTTGGCCTTGTAGATCATGCCCGCCGAGGCGAGCGCGGGGGCGAGCCCGAGCACGAGACCCGACAGAATGGCAAACGCGTTATGTGACGCCGTCTTGGATGTCCGCATGGGCAGCATCTCCAGTGACCTCCACCAGTCGTTGACAAGAGAGAGCTTCGAAAACGTTCGGCCGCCGCGACCAGTTCGCGCGGCATCAGAGGTTTACGCCGCGCACCGGGGGCCGGGCGACTCGCCCAGGCAACCGTGGCCGGTAACTCGTCCGCGGCCGATAGAGGTGGCGTCGCGCGCTCCGTCGGCGACCGATTCGCAGTCGTCGCGGCACGATTCCGGTGACGGGCGTTGTGCCGCGCCGTCGGTCCGCGAAAGTGTGCCGTTGCGCGTTGGCGATCGTCGCCAGCCGGAGCGCGATTCTGGGCGGCGGCGCTTGACCGTCGGGGCAGACCGCGAAACTGTGTGCGGCCATGAGCGCCGCACCAAGGCCGACAGGCAGCCCGGCTGCGTCCCAGAACGTCGCTGCCATCGCTGTGCCACTCCTCACGCCGCTCAGCCTCGCGGCGGTTCTGGTTACGGCGTTGTCGCCGGCGAGCTGGCTGGTCGCGGCGCAGTGCGGCCTGGTGGCGCTGCTCGTCATCGCTGCGGCGCGCGGCTGGGGCGCCTGGCCGGTTCGCTGGCTGCGCACCGAGACGTTGAAGCCGCTGCAACGGCATTGCCTGGCTCTGGCGCTCGGACTCGGCGTGCTGGCTACAGTCGTGCTGCTCCTCGGGGTGGCCGGCGTCCTGAACAACATTACGGCGTGGCTTCTCGTCGCGGTTGGCGTCGCGCTGGCGTACGCCGACTGGCGCACGATGCCGTCGTCCGGAGCTGCCGCTGCGGAGCCAGCCAGCGCGCGCGGTCTGGCGTGGCGAGCGCTGGCTGCGCTGCCGCTCGGCCTGCCGCTGGCGATCGCCGTCATGGGCGCCAGCCTGCCGCCCGGCGTGCTGTGGAGCGCAGAGGGACAGGGCTACGACGCGCTGATCTACCACCTGCGCGGGCCGCAGGAGTATTTCGACGCCGGCCGAATCAGCTTCCTGCCGCACAACGTGTACACGTCGTTTCCTCAGCAGGTCGAGAGCCTGTACCTGCTGCTGATGCACTTGCTCGGCGACGTCTACGACGGGGCCATCGCGTCGCAGTGGCTGCACGCGCTGCTGGGCGGGGCAGCGGTGCTTGCCCTGGTGGCCTGGTCGCCGCCCGGCTGGCCACGCGTCGTGGTGGCGCTGGTGGGGGGCGGGGCGCCGTGGCTCGCGTACCTGGGCTGCCTGGCCTATGTCGAGCTGGGCACGCTCTTCTTCGCCGCTGTCGCCGGCGGCTTGCTGCTGGACCTCGTGCCCGACGAGGCTCGAGCCGCGCGGGCAGCGTGGCCCAGGTTGACGCTCGCGGCGGGCCTGTGCGCGGGTCTGGCGGGGGGGACCAAGTACACGGCGCTCGTGCTGGTCGCAGCGGCGTTGGGAGCCGCGTGGCTGATCGCAGCGAGAGGCAACTGGGCGTGGCGGGGCCGGGCGGCGGCGCTCTACATGCTGGGGGCGGCGATCGCCTTCTCGCCGTGGGCGATTCGCAACGTTGCCTTCACCGGGAACCCGGTCTATCCGTTCGCCTACCGATGGTTCGGTGGTGCCGCGTGGAGCCCGGAGCAAGATGCCCAGTGGCAGCGGGGGCACCTGCTGCCCGCATCGCAGGCCACACCGGCCGGGAGGTTGGCCACGGTGTATCGCGAGCTCGTGGCCTCGCCGATGTACGGGCCGATACTCGCCGCCGGCGGCCTGGCGCTGCCCGCCGCGCCGCTGCTTCTGCTCCCTCTGGTCGGGCTGGCCCGGCGGTCGCGGGCCACGGCGGCCCTATGGCTCTGGCTGCTTCTGGGACTCGCGGTCTGGGCACTGGCCACCCACATGCCTGGCCGTTTCCTCCTTCCGCTCATTGCACCGCTGGCGCTGCTGTCCGGACTCACAGTTCGAGATCTCGTGTCGCGCGGCGGGCGCTGGCGGCCGATCGTGCTCGTCGGCCTGGCCCTGGTCGGGTCCGTCGCGAGCGGGCTCCACCTGCATTCAATCTGGCGCGAGCACGACGCCACGTGGGCACAGCGGGGTTGGCCCTTGCGCGATCTCGCCGGGCGGACGGACGTAATGCTCGCCGGGCACCCGCTGGCCGACGAGCGCGTCCTGCCCGCCGGCGCGTGCGTCTGGATGGTCGGCGAGGCCCGCGTCTTCTATCTGCGCCGGCCCGTGCATTACACAATCGTCTTCAACCGCGACCCGTGGTTGGAGGCCGCCCGAGACGGCTCGCCCGCGGCCGCCGTGGAGTGGCTGCGTACCCAAAACGTCACCCACGTGGTATTCTCGTGGCCAGAGATTGAGCGGCTGCGGTCGACATACGGCTTCCCCGACCTGGTGACGCACGACTGGGTTTCGGACCTGGAGACGGCCGGCCTGGAGCGCGTGCCCTGGCCGCCCGAGGGTGGCGTGGCCGGCGTCGAGGTCTACCGCGTGGCGCCGCCGGCCGCCCCGTAACACGGATGCTCAAAGGTCGCTTCGCCTGGTTGCTGCCGCTGCTTCGCTACGGCCTCTGCGCCGTGGCGATTCTCTACCTTGTTTCGGTTGTGCGCTGGTACGACCGGGCCCGCCTGACCGAGACCGGCGACCACTGGTACCGCGTGTTCGAGCGCGGCGCCGACCACTACGTGATCGACCGTGACGGCGTCCGGGAGACCGTCGCGCTGGACCGCGTCCACCACGTGGAGGTCGGCGGCCGCCACGTCCCCGAGATCGAGCTCGGCATTCGCAGCGTGGTCCTGGGGCTCAACGTCGGGCAGGCCATCTGGGCGCTGGCGCTGTTTATCCCGGTGACGCTCATCCAGAGCGGGCGACTGATCGTCATGCTCGCCATTCAGGGTGTGCGGCTGGGCTACTGGACCTGCACGAAGCTGACCTTCGCGGGGAACTTCTTCAACTTCGCCCTGCCCGGCACGACCGGGGGCGACATCTTCAAGGCCTACTACATCGCCAAGTACGCCCAGAAGAAGACCGAGGTCGTTACCACCGTCTTCCTCGATCGCGCGATCGGGCTGCTCGGGCTGGTCTTCCTGGCCGGCGGCGCGATTGCCTTCACCCGTCGGCCCGAGCAGTTTTCGCACCTGGTCGCGTCGCTCCTGATCATCTGCGGCGTGCTGGCGGCCGGCGCGCTGGTGCTGTTCAGCCGTCGGATGCGCGACTTCCTGCACCTGCGCGCGATCGCCGAGCGCCTGCCGCTCGGCGAGCAGATCATCCGCGTTGGCCGGGCAACGGTCGCAATGCGCGATCGGAAGCTCCTGGTCCTGCTGGCGATGCTGATGACCATGGTGCTCCAGGGGCTGTGCATGGTCAGCGCCGCGGTCATGGCCTGGGCCATCGGCATGCGCGGGGAGCTCACCGACTTCTTTATTTATTGCTCGATCGGATTCCTCATCGCCGCGATCCCCATCTCGCCGCCGCAGGCCATCGGCGTGATGGAGGCGGCGTACGTGCAGTTCTTCACCGCGCCCCCGCTGAGCAACGATGCCTCGCAGGCCGTGGCCTTGGCGCTGGCCGTGCGACTCATTCAGCTCTTCTGGGCCCTGCCCGGGCTCCTCGTGCCGCTGCTGGGCGCGCATGTGCCCAGCGAGGCCGAGCTCGAAGCGCTCCAGCCGGAGGTCGCCGAGGTACCGGCAGCCATCGCGAGTCCGCCACCAGCGGGCGCGCCCGCGGCACGGGTCGGCGAGGCGGCCACCGCGGCCCCGGGAGCGCGCTAGGAACTATCGCAGAGCACTGTGGCGCGCCGCGCGCAGCACCCGCTATGTCGACGTGGAGCACCCGCTATCAGCGGGTGTTCGTTGCGTCGAGCCGAGTTGTACGCCGTGATCCACGCCGCTCTTTCGCCCGATCTCGGCAGCACCCGCTGATCAGCACCCGCTGATAGCGGGTGCTCCACGTACGCCGTCGTGGGCTCCAGCCGCGCCGACAACGGGCCAGCGTGTGCTCGCCGTGCAACAGGCTCTCTACTCGCGGCTGTCCGGCGCGGCATGCGGCTGTAGAATCCCACCGAGCCGAACTTGGTGCTGCACGATGCCCGACGCTGAGTTCCTGCCAGCCCTGCGACACGTGGATATCGTTCCCCTGCAAGATGCCGGGGACGAGCCGCGGTTCGCACTCGTCGACCGCAGCGGCTTCTCGCCGCATACGCTTGCGCTCTCGCCGGCGGGCTACTTCATCCTCGCGCATCTCGACGGGCGGCACAGCGTCGAGCGCATTCAGGATGTCTTTCTTCGCGAACTGGGCGTCCGCATCGAGGCCGAGCCGATTCATGAGCTGGTCGAGGCACTCGATGCGAACCTGATGCTCGAAACGCCGCGGTTCGAGGCGGCGTACGCCGAACGCCTGGCGGCGTACCGCGCCGCGGGTGTGCGCGACAACCGGGCGCGCTACCCGGACGGCGGCGCGCTGCGGGGGCAGCTCCGAACGCTGCTCGAGTCCGGCAGTGCCGACGGATTGACCGACGTGAGCGGGCTGGTCGCACCGCACCTGGACTACGAGCGAGGCGGGCCCGCGTACGCCGACGCATACGCGACCCTGGCGCGCACGCCCTGGGCGGACCGCTTCGTGATTCTCGGCACGAACCACTTCGGTCGCGGACAAGGGACTGTTGCGACCACGGCGGATTTCGAGACGCCGCTGGGCCGGGTCGAGACGGACGCGGATTTCATCGCCGGCCTGGAGTCCGATCTCGGCGCGTCGCTGCGCGCGTTCGAGCTGGACCATGTCGGCGAGCACTCGATCGAGCTCCAGGTGCACATGCTCCAGGTGCTGGCGGGCGGGCGGCCAA
>CAADGM010000145.1 GCA_900696535.1 uncultured Planctomycetota bacterium
CCCAGCGCTCGGCCGCTTCGTCGACAGCCTGCGCCTGTGCCTGCGGATACGGCTGCGTCATGATCGAATGGCGCCGCTGCGCGAGTGCCTCGGCCAGTTGCGCGCCCGAGAGCTGCTGCGCGCCGCGTTCGCCGTAGCGCATCGCCAGGGGTGCGACTTTCTGCCACAGTTCTTCGGTGATGAACGGAACGACCGGGTGCGCCAGCCTGAGCACCGCCTCGAGTACGCGCAGCAGCGTGCGCCGCGTGGCGCGGGCCCGCGCCGCGCCGCTTGCGTCGTCGTCGGCCTGCTGCAACTGCACCTTCGCCAGTTCGAGGTACCAGTCGCAGTACTCGTTCCAGACGAACTCGTAGATCGCGCGCGCAGCGAGGTCGAAGCGGTAGTCTTCGAAGTGCCTGGCCACTTCGGCCTCGGTGCGCTGCAACCGGGAGACGATCCAGCGATCGGCGGTGCTCGGGTCGAGTCCGGTGCCTGGCGCAAAGCCGCAGTCGTGGCCTTCGCAGTTCATCAGCACGAACCGCGTGGCGTTCCACAGCTTGTTGCAGAAGTTGCGGTAGCCCTCGCAGCGGTTCAGGTCGAAATTGATGTTGCGCCCCGGCCCGGCCAGCGACGCGAAAGTGAAGCGCAGCGCGTCGGCGCCGAACGCCGGGATGCCCTGCGGATACTCCTTGCGCGTGCGCTTCTCGATCGACGCGGCCTGCTTCGGGTTCATCAGGCCCGAGGTGCGCTTGGCCACCAGCGCGTCGAGCGCGATGCCGTCGATCAGGTCGATCGGGTCGAGCGTGTTGCCCTTGCTCTTCGACATCTTCTGGCCTTCGGCGTCGCGCACCAGCGCGTGCACGTAGACGTGCCGGAACGGCACCTGTCCGGTGAACGCGAGGGTCATCATGACCATTCGCGCCACCCAGAAGAAGATGATGTCGAAGCCGGTGACCAGCACCGACGACGGCAGGAACTGCGCGAGTCGGGGCAGCAGGTTCGGGCGGTCGTCGCGAAACGGCTGCTGCGGATCGACCAGGCTCGAGAAAGGCACCAGCGCGGAGGAGAACCAGGTGTCGAGCACGTCGGCGTCGCGCACCAGCGGGCCGCTCCAGCCGGCGGCGTCGGCCTGCGCGCGCGCGTCGGCCTCGCTGCGGGCAACGAACACGCTGCCGTCGTGCATCGGCTGCCCGTCTTCGTCGGCCTTGTACCAGGCCGGGATCTGGTGGCCCCACCACAGCTGGCGCGAGATGCACCAGTCCTGGATGTTGGTGAGCCAGTGGTTGTAGGTGGCGGCCCAGTTCTCGGGCACGAAACGGATCGAGCCGTCGGCGACCACCTCGAGCGAGCGCTGCGCGATGCTCTTGCCGGCCAGCAGCGAGTCGGCAGGAGCGGGCCTGGCCGTCGCGACGAACCACTGGTCGGTGAGCATCGGTTCGATGACCGCGTTGGTGCGGTCGCCCCGCGGCACCATCATCCGGTGCGCCTTGACCGAATCGAGCAGGCCGAGCGCCTCGAGATCGGCCACCACCATGCGGCGTGCGTCGTAGCGGCCGTGGCCGCGATACTTCGGCGGCGCATTCTCGTTGATGCGCGCGTCGAGCGTGAGCACGCCGATCACCGGCAGGCCGTGGCGCTGGCCGACCGCGTAGTCGTTGAAGTCGTGGGCTGGCGTGACCTTGACCGCGCCGGTGCCGAATTCGCGCTCGACACAGGCGTCGGCGACGATCGGGATCTCGCGCCAGCCCAGCGCCTTGCCGCGGCGCACGACCTCCGCGAGTGCGAGTCCCGAGCCCTCGAAGGCCGGATCGTCGGCTTGGCCCGACAGCGGCAGCAGCACCGACCTGCCCACCAGCGGGGCGTGGCGCTCGTCGTCCGGGTGGACCATCACCGCCGTGTCGCCGAGCATCGTCTCGGGGCGCGTGGTGGCCACGGTGATCGAGCCGCTGCCGTCGGCGAGCGGATAGCGGATCTGCCAGAGCTGGCCTTCCTCTTCCTCGCTGACCACTTCGAGATCGGATACCGCGGTGAGCAGGTCGGGATCCCAGTTGACCAGCCGCTTGCCGCGATAGATCAGTCCCTGCTCGTACAGCCGCACGAACACTTCCTTCACGACTTCCGAGAGCTTCGGATCCATCGTGAAGTACTCGAGCGACCAGTCGGTGGATGCGCCGATTCGCCGCATCTGGCGGGTGATCGTCGAGCCCGACTGCTGCTTCCAGGCCCAGACACGCTCGACGAACTGCTCGCGGCCAAGGTCGTGGCGCGAGATGCCCTGCGCGTCGAGCTGGCGTTCGACGACAATCTGCGTGGCGATGCCGGCGTGATCGGTGCCCGGCAGCCACAGCGTGTTGGCGCCGCGCATCCGGTGGTAGCGCGTGAGCGCGTCCATCACCGTCTGGTTGAACGCATGGCCCATGTGCAGCGTACCGGTGACGTTCGGCGGCGGCAGCTGGATCGAGAACGCTTCGGCGCCCGGCGCATTGCCGGCGGCGAAGTAACCGCGCGACTCCCAGATCGGATACCAGCGAGCTTCGATGTCGGCGGGCTCGAAGCTCTTCGCGAGCGCTTCGGCGGCGCCCGCAGCCGCATTCGGCGGGCCGGCCGAGGGAGTCGCAGCGGTCATGTTCGCAAGTGTCTGATCACAAACGCAAAATTATATCCGTGGCGCGACCGGGTCGGTGCCGCGCGCGCGGATCACTTCGTCGTGCACCCGGGTGATCTCCTCGGCGACCGCGCGCGCGACCAGGTCGCGGATCAGCTGCTCGAGCGTGCTGCCGAGGTCGGCCGCGAGCGACTCGGTGGCGCGCCCGATCACCGCCTGCAGGTTCTCGCGCAGCTGCGCATCGAGCAGCGCGTCGGCGCGCCCGAGCAGGCCTTCGAGCACGTTCTCGCGCACGCGCATCGCGAGTTGCGCCCAATCGATCTCGACGAGCGTGCGCGGCAACTCGCTGCTGTCGTAGCGCGGGACCTCGACCACCTCGGTGAGCAACGGAATCGCGTTTTCGCCGGCTTCGCCGGCAGCGGCTGCCGCGCTCCTGAGCGTGTCGGCCAGGCGCTCGAGATCGTCTTCGGTGTTCACGCCGCCCCCGGAGTCTCGGCAAGATCGTGGCGCCCGAGCGGATAGCCGCGGTCGCGGTAGAAGCGCCAGCGCTCGCGCGCGGCCGCGCGGTCGGTGTCGTCGGAGGCGACCACTTCGATCAGCCGCTCGAAGCGGCTGAACATCGGCGGCATGCCGCCGCCCAGGTTCACCAGCACGTCGTGAAACGGGGGCTCGACCGGCTCGGCCGCGAGCAGCACCGGCGTCTCGGCGGCCAGCGGGTCGCCGGCGCCCACGTGGGGAATGAAGTCGTGCTGCGAGAAGGCCCAGAGCAGCCGGTCGAATTCGTCGAGGCGCACCGCATCGTCGCACCAGACCAGGACCTTGTGGCGCGCGCGATAGACCTTGCGCACCAGCCGGCATCCGTAGCGCAGCTTGTCGGCCGCGTTGAAGTGGAAGTCGACGCGGGTCAAGGCGTCAGCCTCGCGCACGCGCCAGCAGGAAGTTGGCGAGCAGCGGCACCGGGCGGCCGGTAGCACCCTTGTTCGTGCCCGACTTCCAGGCAGTGCCGGCGATGTCGAGGTGCGCCCAGTCGTAGCCCTTGGCGAAGCGCGACAGGAAGCAGGCGGCGGTGACCGAGCCCGCCGGCCGGCCGCCGATGTTGGCCATGTCGGCGAACGGCGATTTCAGCTGCTCCTGGTATTCCTCGTCGAGCGGCATGCGCCAGCAACCGTCGCCGATCTCGTTGCCGGCTTCCAGCAGTTCGGTGGCCAGCGCGTCGCTGGGCGAGAACAGGCCCGAGCGATGGTGGCCCAGCGCGATCACGCAGGCGCCGGTGAGCGTGGCCACGTCGATCACGGTCGACGGCTTGAACCGCTGCACGTAGGTGAGCGCGTCGCACAGGATCAGGCGCCCCTCGGCATCGGTGTTCAGGATCTCGACGGTCTGCCCCGACATGCTCGCGACGATGTCGCCCGGCTTCGTCGCGCGACCTCCTGGCATGTTCTCGGTGGTGGGCACGACCACGACCAGGTTGAGCTTCAGTTTCAGCTCGGCGACCGCGCGCATCGCGCCGAGCACCGACGCCGCGCCGCACATGTCGAACTTCATCTCGTCCATCTCGGCGGCGGGTTTCAGCGAAATGCCGCCGGTGTCGAATGTGATGCCCTTGCCGACCAGCGCGATCGGGGGCTGCTTCGCGCCCGCGCCCTGGTAGCGCAGGACGATCAGCTTCGGCGGCTGCTCGGAGCCGCGCGCCACCGACAGCAGCGCGCCCATCTTCAGCGCCTGCATCTGGCGCACATCGAGCACCTCTGCCTTCAGGCCGAGTTCGCGCGCCATCTTCCTCGCGGTGTCGGCGAGATACGCGGGCGTGCAGTGGTTGGCCGGCAGGTTGCCGAGTTCGCGCGCCATGTCGACGCCGTTGGCGATCGCGGTGGCCTGCGCGACCGCGGCGCGAAAGCTGCCCCCCGCGGAGACCGGCAGCACGACCCGTTTCGGACGCACCGGCCGGGTTTCGCGCTTCGTCTTCAGCGTCTCGAAGCGGTAGGCGATCTCGCGGCCCGTCAGCACCTGCGCGCGCAGCTTCCATTCGGTGTCGCGGCCCGTGACCGGCGCCTCGTGCAGCAGCGAGAGCGCTTCGTCGGCCGCGAGTTGCCCGGCGGCCTGCAGGGCGCCGCGCACCGCGTCGGTGAACGCCCTGGCAGCGGCTTCGCGGGCCTCGCCCATCGATACCAGCAGCGCGCGCGGCAGGTGGCCGTCGAGCTGCACCAGCAGCGTGGAGCCGGCCTTCGCCGGCAGGTCGCCGCTGCGGATCACTTTCGCGAGGCGCCCGCCATGCACCGCGTCGATTTCCCTGCCGCCCGCAGTGAGCTCCTTGCCCGCCAGGACCGGCACCAGCGCGCAGTCGGCGCGCGCGCGTCCGGGGGGTGTCGTACGTGTGCTAAATTGCATCGCTTGCTCTTTCTCGTCTCGAACCGGTCGATTATACGAGGCTATGCTCTTCAAGAAGGCGCTGCGGCGCGACCTCGTCAATCTCGCCGGCACCGTCTTCGCGACGCTCTTCGTCATCATGCTGACGACGTCGCTGATCCGCCTGCTCGGGCGTGCCGCCGGCGGGCGCGTCGACACCGCAAGCGTGCTGCCGCTGATCGCCTTCAACGCGATCGGGATCCTTCCGGTGCTGCTGGTGCTCACCATCTACATCGCGGTGCTGATGTCGCTCACGCGCGCCTATCGCGACTCCGAGATGGTGATCTGGTTCGCGAGCGGACGCAGCCTCGCGGCGTGGGTGCGGCCGGTGCTCGGCTTCGCGGCCCCGATCGCGCTGGTGGTGGCCGTGATCGCGTTCTTCGTCTCGCCGTGGGCCCAGCGGCAGGCGAGCGAATACCAGCAGCGCTTCGCGCAGCGCGAAGACATCTCGCAGGTCTCGGCCGGGCGGTTCCGCGAGTCGGTCTCGGCCAACCGTGTGTTCTTCGTCGAGGAACTCGACGCGGCCCAGACCGAAGTGCGCAACGTGTTCGTCACGCAGACGCGCGGCGAACTGCTCACGGTGGTGGTCTCGCGCAGCGGGCGCATCGAGAACGAGCGCGACGGCACGCGCTTTCTCGTGCTCGAGGACGGCCGTCGCTACGACGGCGCGATGGGGCGTCCCGACTTCCGGCTGATGGAGTTCGGGCGCTACGGGCTCAGGCTCGAGCCGCGCAGCCCGACGCTCGGCGACCAGCGCGCGAAGGCCCGGACGACGCTCGAGTTGCTGCGCGACCCCACGCCGCGTCCCCTCGGCGAGCTGTCGTGGCGCATCAGCCTTCCGGTGTCGGCGCTGCTGATGGCGCTGCTGGCGATCCCGCTTTCGGCGATCAACCCGCGCGTGGGCCGTTCGATCAACCTGCTGGTCGCGCTGCTGGTCTACGTCACCTACAGCAACCTCACCTCGCTCGTGCAGGCCTGGATCTCGGGGGAGAAGCTGTCGTTCGGCATCGGCGCGTGGGCGCTGCATGCGGCGGTTCTCGCGCTGGCGGGCCTGCTGTTCTGGCGCCGGATGACGCTGCCGCGCCGCCCGTTGCGCCGCCTGGTCTGGCGCACATGAGAACGCTGCGCGGCTACCTCGGGCGCCAGATCGTCGCGGCGCTGGTGTTCGTGCTCTTCGGTTTTCTCGCGCTGTTCGCGTTCTTCGACTTCATCAACGAGCTCGACGACGTCGGCCGCGGCGGCTATCGGCTGCAGCACGCGCTCGCCTTCGTGCTGCTCGGGTTGCCGGGGCACGTCTACGAACTGATGCCGATCGTCGCGCTGATCGGCACCATCTATGCGCTGGCGCAATTCGCCGCCAATTCCGAATTCACCGCGATGCGCGCCGCAGGCCTCGGGCGGCGTCAGGCACTGGGCAGCGTCGCGCGCATCGGGCTGGTGGTCGCGGTGCTCACCGCGCTGGTCGGGGAAGTGGTGTCGCCAGCGGCCGAGCGCCTGGCCCAGCAGTTGCGACTCTCCGCAATCGGCGCATCGGTCGCCGGGCAGTTCCGCTCCGGGCTGTGGCTGAAGGACTCGGTGCGCGGCGCTGGCGGCGAGGTCGAGCGGCTGCGTTTCGTCAACATCGGCGAGTTGCTGCCCGATGGCACGCTGCGCGAGGTGCGCGTGTTCGAGTTCGACGCCGAGCTGCGGCTGTCGGAGATCGTCCCCGCCCGCGTGGGCCGCTACGCGCCGCCCGACGCCTGGCGGCTCACCGACGTCGACGCGACGCGCTTCGTCGAGGTCCGGATCGGCGCCGACGCTCCGGCGCTGCACGCCGAGCAGTCGCGTCCGGCCGAGCGCCTCTGGAAGAGCGACCTCACGCCGGGGCTGCTCGGCGTGCTGCTGGTGCAGCCCGACCGGATGTCGGCGCTCAGCCTGTATCGATACGTGCGGCACCTGAAGGAGAACCGGCAGAACTCGGCGCAGTACGAGATCGCGCTCGCCAGGAAACTCGTCTATCCGCTCGCGGTGATCGTGATGATGGCGCTCGCGCTGCCCTTTGCGTACCTGCAGGCGCGCGCCGGCGG
>CAADGM010000146.1 GCA_900696535.1 uncultured Planctomycetota bacterium
GACCCGGCAACGACGCCGCAGCGCTGGGAGCAGTTCGCCCGCCTGGCGTGGGCGACGGGCTACCGCGTCGCGCACCACATCACCTACGCCATCTCGCAGCGGAACAACCACGCGATGTCGGAGGCGACCGGGCTGCTGCTCGTCGGCACGCTTTTTCCCGAGTTCCGCGAGAGCGAGGCCTGGCGCGCGACCGGGCGGCGCGTGTTGACGCGGGAAATCCGCCGCCAGACCTACGCCGACGGGAGTTACATCCAGCAGTCGATGAACTACCAGCGGGTCATGCTGGCCGGGTCGCTATTCGGGCTGCGCCTGGCCGAGCTGCGCGGCGAGCCGCTGCCGCGCGACGTATACGAGCGGCTGGGGCGCTGTGGCGAGTTCCTCTGGCAGCTCAGTGACCCGGAGACCGGACGCTGCCCGAACTACGGCAACAACGACGGCGCGCACGTACTGCCGTTGAGCGAGTGCGACTTCACTGACTTCCGGCCGATCATCCAGGCGACGCATTACCTGGTTCACCGCGAGCGCCGTCTGCCGCCCGGACCGTGGGATGAGGACCTGGTGTGGCTGTTCGGGGTGGACGCGCTGGACGCGAAAGCGAGGTCGAGCGAGTCGCCCTGCTCGCAGGCGTTCAGGGTGGGCGGCTACTACACGCTGCGGCAGCGGGAGTCGTGGGCCTTCATCCGGGCGCACGAGTACCGCACGCGACAGGGGCAGTGCGACACGCTGCACGTCGACCTGTGGTGGCGCGGGCAGAACATCTGCGTCGATGCCGGCACGTACCAGTACTACGTACCGGGTCGGCCGGACATGGAGCGCTACTTCAAGTCGAGTGAGTCGCACAACACAGTTGAGCTCGACGGCGGGCCGCCGCTCGAGCTCGTGTCGCGATTTCTATGGTTTCCGTGGTCGCGGGCGCGGTGTGAACGCTATGAGACGCGCGAGGGGCTGGTGCTCGAGGCCGTCAGTCACGACTACGACCGCGGGCCTTGGCGCGTGCTGCACCGTCGGAGCGTGACGACCCTGTGGGAGGACGCGTTCGTTGTCGTCGACGACCTGGTCGGTGCCGGCCGGCATCAGGCGGTGCTGCGCTGGCACTTCATCGATGTGCCGCTGAAGCACGACGCAGCGCGCGGCACCGTGTCGCTGGCGACGCCAAAGGGTGAGTTCGGCGTCACGGTCGCCTCGCGCGCGACGCACACGCGCTTCGACGTGGTCCGCGGCCGAGACGAGCCCGGTCGCGTGCAGGGGTTCTGGTCGCCTTACTATGGTGAGTTGCTCCCGGCGCCGACCTTGGAAGCAGCGTTCGTCGAGCCGCTGCCGCTGCGGATCATCTCGGTGCTGGCGCCCGGGGCGCCGGCGGTCGCGCGACTCGCGGAGTCACCGCAGGGCCTCGAGGCCTGGGAGTTCGTCCGTGGCTCGGATGTGGCGACGCTGACGCTCCCGGCGCCTGCCCGAGACCTGGAACGGATCCTCGCCGGCGCCGCGACGAGAGCGCCCTCCCTTCCCGCGAGGGGGCAGGGGGAGGGTAAGGCCCGCGGCAATCGGGAGGCGTGCAGCGCGGGCGATGAGCCCCCGTGGTCCCGCGCCGAGCGGGGACGATTGAGTCGCGGCGGAGCAGTCCGGTCCACCGAGGCAGTCCATGCAATCCATGAACATCTCGATCTTCGGCATGGGATATGTCGGCGTCGTCAGCGCGGCGTGCCTGCTGCGCGATGGGCACCGTGTCGTCGGCGTCGATACGAACGCGATCAAGGTCGATGACCTCCGCGCCGGGCGCAGCCCGATCCAGGAGCCCGGCGTCGCCGAGCTGCTCGCCGCCGGGCACGCGGCCGGTCGGCTGCGTGCGACGACGGACCCGGCGGTCGGCGTCGCGGACGTGGACATGGTCTGGATCTGCGTGGGCACGCCTTCCCAGCCGGACGGCGGCATCAACCTGGACTACGTCGCTCGGTGCGTGACACAGATCGGCGCCGCGCTGGCCGCGTCGCCGCGACGGCCCCTTATCGTTCTGCGCAGCACGGTGTTGCCCGGGACGACGCGCGGGCAGGTGATCCCGACTTTGGAGCGCGCTTCGGGCCTGGTGGTCGGACGGGACATCGACCTCGCCTTCCACCCCGAGTTCCTGCGCGAGGGCTGCGCCGTTCACGATTTCGACCACCCGCCGAAAATCGTCATTGGTGAGCAGCGCCCCGGCGGAGCCGACCGGCTGCTGGCGGCGTACGGCGGGGCGGCCGGCGACGTGGGTGGACGCTACACGGCGCCGCGTTTCCGCACGTCCCTCGAAGTGGCCGAGATGGTCAAGTACAGCGACAACCTGTTTCACGCCGTCAAGGTGGTCTTCGCCAACGAGGTCGGGGCGCTGGCCCGCGCGGTCGGGGCCGACGCGCGCGAGGTCGCCGACATCTTCTGCTCGGACACCAAGCTCAACATCAACCCGTACTACCTGCGGCCGGGGTTCGCGTTCGGCGGCTCGTGCCTCCCGAAGGACCTGCGCGCGATGCTGCGACTGGCGACGCACAGCGCGGTGTCGGCGCCGATGCTGGCCGGCGTGTTGGAGAGCAACCGGGCCCTGGTCGATGCGTTCGTAGCTCGCGTGCTGGCCGCGCGGCCGCGGTGCGTCGGACTGGTTGGGCTGGCCTTCAAGCCGAACACCGACGACATGCGCGAGAGCCCGTACGTGGCGGTGGCCAAGCGCCTGATCGGCGAGGGCCTCGAGCTCCGCATCTATGATCCGGGCGTCGATCCGTCGCGACTGATCGGGGCGAACCGGGAGGCCGTGCTTGCCGCGCTGGCGCACCTGGAGCGGCTGCTCGCCGACGACCTCGCGGCACTGGACTCGTGCGACCTGATCGTCGTCAACCACCCGATCGTTGACGCATCGCGCGTCGCTGCGTGGTGCCGGGCCGGAAAGCGTGTGCTGGACACGGTGGGCATCAAGGGGGTCGAGCCGGGACCGGCGGGGTACGAGGGGATCTTCTGGTAGGCGTGTCGCGGCCCGCGCGAGCGTGTAAAAACCGAGCAGCTTAGCGCAGTATGCACATTCTCTATCTCCACCAGTACTTCGTCACGCGTCATGGCTTTACGGGTACGCGCTCGTACGAGTTCTCGCGCCGGCTCATCGCGCGCGGGCATCGCGTGACGATGATCAAGAGCGGGCTGCACGCGGTCGACGGCCTCGACTGTCCGCCGGACCGCAACTTTGCCGAGCACCAGGTGGACGGCATCCGGGTCATCGCGATTGCCGCGGGCTACGCCAACTCCCACTACGGCACGGGCATGGGCGGCGCCCGGCGCGTGCTCGAGTTCATGAAGTTCGCACGCCTGGCGACGAAGGTCGGCGCGCAGCTCGACCGGCCAGACGTGGTGTACGCCACCAGCACGCCACTGATGATCGGCCTGGCGGGCCGCGACCTCGGCCGCCGCTTCGACGCGCCCTTCGTGTTCGAGGTGCGCGACGTCTGGCCGCAGGCCCTCATCAACACCGGCACGCTGCGCAACCCACTGGCCATCTGGTGGCTGCGGCGCATGGAGCGCGGGCTCTACCGCGCCGCTGAGCACATCGTCGCGCTCTCGCCCGGCATGAAGCAGGGTGTGATCGCCGCCGGCGTCCCGGACGACAAGGTGACGGTGATCACGAACTCCTCCGACCTGGACCTGTTCCGGCCGGACCTTGACGGCTCCGCACAGCGTCAGCGGCTCGGCCTGGGCGATCGCTTCGCCGCCATCTACTTCGGTGCCATGGGACGCGCCAACGGTCTGGACTACTGCGTCGAGGCGGCCCGGATTCTCCGCGACCGCGGCCGGAACGACATCGCGATTGTGCTGCACGGCAGCGGCGGCATGGAGGACACGCTGCGGGCCACGGCGCGCGAGTACGGCCTCAGCAACGTGGTCTTCAGCCGCTCGGTGCCGGACAAGCAGGCGGTGGCCGAGATGGTGGCGGCCTGCAATGCGGGGCTGACGATCTATGCGGCGACCGAGACCGAGCAGTCCTGGTCGCCGAACAAGATGTTCGACACGCTGGCGGCGGGGCGGCCGGTGCTGATCAACGTGCCCGGCTGGCTCCGCGAGACGATCGAGGGCGGCGGGGCCGGATTGTTCGCCGACCCGAAGCGACCCGAGGCGCTGGCCGACGCGCTCGTTCGTCTGGCCGACGACGCCGAGCTGTGCCGCGAAATGGGGCAGCGTGCCCGGCGGCTGGCGGAATCAACGTTCTCGCGCGACGCGCTGGCGGATCGGCTCGCAGGCGTGCTGGCGCGGGCGGTGGAGCGATACCGAGGGCGCCGCGGCGGCGCGGGGGGCTGAGGGGCACAGGAGTGACCAATTGCCTGTTGCGCCGCTCGGTGGGCCTGACCCACGCTGCCTGGAGACCTGAGCGGAAGTCGGGCGGCGAATGGCCGGACCGAAGCGGGGGCTTGATCTCACGCAGGAGTTCGTCCTTGGCCGAGGAAAGACGCTGGTTGGACCTGGAGATTCGTGACCTGTCAGAGGAATACGTCGAGGCCTGCGCGCGGCTGCACAGGTTGTGCTTTCCGGAGAAGCTGGAGTCGCTACTTGGGCACGCCTGCATCGCCGACTGCCTCCGGAGCCGATACATGCCGCCGGGTGGCGACGCCCACTGTCGCGTGGCGCTCGCGCGCGAGACTGGTCAGCTTGTGGGTTACTGCTACGCCGAGTCGATCGAACACGGCGAGCTGGCGCACGCTTTTCTCAGCCCCGCGCTGGCGCGCAAGCATGTCATGCGCGTGGGCTGGCGCCGGCCGGCGGTGTGGAGGTGGTTGCTGAATCGGGGCTGGAGCAAGCTGGTCGGTCGCGGAATCCGGGTGCGAGAGCCGGAGGCGAATCGAGTCGCCGGTGGGGAGGTCGCCAAGATGCTCGCTGTGCACCCCGATGCGCGCGGTACCAATGTCGGCCACGACCTGATGGTCGACAATGAGATCGAGGCTCGACGGCGCGGGGTGCGCCGGCTACTGGGTCGTGTGCTGCGAGGCAATGTGAAGGCAGAGCGGCTGTACGCGTCGATCGGTTGGGTGCGCAGCGCGCCGGATTCGCAGGAGGATGAGGTGTTCGCGATGCACAAGGAACTGCGTGATGACAACGTGCTGAGCTTCACGCCGAGGCCGGTCACGCCATCCGCGGAGCAGAAGGGTACGCTTGGTCGAGGGGAACGCAGGGGAGAGTGACGCCGGCAGGGTCTGGTGTCGGTCGCGTCGGTGGTCTTGACCCTCCGCCCGCCCCTCCCTGAAAGGGAGGAGGGTAAAGAAGAGCCCGCGCACGCTGGCAAATGAACGCCGGTCCGCGTGGGTGAAGGATCGCCGGTCTTGTGGGGCAGGAGCGCCCGCCCAGGTTGGTGAAGGGACGTCCGTCCGAGTCGGTGAGGGAACCTCCATGCACGTGGCCTATGTTCACCAGCACTTCGTTTCGAAGAAAGGCGCGTCGGGCACGCGCTCGTACGAGATGGCTCAGCGCCTGATTGCCCGCGGGCACCGCGTGACCATGATCACCGGGCTAGCCGATCTCTCCGGTCTGGACGTGCAACCGGGTGCCCGCGTCGCCGAGCAGGACGTCGATGGCATCCGCGTGCTCGCGGTAACCGAGCCGTACAGCCAGACGATGAGCTTCGTGCGACGGGCACTGGCGTTCGGGCGATTCGCGCGGACGGCGACGGAGTTGGTGAGCGGGCTGGACGCCGACCTGGTCTTTGCCACGTCGACGCCGCTGACCGTGGGCATTCCGGGCATGAAGGGGGCACGCCGCCTGCGCGTGCCGTTCGTTTTCGAGGTGCGCGACCTGTGGCCCGAGCTGCCGATCGCGATGGGCATCGTGAGGAACCCGCTCGTCAAGTGGTACCTGACGAATCTGGAGCGCCGCATCTATCGCTCGGCGCGGCACATCATCGGCCTCTCGCCCGGAATCTGCGACGGGATCGCCCGGACCGGCTACCCGCGCGAGCGGATCACCATGATCCCGAACGGCGCCGACAATGACCTGTTCAGGCCGAGCGACGAGCCGCTCGACGATCCGCGCTTCGGCGATCGCGCCGACTTCCGGCTGATTTTCACCGGGGCCCACGGCATGGCCAACGGCCTGCATGCGGTGCTCGACGCGGTGGAGGTGATCAAGAGGCGCGGCGTGAAAGGCGTGCGGTTCATCTTCCTGGGCGGCGGAGCCGAGAAAGAGAGCCTCGTTCGCCGGAGCCAGGAGCAGGGGCTGGGCGAGCTGACCACGTGGCTGTCCCACATCCCAAAGCTGGAGCTGGCCCGGATTCTGCCGCGGATCAACGTGGGCATGATGATCCTGAAGAACGTACCGGCGTTCTACTATGGCACGTCGCCGAACAAGTTCTTCGACTACATCGCCTCGGGCATCCCGGTGCTCAACAACTATCCCGGCTGGCTGGCGGACATGATCCGGGAGCGGCGCTGCGGACTGGCGGTGCCGCCCGACAATCCCGAGGCGTTCGCCGATGCCGTGCTGTGGTTTCGCGATCACCCGGACGAGGCGCGCGAGATGGGTCGGCGTGGGCGGCAGCTTGCGGAGGAGCAGTTCGATCGCGGCCGGCTGGCGGGGCAGTTCTGCGAGGTGCTCGAGCGGGTTCACGAGCAGTGTGGCGAGCACAGGGCGATGACCGCCGCGGCGGCGCGGAGTTGAGGCTGTGCGCCGCGGGCTCGACATCGTGCGGATGGTCGCCGAGCGACTGTGCTACCGGGCGCGGACGTACGCGATCTTCCGCGACGATCCCAACGGGCAGCGCGGTGCGCTCGACGCGGCGATTCAGTCCTACGACGCGGCGCGCCCGCCGCCGGCTGACGTCGCATCGCTATTCCGGCGGCACGCGGGCCGCTGGGGGGCGCTGGTGATGCTCGGACGCCTGCGCCGTGCTGGTGCCATCCTCCTCGTCCAGACGGATGGCGCGGAGCTTGTGGCTTACGGGTGGCTCCAGCCGTGGCACTGCGTGCGTCGCGAGTTCGGGTTCCTGTCTCACGAGGGGGTCTGTCTGGGGCCGTACTGGACGAACCCGGCCTGGCGGGGCCGCGGCGTCTACGGCCGTATGCTGGGACACAGCCTGGCGATGTGCCGCGAGCGCTTCGGAGAGACTCCCCTGTATATCTGGGCGCGGAGTGAGAACGTGGCATCGGTGCGCGGAATCGAACGGGCTGGCTTCGCGCCGGTCGGGACGTTTCGCGTCGTCACTGCACTGGCTGGACTCGTTCGTTACCATGTCCGTTGCGCGTCGACAGCCGGCGCGTGAAGGTCGCCTCGAATGCCGCCAGCGTCACCACCCGCGGACCTCCCACAGCTCGCGCTCTCCGCGGCAACGGCGGACGCCTACTGCGAAGCGATCCTCGCACAGCGCGGCGTCGAGACGTGGTGGTACCTCACGGGGCTGGCTCCGTATCGAGGCTATTCGCGCCCGTTTCGTGATCGGACGGGGCGGTGGTGGTGGTGTGTCAAACCGCACTTCGCCTGGCCGCTGGACTTCTTCGAGCCGCCGGCTCGGGCAGTTCCGCCACCGCGGGTTAAGTGCCTGCTGGGCTACCAGGATCGCGTCGCCGAAGACGCCGGCGACTCGCGGGTCTGGATGAACGTGATCCTCGACACACGCGGGTACGACGTCACCTCGGTCGAAGCCAACAAGCGCCGCGCCGTCCGCAAGGGACTCAAGGAACTCGAGCTGACCATCGTCGATCCTGGAGATTCCGCGGTGGCCGCGGCCGCACAGGAAGTGTGGGTCTCGCATGTGCAGCGCACGGGCTGGAACCGGCCACTGACGTCGGCGCGCTTCGTCGAGAGCTGGCGGCAGCTTGCACGCACCCCGGGTACGACGGTGCTTGCAGCACGCGACCCGCAGCAGGGCGGACTGCTCTGCGCGTGGTTGATCGGCCGCGTCGTGGGCGGCGTTGCATACGTTGACACGATTGCCTCGCACACAGAGCGGCTCGCCAAGCGGCCAAACGACGCGCTGGTGTTCGCGTTCGTGGCCGGGGCCGCGCGGCTGCCTGGGGTGACGCGCGCGCACTACTCGCTCGTCTCATCGCTGGGTCCGCTGGAGCGCTTCAAGCGCTCTCTCGGCTTCGTGCCGACGGCTTTCCCGGCTCGCCTTCACGTTCTCGCGCCGCTTCGGCTGGCGCTTCGCCGTCTGCGTCCGGGAATTTGGGCTCGCCTGCGCGGCGAGGGAGACTGGAACCGAGTCGGCGAGGAGACGGAGCCCAGCTAGCGTTGCGGGCGGGTCCAGCTCCTGCATGGCGGAAGGGAGCCGGCCGATACACCTGATGAGCGTGCGAGTCGCTGTCGTGCCTGGTGTCAGGGGCATAACGCGACAGGGCGCGCGCCCGCAGGTGCACAAGTGTCAATCGCCTGGTCAGCGCCGACGGCGCTCCACGCCGAATCTCGGGGAACCCACGCCAGCGCGCTCACTTTCCGCGCGATGCACGCCGGCGACGCCGCGCGCGTCGCGCGGCTGCACGCCGAGACGATCACGCAGGGCTTCCTCACGCGGCTGGGGCCGCGGTTCCTTCGGCAGATCTATCTGGGCGTGGCGGCCGACCCGACGTCGCGCGTCTGGGTCGCTGTGCGGGAGGGTGAGGTGCTGGGGTTCCTGGCCTACGCGGTGGACGTGGGGGCGATGTACCGGCGAATCCTGCGCGCGCGAACGCTGCGGCTGGCATTCGCATCGCTGCCCTACACGCTCAATCCGTGGATCGTTCGGGAGGTGCTCGACACGCTCCGCTACCCGCACAAGCAATCCGATGCGCAGCTTCCGCCGGCGGAGATTCTCAGTGTCGGCGTCAGCCCGGCGGCTCGCGGGGGGGCGTTGGGCGGAAGCTGGTCGAGGCTGCCGTTGAGCAGGCCCGACGCGACGGGCAGGCCCAGCTCAAAGTACTGGCGGGGGCCCGGCTGGCCGAGGCGAACCGGTTCTATCCGGCGTGTGGGTTCCGCCCGCTCACGCAGCTCATGCAGCACGGCGAGCCGCTCAATGTGTACGTTATGGATCTCAAGCCGCCAGACGAGGGGTCCGCGGGTAGAAACTAGCCCTGCCGCTTCGTTCCGCAGGAACCAGCGGGCCGATGGCTCCCCGCATGGACTCGACGCTCGCCTCGGCCCCTCCCTGCGCGGGAGGGGGGTATGCGGGCGCATCCACGCAAGACGTCTGGACTCTCGCTGACCGCGCGAGGTAAACTGAATCGATGAGTTCCATGCCGCCGCCGTGCTCAAGGTCTGCGCCGACTGCGTTCACGTTGATCGAGCTGCTCGTGGTCGTCGCGATCATCGGCCTGCTCGTATCGATCCTGCTGCCGACGCTGGGAGGGGCGCGCCAGCAGGCCCAGGGGACCAAGTGCCTCGCGAACCTGCGGTCGCTCGCGCAGGGCATTCACATCTACGCTAACGAGAGCCGCGAAACGATGCCGGGCGGGCGGCTGCCGCGGCTGAACGATTGCGACATGTGGGCGGAGATCGCGGGGGGCAAGAAGTACCGTCCCACCTTCGTTGCCCTGATGAGCCGGTCCGTGGGTGCCCCGCCCTTCGCCGACCCACAGGCGTGCCGCACGACCTTCGACCGATTCGGCGAGAAGGGCGACCGGCAGAACTACGACTTCGGCGTGTACGTGTGCCCGACCGTTCCGACCTGGACGGATGAGCGTAACGGCGCCTATGGCTTCAACTACCAGTTCCTGGGCAACTCGCGGGTCTTCAACGCGAACGACCCCACGTCCTTCAAGAACTGGCCCGTGCTGATATCCAGCATCCGCCAGCCGGGCCGCACGGTCGCCGCCGCCGACTCGATGGGCACCGCCGCGTCCGTGCCGTTTGGCCAGCGAGCGCCCTATACCAACAACGGCAGCGACCCGCACGCCTTCGGCAACGAGGGCTTCAACCTCGACCCGCCGCGCGTTGATCCGGTGAACGGCGAGATGGCGGGATTACCGAATGAGCGCACGGCCGTCGATCCGCGCCATCGCGGGCGGGGCAACGTGGTGTTCGTGGATGGCCATGGCGAGCCGATGACGCTCGATGCGCTGGGCTACAAGGCGAACCCGGACGGGAGCGTCGCGCTTGACGGAAACAACGCGCTTTGGTCCGGCAACGGGTCCGACGTGGCCTGGACGCCGCAGTTTCAGCCGTAACCCGGCGCGTCACTCGGCATCGAAGAGCGACTGCGGCGCGCTTGGCCGCGCGATGGACTTCAACCGGGGGTACGCCGCGAGCAACTCCGGCGGCACGCTCACCGGCTCCCCACCCAGCATCGCCTTGAGTTCCAAGGCGTTCACCGGCCCCTGCCCCTTGTAGTGGTTGTTGGCGAAGACGAACACCTCGTGAGCCTCGCTCGCCATCGCCCGCAACCGCTGCACCCACTCCTTCAGCTCCTCCTCGCCGTACAAGTAGTTGTACCGCTCGAACGGCGGCAGCCCCTCCGCGAACCACGTGCGGGCGTTGCGGCCGTGCAGCCGAACGTACGCCCGCCCGCCGGTGACCTGCATGCTCGGCGGCAGGCAGTCGCGCAAGCGCGGCTGGTCGATGCTGCACGCGCCGCCGGCGGCCGCGAGGGCGGCCTGCGCCTCGGGCGTGGCCCACGACGCGTGCCGCACCTCGATCGAGCGGGCGTACTCGGCGAAGGCGTCGGCCAGTCGGGCGAGCCATTCGGTAGCCTGCGGGCCGTAGCGGAACGACCAGGGGAACTGGATAAGGATCGGTCCGAGCCGGCCCGCCTCGCGCAGCGGACGGAGCGCTTCCTTGAACGCGTCCACGTCGCCGGCGGAGGGAAACGCCGCCCGCTGGTGCGTGAAATGCTGCGTGAGCTTGATGGCGAAGCGAAAGTCCGGCCCGACGCGTTGGACCCAGCCCTCCGCCGCCCGCGCGGTCGGCATTCGGTAAAAGCTACTGTTGATCTCGACGGCGTTGAAGTAGCGGGCCAGGTAGGCCAGCGACTGGAAACCGCGCGGCGGGGCGGCGGGGTAGAAGACGCCGTTCCAGTCGTCGTACTGCCAGCCGGAGGGGCCGATCCAGAACGTGGCGGGGCTGGTGGCACGCATGTTCGGGGTGTACCGCCGCCGGCGGCCGCCGACAACTCTCGACCCCCAGCCGCGGCGCAAGTTGGATTGAGCCGGCCAGTAGCTGAGCTACGATAACAAGGGAGGTGCTGTGGTGTCGCAGGTTGAAGCGAAGGTACGGCGGGCGCGGTCGCGGCTGACGCTGAATCGGTACCTGCATTGCCTGGCGTGGTGCGGGCTGGTCTGCATCGGCCTATGGGTGCTGGCGACGCTCGCGTCGCGGCTGAGCCTCCTGCCGTTGCCGATCTGGCCCGCGGGGGCGATCGCGGCGGGGCTCGCGCTGCTCGCGGCGGGAATCTGGGCGCTGCTCGCTCGGCCGACGCCCCTGCATGCCGCCGTCACGCTCGACGCAGCCGCGGGGCTTAAGGAGCGGCTCAGTACGGCGCTGGTACTGCGCGCGTCGAACGACGAGTTCTCCCGCGCGGCCCGCAGTGACGCGGAGCGCGTCGCCGCCAGGCTGCACGTCCCGGCGCATATCCGCCTGACGCCACCGCCAGTCTGGCCGTGGTCCGTGGCCAGCACCGTGGCGGCCGTCCTGCTTGCCTGGTTGCTGCCGACGATGAGCATTTGGCCGCAGGCCCGAGCCGAAGACGCCGGGCCGGAGCTGCGGGCGCTCGCCGAGGCCGAGCACCGCGCGATCAAGGCCGACCTCGATCAGCAGCTTCGCGGGGTGCAGGAACTCGCCGAAGGCAATGACAAGCTGAAGGAGCTCGCGGCGCAGCTCGAGGACTTGCGCATGCCGGACGCGCCGCCGCGCACGCCCGAGGACGTCCGTCGCGACGCGCTTCGCCGCATCGACGACGTGCGGAACAAACTGGACGAACAGGCCCGCGGTGAGGACGCGCGGAAGCTGGAACAGGTGAAGCGGCTGCTGGAGGAACTGGGCCGGCGCCAGGACCCGGGGCAGAGCAGCCCGCTGTCGGAGGCTTTGGCCAGGGGCGACTTCCAGGAAGCCCAGAAGGCGCTCGAGCAGCTCAAGGCACAGCTCCACGAGGCCGCCCAGCAGGCCGAGTCGCCGGAAGCTCGCCAGAAGCTCGAGGAGATGCGGCGGCAGCTCGACGAGCTCGCAAAGAAGCTCCAGGAGATGCAAAGCGACCTGCGCATGCAGAAGGAGCTGGAGCATAAGGCGGGGCTCACCGAAGAGCAGGCCCGGGACCTGCAGCAGCGTTCCGAGGGCCTCAGCCAGGAGCAGATTGAGGAGCTGCTGAAGAAGGAGCTGGCGAGCAAGAACCTCTCGCCCCAGCAGCTCGAGGAGTTGGCCCGCAAGCTCTCACAGGACCAGGCCGCCCGGCAAATGATGAAAGATCTCGCCCAGCAGCTTTCGCGGGCCGCCGAGGCCGCCAGCGAGTGCCAGAATCCCGGCCCGTCCGGCGAGGCAGCGCAGCAGCTCAGCGACGCGCTCGGGCAGCTCGGTCAGCAGCTCTCGGAGATGGAGGCGGCCGAGCAGATGCTGAACGAACTGCGTTCTCAGATGAATCGGCTCGACAACCTGCGCGAAGGCGTGTGCCGCGGGCCGGGCCGACGCGATGGTGACATGGACGAAAGCCAGATCGGCGAGCAAGGGCCGGAGTACGGCCTCGGCCGCGGGCGGCGGATCGGCGAGGAGAAGACCGCCGACAAGTCCGACCCGACCAAGGCCGCGGTGAAGCTGCGCGACGGCGAGGTGATCGCACGCATGCTGGTGGATGGCGCGGCGCCGCGCGGCGAGGTCGAGGCCGAGCACGTCGCGGCGGCGCAGGCCGAGGTCCGCGCCGCGGCCGACGCGGTCGAGCGCGAGAAGATTCCGCGGCAGTACCAGCGTGTTGTCCAGGAGTACTTCGAGCGCCTCGCGGGGCTGGTGCGGGAGTAGAAGCTGTCTCGGAGTCTGTGGAGCGCCCGCCATCAGCGGGTGCTTCTCGCTTATTGCCGAGTTGCGGGCCGTGACTCAGGCCGGTGCGTTGTCCTGATCTGTGCAGCACCCGCGCAGGCGTCTGTCCACAGTGGGGCAGGCGTCCCTGCACATTGGGGCAGGCGTCCCTGCCTGCCGGGGGCACGGAGGCCCGCCCCACTGAGATTAGCCCGCCGCACTGAGATCGGCCCGCCCCAGTGAGATGAGCCCACCCCACCCAGATCGGCCCGCCCCGCTGAGTCTCGACGGCGCCTGCGGCCGCCGTTTGCCGGCCCGCTGGGGTTCTCCTACCATTCCCCCAACGAGCGGAGCGAAACTGCGATGCCCGAACTGCTGTTTTACGGTGCGGCCGGCGAAGTCACCGGCTCCATGCACATGCTGCACGTGAACGGGCACTGGGTCGCGCTGGACTGCGGGCTGTACCAGGGCAAGCGAGCGGACGCCGAGCACAAGAACCGCGAGTGGCCCATGCGGCCGCAGGACATCGCCGCGGTCGTGCTGTCGCACGCGCACATCGACCACACGGGGCGGCTGCCGCTGCTGGTGAAGCAGGGGTTCGACGGGCCGGTCTACGCCACGCCGGCGACGCGCGACCTGTGCGCGATCATGCTGCCCGACTCGGCGCACGTGCAGGAGGAAGACGTCTTCTACGTCAACAAGAAGCGTGCCCGCCAGGGGCTGCCGCCGATCGAGGCGCTGTACGACTACGACGATGCGCTGGCCGCGGTAGACCGGATCGTCAGCGAGCCGATGAATCGCCGCTTCGAGGTCGTGCCGGGCGTCACCGCGACCTACCAGGACGCGGGGCACATGCTCGGCTCGGCGGGGGTTCGGCTGGAGCTGAAGAAGAACGGCAACGGGGCCGCCACGTCGCTGTTCTTCACCGGCGACGTGGGCGGGCCGGACAAGCCGATCATTCGCGACCCGGCCCCGCTGCCGGAGGTCGAGTACGTGCTGAGCGAGAGCACGTACGGCGGCCGGAACCACGAGACGGTGGATGAGGCGCGGGAGACGCTGCGCGACGCGGTGAAGCGGACGCTGGACCGAGGGGGCAAGGTGGTGATCCCATCGTTCGCGGTGGGGCGGACGCAGACGCTGGTCTACTACCTGCACCAGATGATGGTGGCCAAGGAGCTGCCGCGCGTCCGCGTGTACGTGGACAGTCCGCTGGCGGTGGACGCGACGGCGATCTTCAAGCTGCACCCGGAGTGCTACGACGCGGAAGCGCGCGCGTTCCACAAGGTGACCGGCGACATCCTGGGCGGGTCGTGCTGCACGTACATCCAGACGGTCGAGCAGAGCAAGGCGCTGCACGGGCGCGACGAGCCCTGCGTGATCATCTCGGCCAGCGGGATGTGCGAGGCGGGCCGCGTTCGGCACCACATCAAGAACAACATCGAGGACCCGCGGAACACGATCCTGTTCCCCGGGTTCCAGGCGGCCGAGACCCTGGGCCGCCGGCTCATCGAGGGAGCAAAGAAGATCACGCTGTTCCACGAAGAGTACCAGGTGCGCGCGCAGGTGGTACAGATTCACGGGTTCTCCGGGCACGCCGACCAGGCCGAGCTGCTCGCGCTGCTCTCGCCGCGGGCGCGGTCGGCGGCGTCGCTCTTCCTGGTGCACGGCGAGCCGGACCAGGCGTCGGCCCTGGCGCAGCAGGCGCGACGGGCGGGCTATCGCCGGGCGGAGGCCGGCCAGCGCGGCCAGAGTGTGAAGCTGTAGCGGCACGATGGACGCGATCGCCACGCACGCCCTCACAAAGCAGTATGGCACGCAGACCGCCCTGCGCACGCTGGACCTGCGCGTGGCGACCGGGCGGCTATTCGGGTTTCTTGGGCCAAACGGCGCCGGCAAGACGACCTGCATTCGCCTGCTGCTCGGGCTGCTGCGGGCCAGCAGCGGACACGCGACCGTGCTCGGGCTGGACGCCTGGCGCGAGGGCCCGCGGCTGCGCCAGCAGGTGGGCTACCTCCCCGGCGACGTGCGCTTCTGGGACGGGCTCACCGGGCGTGCCACGCTTCGCTTTCTCGACCGCGCTCGCGGAGGCGGGCACTGGGGCGAGGTGGAGCGGCTCGCCGAGCGCCTGGACCTGGTCCTCGACAAACGCGTCCGCAACTACTCGCGGGGCATGAAGCAGAAGCTCGGAATCATCGCGGCGATGATGCACCGCCCGCGGCTGCTGATCCTGGACGAGCCGACGACGGCGCTGGATCCGCTCGTGCGGGCGGGGCTCTATGACGAACTGCGGGCCGTGGTCGCCGCCGGGCGCACGGTGCTCTTCTCCAGCCACACGCTGGCCGAGGTCGAGGAGCTGTGCGACGAGGTGGCGATCGTCCGCCGCGGCCGGCTCATCGAACAGGAGCGGATGAGCGTGTTGCGCGAGCGCGCCCTGCGTCGGATCGAGATCCACTGGAAGCCCGGCACGGCACCGCCGCGCACCGGGCCGCGCGGGCTGCGCGTGCTGGAGAACACGACGAGATACCTGCGGGCGACGTGGACGGGCGAGGTGCCCGCGCTGCTGACGTGGCTGGCCGGGCTGCCGGTACAGGACGTGACCATCGCCCCGCCGGACCTGGACGACCTGTTCCTCGAATACTACCGCCAGAGCAACGGAGAGGCGTCGGAGTGAACTGGGCGATTCTCACCAAGACGCTCCGCGAGCACCGCGTGACGCTCGCGGTCGTGATCTTCGGCATCCTGATCTTCGAGGTCTTCCTGTGCCGGATGATCCTGGAGGGGGCCCGGGACCTGCCGCTGGTCAAGGCCTGGCTGGAGCGCCCGTTCCTGCGGACTTTCCTGATGCTCGCGCTGGGAGCGGACATCAGCAAGGAGCTCTCGCCCAGCACCTTCGCGGTCTTTGGCTACGCCCACCCGCTCGTGTACACACTGACCTGGGCGCTGGTGCTGACGATGGGAACCGCGGCCATCTCGGCCGAAGTGGGGCGCGGCACGGCGGACCTCCTGCTCACGCTGCCGGTCTCGCGAACGACCGTGTACGTGACGACCTCGCTCGCGTGGCTGTGTGCGTCGACGGTGGTCGCGTGCGTGCCGTACGCGGGGCTCCTGCTGGGCGAGCGCGTGTTCAGCCTGGGCGAACCATTGCGCTACGCCGGGCTGCGGGCGGTGGCGCTGAACTTCTATGCGCTGGTCCTGTGCGTGGCCTCGCTGACGATGCTGTCCTCGACGCTGTTCTCGCGGCGTGGCTGGGCCCTGGGGGTGATTGTCGCGGTGATCGTGCTGTCGGACTTCATCAACCTGCTGGCCGCCCTGTGGAAGCCCGTTGAGAACATCGCCTTCATCAGCCTGCTGCACTATTACCGCCCCCTGGCGGTCCTGCTCAAGGAGCAGCCCCCCCCAACGCACCTGGCCGTCCTCCTGGGGGTGGCGCTGACGGCCTGGCTGGCCGGGCTGGTGGTCTTCACGCGACGGGACGTGCCTGCCGCGTAGGATCGCGGACGCCGTCACTTTCATCGCCGGTGAATGCCGCGCGCCCCTCGCCGCGGCGGCGGCCCATCCCTTAGAATCCCACCCACATATCCCGCGAACCGAGCAGGAAAGGACGACGATGGGTCCGCTCTGGATGACGCTGCTCCTGGCCAGCACCCTCGGCTTCTTCGCCTACACGGCCACGCGTCGCTGGAACCTCATGCGGGTCGCCCAGCGGCCGGAAAACCGCGCCGATCGGATCGGCGAGCGGCTGGCAGGCGTGGGCAAGTTCGTGTTCGGCCAGGCGCGGATGCCGCGGTACTGGTGGGCGGGGGTGGCTCACATCGCGGTGTTCTTCGGGTTCTGCGTGCTGCTGCTCAACTCGATCATGCTGTGGGTGCGCGGGTACGTGCAGCACGGCGCCGGGGCCTACGACCTGTGGCTCTTCGGCACGCACCAGCCGCTGGGCATGCTCTACAACTTCCTTCGCGACGTCTTCACGGTGCTGGTCATCGCGGGCGTGCTCGTGTTCTTCTACAACCGTGTCGTCCTGCGGCTGAAGCGCCTCACGCTCAACACCGAGGGGCTGCTCATCCTCGGCATCATCTTCACGATGATGGTGACCGACCTGATCTACCACGGCGTGGAGCTCAACCGGCATTACGGCGGGTCGCACGCCAGCATGCCCTTCGCCTCGCTGATCGCTCCGCTGGTGGGAACCAGCGCGGCCCTGCACCACTTCGGGTTCTGGGTGCACGCCGGCCTGGTGCTGCTGTTTCTGAACCTGCTCCCGTACGGCAAGCACTTCCACATCCTGACGGTCGTGCCGAACATCTTCGCGCGCAACCTCGCGCCGAGTGGGCGGCTGCGCCCGATCGAGGACATCGAGGGTCGGCTGGAGCGCAGCGAGACCTTGGGGGTCAAGCAGGTCCGGGACATGAGCTGGAAGGACGTGCTCGACCTGTACACCTGCACGGAGTGCGGCCGTTGCTCGGATCACTGCCCGGCCACGCGCACCGGCAAGCTGCTCTCACCGAAGCACCTGACTATCGCCCTGCGTGACCATCTGTATCACGACGAGGCGGCGCTCGTGGCCGCGGCTCGCAACCGCACGCCGCAGAACGGCAGCGATCAGCCGGCCGCGGACGAGAAGCTGCTGCTCGTGCCCGCGACGGTCAAGCCGGAGGTCATCTGGGCGTGCACGACCTGCGCCGCGTGCGAGACCGAGTGCCCCGTCTTCATCACGTACATCGACAAGATCGTCGACCTGCGCCGCCATCTCGCTCTGGAGCGCGGCGAGTTCCCTGAGCAGCTTGGCACGGCGTTCCAGGGGCTCGAGCGCGTCGGCAACCCGTACAGCTACCCGAACGAGCAGCGGGCCGAGTGGGCCCAGGGCCTGGACATTCCGATCATGGCCGAGAAGGGCGAGACGCAGTATCTCTACTGGGTCGGCTGCGCGCCGTCGTTTGACGACCGCTCGCGCAAGATCGCCCGCGCCTTCGCACAGCTTCTCCTCAAGGCGGGCGTCGACTTCGCCATCCTCGGGCCCGAGGAGATGTGCAACGGCGACCCGGCCCGGCGCGCGGGAAACGAGTTCCTCTTCCAGATCCTCGCCCGGCAGAACGTCGAGACGCTCAACAACTACAAGGTCCGACGGATCGTCACGACCTGCCCGCACTGCTACAACACGCTCAAGAACGAGTACCCCGACTTCGGCGGCAAGTTTGAGGTGGTTCACCACACCGAGCTGCTGGCCGAGTTGGTCCGCGCGGGGCGGCTCCGGCCCTCCCGGCCCATCGACTGGACCGTCACGTATCACGACGCCTGCTACCTCGGCCGGCACAACCAGGTGTACGACCCGCCGCGCGAGCTGCTGGGCGCCATTCCGGGCCTGCGTCTGGCGGAGATTCCGGCCAGCCGGGACCGCGGCATGTGCTGCGGCGCGGGGGGCGCGCAGATGTGGAAGGAGGAGGAGGCGGGCTCGACGCGGGTTAACCACGCCCGCATGCAGCAACTCGTCGACGGCCTGCCCGCCAGCGGCTCGAGCCGGGCGATCGCGTCGGCCTGCCCGTTCTGCAAGACCATGCTTACCGACGCGTTGACCGACAAAGGCCACGAGGACGTCCGCCAGCTCGACGTGGCCGAGCTGCTGTGGCAGTCGGTGGGCGACGACGTCTGAACTGCCGCCGTCCGGTGCGTCGCGTGCGGCCCGGCGACGGCCAGCGGCTTGAAGGCCGTCGGCGGACGACTACTATCGCAGGCAGGGGCGGTCCGCGAGCCTAAGCCCCGATGCGGCCGCCGGTGCGAAGGCGAGGCGCGGCTGGCCCGGCTTGGAATGGGTAACGCTATGGCGGCTTCGACGGCCCGTGCGGCGGGTCTGATCCTGTTACTGGCGGCGTTCGGGGCAGGAGGATGGTACGGCTATCAGCGGTGGCTCGCGCCGAAGGAAGCGGTCACATACCGTACGGCCGAGGTACGGCGCGGGACCGTGATTTCGACGATCTCGGCGACGGGCACGGTACAGCCTCTCCTGAAGGTTCTGGTTGGCTCGCAGGTCAGCGGGACCGTGACGCAGTGGTACGCTGACTTCAACGACCGCGTGACCGCCGGCTTCATCCTGGCCGAGCTGGATCAGGACCGCTTCAAGGCCCAGGTGGACCAGCGCGGGGCTGCGGTGGCGGTTGCCAGGGCGCGCGTCGAGGAGGCCCAGGCCCGCCTGGCCACGGCCACGCTGGACCGGGAGCGGATCGAGCAGGCGCGGGCCCGGGCGGCGGCCTCCGAGTACGAGATGGCCGCGGCCAGAGCGACGGAGGACGCCGCCCGCGCGGCGCTGCACGCGGCCGAGGCTGAGCTGAGCGCGTCGGAGGCCGACGCGCGCCTGGCCGCGATCGAGCTTTCCAAGACGATCATCCGCTCGCCGATCGACGGCGTGGTCATCTCGCGGGACGTGGACGCCGGCCAGACCGTGGCGGCCTCCCTGGCCGCGCCAACGCTGTTCACGATCGCCAACGACCTGACGAAGATGCAGGTCAACGCGAACGTGAGCGAGACGGACATCGGGCACGTGCGCGAGGGCATGCCGGCCGAGTTCCGCGTGGATGCCTATCCCGGCCGCGTCTTCCGCGGCACGGTCTCGCAGGTGCGCTACGCGGAGACGGTCGTCGACAACGTCGTGACGTACACCACGCTGATTGACGTGGACAACGCCGATCTGCTGCTGCGGCCCGGCATGACCGCCACGATTCTGTTCCAGGTCGCCCGGGCCGAAGACGTCCTCATGGTGCCCAACGCCGCCCTGCGCTTCAATCCGCAGGCGGATACGGCCGCGATCAACTGGAATCGGCCCGGCCGCGGCGCGCCGCTCAAGCCGCGCGTGTTCCGCCTGGCCGACCATAAGCTGGTCGAGGTTCCGGTCGAGCTCGGGCTCAACGACGGGACATTCACCGAGGTGCGGGCCGCGCAGCTTCGTGAGGGGGAAGCCATCGTGGTCGAGCAGGCGACGCGCGGCGGCGGCGCGGCACGCACGCCGCCGGTCCAGCGCATGCCCAGGATGTAGATGGACGCGCCGCTGATCGACATTCGCGAGGCCTGGAAGACGTACCGCGTCGAGGACGTCGAGATACCGGCGGTGCGCGGCGTGTCGCTGGCCATTCCACCGGCGCAGTTCCTGGCGATCACCGGCGCCAGCGGCTCGGGCAAGTCGACGTTCATGCACCTGGTGGGCTGCCTGGACCGGCTCGACCGCGGCACGTACGACTTCGAGGGCCGACGCGTGGAGAGCCTCTCGCGGCGGCAGCTCGCGCAGCTCCGCAATCGACGGATCGGCTTCGTGTTCCAGAGCTTCAACCTGCTGGCTCGCACGACGATCGTGGACAACGTGGCCCTGCCGCTGGCCTACCAGGGGATCGGCCGGCGGGAGCGACGCCGGCGGGCGGCGGCCATGCTGGAGCGCGTCGGCCTGGGCGAGCGCTTGCGGCACACGCCGAGCCAGCTCTCCGGCGGCCAGCAGCAGCGCGTGGCCCTGGCCCGCGCGCTGATCACGCGGCCGGCGATCGTGCTGGCTGACGAGCCGACGGGCAACCTCGACACGACCACGAGCCAGGAGATCATGCGGCTGCTCCAGGAGATGAACCGCGACGCCGGCGTGAGCATCGTCGTCGTCACGCACGAGCCGGACATCGCCGCGTACGCGCAGCGGCAGGTCATGTTCCGAGATGGGCAGGTGGTGCGCGACACGGCCCCGTCAACCCACGCGGCAGCCTGAGATGGGACTCTTCAGCCTCGTCCTCGAAGCGCTGCACAGCCTTGGCAAGAACAAGGTGCGCACCGCGCTGTCGGTGCTGGGGATCGTCATCGGCATCGGCGCCGTCATTGCCATGGTCGCCGTGGCGCAGGGGGCCCAGCGCAAGGTCGAGCGCGAGATCGCCGCCATTGGCGACGACTGGCTGACGATCTGGTACATGGGCTCGCGCGGCGGGGTGAACCGCGACCAGGCCACGCCACCCAACATGACCCGCGACGACGCCGAAGCCATCGAGCGCGAGTGCAGCGCGGTGCGGGCCGCGAGCCCGACCAACCGGGTACCCGCGCAGGTCATCTCCGAGTACGGGAATTACCGCACGGGCCTGATGGGCGTCTATCCGAACTTCTTCGACATCCGCCGGTGGGACGCGATTGCCGGGCGGCTCTTTACGGCCGAGGACATGGCCATGCACGCCAAGGTCGCCTGCATTGGCACGACGGCGGCCCGCGAGCTGTTCGGCTCGGTCGACCCGGTCGGGCGCACGATCCGGGCGAACCGCGTGGCGTTCGAGGTCATCGGCGTACTGGAGTCGAAGGGGGTCGGCAGCGACGGCCGCGACTTCGACGATGTGATTCTCTTCCCCTTCACTTCATTCCAGCGGCTCATCGCCGGTAACGAGCCCTCGGGCACGATCTTCGCGGCTGCCAAGCATGGCGAGCCGCTCTCGGTGGCCAAGGAGCAGATTCGCCAGCTCCTGCGGCAGCGGCGGCGGCTCGCCGATCACGAGGACGACACGTTCCGGATCATGGACCGCTCGCTGATGGCGGAGGCCAACGCGGCCGCGACCAACACGTTTAACCTGCTGCTGACCTCGATCGCCTCGATCTCGCTGCTGGTGGGCGGCGTGGGCATCATGAACATCATGCTGGTCTCGGTTACCGAGCGCACGCGCGAGATCGGGCTGCGCATGGCGATCGGGGCTCACGGCGGGCACATCCTGGGCCAGTTCCTGTGCGAGGCAGTCGTGCTGTGCCTGATCGGGGGGCTGCTCGGTTTCGGGCTGGGCTGCGGCCTGGCCGAGTTCGTGGCCGGGTGGTTCGAGTGGGAGACCGACGTGTCGTACTGGATGGCCGCGGTGGCGATGGGCTTCGCGACCGCGGTGGGGGTCTTCTTCGGCTTCTACCCTGCGTGGCGTGCGAGCCGGCTGAGCCCGATCGACGCGTTGCGGTTCGAGTAGGGGGCTTTCGGAGCGACAAGGCCAGCACCGTGGCTCGATCGCGGGGGCAGGGCCGAGCCGGGGCGTGACGCCACCCGCCTCGGTGCCGTTTCCCCTTCGCCATTCGCTCTTCGCGTCTACAGCTCCGGCCCGCCGTCGTAGCGGCCGTAGACGCTCTCCAGCGTGTGCATCATTTCGCCGACGGTGGCCAGGGCCTCGGCCGCGTCGATGAGGGCCGGCATGACGTTCTCGCCGGCCAGGGCCGCCTCGCGCAGCTTACCCAGCGCCGCGGCGTGGCGGGCCTTGTCGCGCCGCTGCCGCATCTCGCGCAGCCGCGCGACCTGCTCGCGCTCGACGCTCTCGTCGATCTTGAGGATGGCAATGCGCTCGAAGTCGTGCTCGACGTACTTGTTCACGCCGATCATGACGCGCTCGCCGCGGTCGAACTCCTGGCCGTACTTGAAGGACGCGTCGGCGATCAGCCGGCGGAAGTAGCCGGCCTCGGTCGCGGGCAACACGCCGCCAAAGCGCTCGTAGGTCTCGTCGATGATCGCCTGGGCCCGCTGCTCCATCTCGTTGGTCAGGCTCTCGATGAAGTAGCTGCCGCCCAGCGGGTCGACGGTCCGCGTGACGCCGGTCTCTTCGGCGATGATCTGCTGGGTACGCAGGGCGATCTTGACGGCGTTCTCGGTGGGCAGGGCGAGGGTCTCGTCCATGCTGTTCGTGTGCAGGGACTGCGTGCCGCCGAGCACGCCCGCCAGGGCCTGGAACGCCACGCGGATGATGTTCACCATCGGCTGCTGCTCGGTGAGCGAGACGCCGGCGGTCTGGCAGTGGCAGCGCAGCCACCAGCTCCGCTCATTGGCGGCCCGGAATCGGTCGCGCATGATGTGAGCCCACATGCGCCGCGCCGCGCGGAGCTTAGCGATCTCCTCGAAGAACTCGTTGTGCACGTCCCAGAAGAAGCTTAGCCGCGGGGCGAAGGCGTCCACGTCAAGGCCGCGCTTGATGGCCTCCTCCGTGTAGCACATGCCGTCGGCGATCGTCATCGCCAGCTCCTGCTGGGCGGTGGCGCCGGCCTCGCGGATGTGGTAGCCGCTGATGCTGACGGTGTTCCATTGCGGCATGTGCTGGGTGCAGTATTCGATCGTGTCAATGACCAGCTTGACGCTCGGCGCGGGTGGAAAGACGAACTCGTTCTGGGCGTGAAACTCCTTGAGGATGTCGTTCTGGAGCGTGCCGCGGAGGCAGTCGAGCGGAACGCCCTGCTCGCGGGCGACGCAGATGTAGAAGGCCAGCAGGATCGCGGCCGGCGCGTTGATCGTCATGCTGGTGCTGACTTCGCCCAGGTTGATCCCGTCGAAGAGCACGCGCATGTCCTCGAGCGACGCAATGGCCCCGCCGCACTTGCCCACCTCGCCCAGCGAGAGCGGGTCGTCCGAGTCGCGGCCCATCAGCGTGGGCAGGTCGAAGGCGGTGGACAGCCCGGTCTGGCCCTTCTCCAGCAGGTACTTGAAACGCTGATTGGTCTGGCGGGCGTTGCCAAAGCCGGCGAACTGCCGCATCGTCCAGACCTTGCCCCGGTACATCGTGGGATGCATGCCGCGCGTGTACGGGAACTGCCCGGGATCGCCGATGGACTGCGCGTAGTCGATGTGCGCCACGTCGTCCGGGCCATAGAGCCGCCGAACGGGAATGCCCGACATGGTGGTCGGGTCGACGGACGGGCGGACGGCTTGCTCCGGGCGGGCGAGTGGGGCGGCAGCTTCCGGGCTCATAGGATCTCCGGTTGGGGCCGCTCAATTCGCGGACCCTGACGACCTGCTTGAGGGGGTCGGTACACCCCCATCATTCTAGCGGCGGGAGCGCGGAATCCGTACACCCCAGCCTCGCCGCGCAGCGCCAGGCAACCCCGGCGTCGCGGCGGCGCCGTCACGCCCGCCCGCGGCGACGGGCGAACAGCCTGTTCTTCAGGGCATGGAGCAGGCCCAGCAGGGGCGGTCCGGGGACGATTTCGAGGGCGAGGAGCGTGACATCGTCGTGGGCGACCTCCGGGCATCCGGTGTGCTCACACAGCGCTTGCACGATGCCGCGTGTCAGCTCGTCGAGCGGGGCGGCGCGGTGCTGGTCGAGCACGCGCGCGAGGCGTGACTCGCCGAACTGCTCGCCGGTCGGGGAAGGCGCCTCGAGCACGCCGTCGGTCAGCAGCAGCAGCCGGTCGCCGGTGCGGACGCGCAGGTCGTATCGTCCGAACTCGGCGTTGGGGTCGACCGCCAGCGGCAGGTCGACGCGCCGCCGCGAGGGAACATCCTCGCGCGGGTCCAGCAACCGCCAGCGGCCTTCCGAGCGCCGCAGGAACCAAGCTGGCGGGTGCCCGGCGTAACTGATCGAAAGGTAGCGCGAGGGCGGGAAGAGCGTGACGGTGACGGCGGTGGTCATCGCCCCGAGCTCCTGCCGATCCATCTGCCGGTTCAGGTCGGCCAACACCCGCCGCTGGTCGAAGCTGTTCATGTACTGCCGCAGCAGGCCGTGGATGGTCCCGCCGACGGCGGCGATGGTCTCGCCGTGCCCGGCCACGTCAGCGAGGCAAACTCGGGAGATGAGGCCGGAGTTGCAGAGCGAGACGTAGTGGATGTCCCCGCCGCGTCCCCCGTCGCAGGGGCGCGAGTAGATGTAGCCGCGCACACCCGGCAGCTCGATCGCGCCGTCGGCCGGGCGGTTGCCGCCCCAGATTTCCGCGCACGCGAACTGCCCGGCGTGGGCCGGGGCCCGGGATTGTGGTCGCCCTGACGGTTCGACCGGGGGATGGGCCGCAGTCTGCGGCGGAAGGGACTGGGGGCTGGCCGCGCTCATGTGTGGGATTCTATCAGCCAACTTGGAGACCGTAGCGCTGGATCGTTGAGTCCAGCGCTCCTCCCATAGCGTGCCGAGGAGCGCCGGACGCAGAGGTCCGGCGCTACTGAAGCGAGCAGCGCCTGCAACCAGTAGCGTCGGACCTCTGTGTCCGACGCAGAGCGCGGTTCAACCCCCCGCCGGACGCGGAGGTCCAGCGCTACTCACGCGCGCCTCCGGTCGTCGCGGATCAGCGCCGTGCGCCCGCCAAGGCAGGCTTCTTCTTGCCGGTTGTCTTCCGCGCTGAAGCCGACTTGCCGCCGCGCGCGTTCTTTGCGGCGGAATTCGTCTTGGCTTCGCGGGCCGGCGTCCGGGCCGCCGCTGCCTTCGTGTTCTTCGTGGTTGCCTTCCTCGTTCCGCCTGTGGTGTCCTGCTCGATCACGGCCTGCGCCGCGGCGAGCCGGGCGATCGGCACGCGGTACGGCGAGCAGGACACGTAGTCCATCCCGGCGCGGTGGCAGAACTTGACGCTGTCGGGGTCACCGCCGTGCTCGCCGCAGATGCCCACCTTCAGCTTGGGGTTGACAGCGCGGCCGTCGGCGATCGCCATGTTGACGAGCTTGCCGACGCCGGCCTGGTCGAGCGAGACGAAGGGGTCTTCCCTGAAGATGGCGGCCTTGTCGGTGTTGCAGTAGTCGGGCAGGAAGCGCCCGGCGTCATCGCGGGAAAGGCCCATCGTCATCTGGGTCAGGTCGTTGGTCCCGAAGCTGTAGAACTGCGCCACGCCAGCGATCGCCTCGCTGGTGAGGGCGGCCCGTGGCGTCTCGATCATCGTGCCGACCAGGTAATCGACGCGCGCGCCGGCGTGCTTGAAGACGTTCTCCGCCACCTGCCGCGTGCGATCGGTGAGGATCTTGAGTTCCTTGGCGTCGATCGTGAGCGGGATCATGATTTCGGGCAGCACCTTCACGCCTCGCCGCTTGCACTCGATGGCCGCCTCGATGATCGCCGTCACCTGCATGTCCAGGATCTCGGGGTACGTGATGCACAGGCGGCACCCGCGGTGGCCAAGCATCGGGTTGGCCTCGTGGAGCTGCTCGGCCCGACGGAGGATTTCGTCGGGCGAGATGCCCGTGGCACGCGAGAGGTCCTCGGCCTGCTCGCGCGTGCGCGGCGTGAACTCGTGCAGCGGGGGGTCGATGAGGCGAATCGTGACGGGCTTGCCGTCCATCGCTTCGAAAATCCCGATGAAGTCGTCGCGCTGGAAGGGCAGCAGCCGGTTAAGCGCCGTCTTGCGCGCCTCGACGTTCTCGGCGACGATCATCTCCTGGATCGCAAGCTGCCGCTCGCGCGTGGCGAAGAACATGTGCTCGGTGCGGCACAGCCCTATGCCCTCGGCGCCGAGCTCGACGGCCTTGGCGCTGTCCTCGGGCGTGTCGGCGTTGGTGCGGACCTTGAGCGTGCGACGGCGATCCGCCCAGCCCAGCAGCGTGTAGAACTCCTTCGGCGGCGTGGGAGGCTGGAGCTCGAACTGCCCCAGGAACACGTCGCCGGCCGATCCGTCCAGGGTCAGGAAGTCGCCCTGGCGGACCGTGGTGCCGTTGATGTTCATCTGCCGGGCGTTGTAGTCGATCTGCAGCGCTTCGCAGCCGACGATGCAGCACTTGCCCCAGCCGCGGGCCACGACCGCCGCGTGGCTGGTCTTGCCGCCGGTTTGCGTCAGGATGCCCTTGGCGGCCTGCATGCCACCGACGTCTTCGGGGCTGGTCTCCTTGCGGACCAGGATCACGTGCTCGCCGCGCTCGGCCATTTCCTCAGCCTCTCGCGCGGTGAAGACCACCTTGCCGCAGGCCGCGCCGGGGACGGCATTGATGCCCTCGGTCAGCTTGGCGCGCTTCAGGTCGTCCTTGCTGACCTTCGGACTGATGACCGGGTAGAACAGCCGCTCGACGTCCTCGCGGGTGATACGCAGCAGGGCCTTGTCTGTGCTGATCACCGGCTTGGCCGCGGCACTCTCGTACTTCTTCGGCAGGTAGCCGGCCTTGACGAGTCGCCGGGCCTCGGCGGGCGTCATGAGCGGCTTGGTGGCCTGCTCGACGGCGATGCGGAACGCGGCCGCGGGGGTGCGCTTGCCGGTGCGGCACTGGAGCATGTAGAGCTTGCCGCGCTCGAAGGTGAACTCCAGGTCCTGCATCTCGCCGTAGTGAATCTCGAGCATGGCGCGGACGGCGCAGAGCTGGTCGTAGACCTCGGGGAACTTCTCGCCCAGGTCCGCCAGGCGGATCGGCGTGCGGATGCCGGCCACCACGTCCTCACCCTGCGCGTTGATCAGCAGGTCGCCGTAGAACTCGTTGGCGCCGGTGCTCGGATCGCGGGTGAAGCACACGCCAGTGCCGCTGTCCTCGCCCATGTTGCCGAAGACCATCTGCTGGACGTTGACGCCGGTGCCCTTGAGGTCGGTGATCTTCTCGACGCGGCGATAGGTGACGGCCTTGTCGGCGTTCCAGGAATTGAAGACGGCGTTGATCGCGCCGCAGAGCTGCGTCCAGGGGTCCTGCGGGAAGTCCTGGCCGGTCTGCTCGCGGAAGAACCGTTTGAAGTCGGCGCACAGCTCGCGCAGGTGATCCACGTTCAACTCGTGGTCATACTTCACGCCGACGCGCTGCTTGAGGTGGTCCAGCTTGTCCTCGAGGATCTCCTTGCTCAGCCCGACCGCGGTCGTGCTGTACATCTGGAGGAAGCGGCGGTACGAGTCCCAGGCGAAGCGCGGGTTGCCGGTGGCGGCAGCCAGTCCCTCGACCGAGTTGTCATTGAGCCCCAGGTTGAGGATGGTCTCCATCATGCCGGGCATGGAGCGCGCGGCGCCGGATCGGACGGAGACGAGCAGGGGGTCGGTCGCGCCGCCCAGCTTCTTGCGCGTGACCTTCTCGAGCTTGGCCAGGCCCTCGCGGACCTGCTGGTCGAGACCGGCTGGCCAATGCTTGTTGTTGTCCCAGTAGTAGGCGCAGGCATCAACCGCCAGGGTAAAGCCGGCGGGAACGGGCAGCCCGATGTTGGTCATCTCGGCCAGGCCCGCGCCTTTGCCGCCCAGCGTCTTGCGGTCGCTGCCGTCACCCTCTGACTTGCCGTTGCCGAAGAAATAGACCCACTTCCTGCTGGTCGCCATCACTCGTACCTCGCTAGTCAATCCGGGGATAGCCGGCTCCCGGCAGACTCCATTACGGCCCCGGGGCCGACTCGTCGTTTCGGGAACCGCGAATGATACGGGCAACGCGAGGGGTATACCACGCCCGGGGCGAGGCGGCGTGTGCGCGCGGCACTCGCCACTCCCTCACGGTCGCGGTTCGGATCGACAGAAACCTCTGACCGGCGCTCGTTCAGACGCCGCACGCGCAAGAACCGCACGGCGCGCTCCGGCGCGGCGACCACAGACGCGGCCGCCGCAGGTGCGGCGGCGACGGGCGCGGCGGCGCGTAATTGGTTTATCGCGACCGAGTTAGCTGAATTGAGCGCCCACCGACCGGACGGCCGCGGCGGCTGGCCGGAGCCGGCGCTTGTCGTTAGCGTATCGGCCTTCACAGTTGATCGTACCCACAAAGAGGACTGCACGGCGCATGGCTGGGCCGACCGACGCTACGTCCCGGGGCTGGAGCAGGTGGGACCTCGTGGCCGCGGCCGCGATCGTCGTCGCCGCCGCGTTGCTGCTGCGCTGCGCCTGGACCACGCACCCGGTGTGCGGGGCGTGGCTGGACGACAGCATCTACCTCGCGACGAGCAAGGCGCTGGCCGAGGGGCACGGCTACCGGCATCTCTGGCTGCCGACCGAGCCATACCAGACCAAGTACCCGATCCTGTGGCCGCTGGTGCTGGCCCCGGTCTGGTGGCTGACGAGCGACCTCGAACGCGCGGTCGACTTCGCCCAGGCGCTGACGGTAGCGCTCTGGACGATCGGCTGCGGGCTGTCGTACGTGCTGCTTCGCCGGCAGTTCGAGCTGCCGTGGTGGCTGGCGGGGACGGCAGTCGTCGCCGCGATGGTCAATCCGCGGACGCTGGACCTCGTAGCGGCGCCGATGGCCGAGCCGCTCTTCTTGGTCACCACGACAGCGGCCCTGCTCCTGGGGACCGCGGACCGGCGGCCGATTGCGTCGGCCGGGCTGGCGGGACTGGCCGCGGCGGCGGCGTGCCTGACGCGCTCCGTCGGGCTGGCGGCTCTGGCGGCGGTGCTGCTCGGCTACGTTGTCCGCCGCCGCTGGCGCGATGCCGGGGTGGCGCTGATCGCGCCGCTCATCGTGCTCGGCGGGTGGAACCTGTGGCAGCGTCACGCGCACGCGTCGAACAGCGCCAACCCCGCGAACGCGATCTACGAGTATGACCTGGGATACCAGAGCTGGATTCTGCTGGACCAGGCGGCGCGCGTCGCTTGGATGAACACCGCGGACGTGCTCGTGTCGACGCTCGAGCTCCTCGGCTCGCTGCCGTCGCCGCTCATCGACGGCCGGCTCGCGCCCGGGCAGTCGTTCGCCTGGTCGGTCTACGTGCCGGCGATCGTGCTCGCGCTGCTGATCATCGCGGGCTGGCTGGCCGTGCTGCGCGCTCGGACCGCGCCGGTCCAGCTTTACCTGGCCGCCTACGTGGCGCTCATCCTGGTGTGGCCGTTCTCGATGCGCCGCTTCCTGGTGCCGCTCCTGCCGCTGCTCGTCGCGGGGCTGCTCCTGGGCATCGCGTGGCTGGTGGCGCTGGCGGCGGGCCGGGCCCGCGGCGCCGCGACACCCGGGCGGCGGCGGTGGGACTTGCTGGGCGCCTGGGAAAGCGACCTGCTGCGTACCGCGACGTTCATCATCGCGGGGCTGCTCATCCTGCCCGGCACGGTGACGCTCGCTTTGGCCAAGGCGCATCCCGGATTGACGCAGGAATTCGCACGCCGCGAAGCCGCCGCCGAGCTGATCGTCCGCCGCACGCCGGAAGATGCGGTCGTGACGCTCCGCGACGGCGCGTTCTTCTATCTTCGGACCGGCCGCAAGTGCGTGCCGACGATTCTCACGTACGATCCGGTCAAGCTTTACTATGCCGAGGGCCGGCGCTGGTCCAGCGCGGCCCGGTACCTCTCGCCCCAGGGCCTGGAGTACGACGAGCAGAACATCCGCGAGAACCTGCTGCGCTGGATCGACGGCAGCGGGGCGAGCTACGTGATGTCGTACCCGGATCTCGATTCGCTGGCTCGCTGCCTCGATGAGCTGACGCGCCGGCTGCCGGGGCGGCTGGTGCCCGTCGGCGTCACCGACGTGTCACGCTACCGGCTGCCCGGCTCAGCGGGCCCGGATCCGCCCCCGGACGTGCTCCTGCGCTATATTCGCCCGACCGGTGCGTAGCGACTCGCGATGGCGTCGTCCGCTCCCAAGAAGCGAATCAGTAGGAGAACTTGCCGAGCTCAACCTTGCCGCGGAACGTCCAGTAGATGGCGATCGTGTAGGCCAGGACGAACGGCATGCCGATCGCCGCGATGATCGCCATGATCGCCAGCGTCTTCTGGGACGAGGCGGCGTTGTAGATGTCGAGGCTCCACTCCGCGTTGAACGAGGCCCCGGCGGGGATCGCGGCGCTGGAGATCAGCAGGTGCGGGTAAAGGGCCGCCCCGAACAGGAAGACCAGGGCGGCGATGCAAGCGCAGGACGAGACGAACGCGTACGCCGGCCGCCCGAGGTGGATGGCCCGCGGGATGTTCGCCACGGCCAGCACGTTGAGCACGACGACGATCCAGGTCCACGGGTACTCGCGGAAGTTGCGGATCGCGTGCGGCACGTCGACCAGCGTGTAGATCGTCGTCAGGACGTACAAGACCATGAAAACGCCGAACGTCGACCACATCCAGCCGTGGATGCGCCGCTGGAGCTCGCCCTCGGTCTTCAGGTACAGGTAGATCGAGCCGTGCATGGCGAAGAGCGCCACGACGAGCAGCCCGACCAGCACCGGGTAGGGGCCGAGCATGTCGAGGACAGACCCGGAAAACTCCATGTCCGCGCCGATCGGTAGCCCCTTCATGGCGGAGCCGACCGCCACGCCGAAGAGCAGGGCGGCCAGCGCACTGGCCCCGCAGAAGCACAGGTCGAAGAAGCGTCGCCAGGACGGCGCGTCGCGCTTACTGCGGAACTCCATGGACACCGCCCGCCCGATGAGCGCGACGAGCAACAGCATGAAGGGGAGGTAGTAGGCCGAGAACGCCGTCGCATAAGCGTGTGGAAAGGCCGCGAACAGCGCCCCGCCGAACGTCACCAGCCACACTTCGTTGCCGTCCCACAGGGGACCGATGGAGTTCAGGAAAATGCGGCGTTCCTCGTTGCCGCGTGCGCCGAGATGCAGGATGCCGACGCCGAGGTCGAAGCCGTCGAGAATGGCGTAGCCCGTCAGCAGGACGCCCAGCAGCATGAACCAGAGCAGATTCAGATCCATGGGCCTACGCTCCCTCCCCATGCGCTTCGGTCATCGAACCGCGCTTGCCGGTCCGCTCAGCGGCCGCCGCAAACCAGCCCGGCCAGCGTCGCCGGGCCTCGCGCTCGAGTTCGGCCGGGTCGTCCGGGCCGTGGCGAATCTTGCGATCGGTGACGTAGAGCCACGTCAGCAGCAGCATGGCGTAGATCAGGCCGAACATGATGATCGAGGCCGTCACATCCGTCGCGCTGATGGCCTTCGAGACCGCGTCCTGCGTCTTGAGCAGACCCCAGACGATCCAGGGCTGGCGGCCGATCTCGGCGGCGGTCCAGCCCAGCTCGCCGGCGAGCACCGGCATGGCTACCGCCACCACCAGGATCCGCAGCAGCCAGCGCTGCTCGAACAGCTTGCCACGCCACAGCAGCCCCTGCCCGACGACCGCCAGCACGATCATCAGCATCCCCAGCGCGACCATCGCGTGGTAGGTTTGAAACGATGCCTGGATCGGCGGCCAGTAGTCCTCCACGTGCTCGCCCGGCGGCAGGCCGCCCGGGACGATGGCCGGGTCGTCGAGCGCCGTCACGGGCGTCTTGAAGTCGCCGTGAACCAGAAAGCTCAACATGCCCGGAATCGCCACGCCGTAATCCACGCGACGCTCGGCCACGTTGGGCACGCCCCACAGGTACAGCGGCGTGCCGCCGGGAGCAGTCACGAAGTGCCCCTCGAACGCGGCCAGCTTGCCGGGCTGGTGCTTGGCGATCATCTTGCCGTTCGAGTGACCCGTGAGCAGCGCCAGGAGGGCGAACACGAGCGTGAACGGCATCGCGATGCCGATCGATCGGCGAGCGAAGTCCAGGTGTCGCCCCTTTAGCAGGTAGTAGGCCGACACGCTGAGTACGAGGAACCCGCCGCAGAGCATGGCCCCGACCAGCGTGTGTGTGAGCCGCTCGACCGTGGAGGGATTGAAGACGACTGCCCAGAAGTCGGTGATCTCGGCCCGCTGCCGCAGCCCTTCGCCGACGACGTGGAACCCGGCGGGCGTCTGCTGCCACGAGTTCGCCACGACGATCCAGACCGCGCTGAAGATGGAGCCGAGCGAGACCATGCACGTGCTGAAGAAGTGCATGGCGGGCGAGACCTTGTCCCAGCCGAAGACCAGCACAGCCAGGAAGCCCGACTCCAGGAAGAAAGCGAAGATGCCCTCGGCCGCCAGGGCCGAGCCGAAGACGTCGCCCACGTAGCGCGAGTACGTCGCCCAGTTCGTCCCGAACTGGAACTCCATCACAATGCCGCTGGCCGTGCCCATCGCGAAGATCAGGCCGAAGATCCGCGTCCAGAACTTGGCCATCGACTCGTAGATGTAGTTCCGGGTCAGCAGGAACCTGCCCTCCATGATCACCATGAGCAGGCCCAGGCCGATCGTCAGCGGGGGGAACAGGTAGTGGAAGGCGATGGTCGCGCCGAACTGGATGCGCGAGAGGGTGACGACATCTGCCAGCATCGTCTGACTCCGCGCGGCCCGGCACAACGGCGCGGGGCCGCAGCCGGGCATCCTACGCGCGCCTGAACGGCGCGGCTAGGACCGCCCAGGTGCGTCCGCTCCGGTCGCGCACGGGAGCGCCGCGCTGGAATTGGAAGCGGAGAGGGTGGGATTCGAACCCACGGACCCTTGCAGGTCACCGGTTTTCAAGACCGGCTCCTTGAGCCACTCGGACACCTCTCCCTATTGACAGACAAGATATTGGACAGTATAATAAGCCCCGATTTCTGACCGGCTTACGCCCATAGGTTCGGTCGCTGTCAGGGCAGTCGTCATGGCCACCAACTCCAAGCCAAACGGCAAGCGCGGCCGAGGCCGCCCGGCCAAGGTCGTCAAGTATCACAAGGCGAAGCGGCAATACTTCGCCACGCTCCAGGTCGGGGGCCGAACGGAGTATTTCTACGGCGCGACCGAGCCCGAGGCGCTCGAAAAGTATACCCAGCGCCGTGAGCAGCTACAAAGACCGATTCGCGGACTGACTGACGAAGAGGCGGACACCGAGCTGCTCTCCGCCGGCGTGCCCGAGGAGGTCGTCGCGGAGAATCCCGAGCTGCGCCGCGTCGTGAAGCGCGGCACCTTCGTGGTGGACCCCAAGTGGCTGGACGAACACCCGGAGCATCCGCTTGCGCGCATCAGAACGAACACTGAGCGGGCGCGCAAGGGGATGACGCCGATCCCGATCGTGCCCGAGGATGCGTCGGCGGAGCAGGTCGGCTCGCAGGCTCTGCCGCTACGGAAACGCCTGTCGGATTGCCTAAGCTGTTGGCGTGAATGGAAGCAGGCGGACGGCTGCACGACGACCTACCTTGGCGATGTCGCCCGCTCGTTCGGCCGGTTCCGAAAGCTCGTCGGCAACAAGCTGGTGAGCGAGCTGACCGCCGACGATTTCGCGCAGTGGCGGCTGTGGGTGCTGCGCCAGAGCAAGAAGCGCACCAGCGTGAAGTGGCTCCGCGACCAGCACAAGCACGTGAAGACCGTGCTGGGCCTGGCCGAGAACGAGCATCCGAACTGGGGGTTCCCCGACGGACTCACCAAATGGCTCGACGCCAGCAAGCACCAGGCGCGCCGACAGAAATACGTCCCGAAGAAAGAGAACCGGCTTCCGCTACCCGCGACCGTGTTCGCCGGCATTCTCACCGCGTGTGAAAAGTGGGCCAGCATCGACCCCAACAAGATCCGGGCCGCGACGCAGCGCGGCCGCGCGCGCCGGCAGCGGGCGATCGAGCGGCGGCGCGAGGGGATTCAGTTCGCCGCGATCGTCCGCTTGGCAGCTAACTGCGCCCTCGACAATGTGGACTGCGCACGTATTCCGCCGAGCGCGATGAAACTGGACGACCCGCTGCCGCACATGGACTTCCCGCGGAGAAAAGTCCAGCGTCAGGTCGGCTTTGCGGTGCCGCGGCTCACGCCGCTCCTGCCCAGCACGATTTCGGCGGTGCGCCGCTGGCTGGACCATGAACCGCTTTCGAGCGCGCCGACCCTGTTCCGCAACAGCCGCAGGAACGTCTATACGCATTCGGACTTGAACGAGACGTTTCAACGGCTGTTGGCCGCCGCAGACATCACGGAACGGTGGACGTTCAAGCATCTGAGGAATATCGCCCCCAGCGTCCGGAAGACAGCCCGTTTGCCACAGGAAGTAAGCGACGTGGTGTTGGGGCATGTCTGCGAAGTGAGTTCGAAGTTCTATGAAGGCGATGTCGGGGCTGATTACCTGCTGCTGCTGGTCGATTTTGTCGGCGAGCAGTATTTCGGCGGCGAACACGCGGCGCGCGGCGCACCGCAGCCCCATATATAGGTATGGGCGAGGACGTAAGCGATGAGAAACTGCGAAAGATCCGGCAGGAACCCACGCTCGAAACGCGGAATGTTGAAACATCAGCCCCAGATCGCCGTCGGGGAACCCGAATCACGCTCGCGTATCGAGCAGCCGCAACCGCAGGCCCGCGGACGGTCGCTGAAGCTGACGGTCGCCACGCGACCGCAGACGTTGGAGGAGCAGCGTCGCTTCGAGAGTGCCCTGGACCTTCTACTCGCCGAGCTGGTTCGCCGTGAAATCGCCAGGGCCGCGAGTGTGTCATGAACGAGAAAGACCTACACGGAAAACGGTTCGTCGGATTGTTGCGGTGCAGCACAATCGGGCAGGCGGACACGAGCATCGACGACCAGCGTCGCCTGTTGGACGCTTACGCCCGTGAACACGGCCTCGTCGCCGTCGATTACGTTGCGTTGGAAGGCGTGTCGGGATCGCTGCCCGGCAACCGCCGCGACATCCACCAACTCATCACCCGCAAGCAGGACCGCGACGACTTCGACACCCTGTTGGTGCAGGACACGAGCCGGTTCACGCGGGCAGGAACGCAGCACGCCCATCGCCTCGAATCCGAGTTGAACGCCGTCGGCATCGAGGTCGTCTACGCCTCGAACGCGATCCCCACCGGCGAAGTCGGCGACCTGATGAAGAGCGTGTACGCCTACGCCGATCACCAGCACGCCCGCGCCATCTCATTCGCCGCGTCGCGCGGGGGAATGTCATCGATCCTGGACGGCCGTTCGCCTTACTGCCACAGGCCGCCCTACGGCGTTGACCGTCTGTTCGTCGCTCCCGACGGCGCCCCGCAGCACATCATCCGCAACCTGCCCGACGGGACGCAGCAGAAGCTCACACCTGACGGGAAAACCGTCTTGGCGACGTTCGGCTCGAACAGCCGCCGCGGCGCCCGCGACCACTACAACAAGCAAAAGCACGAGCGGGTCCTGCTGGTGCCCGGCGACCCGGCGTGCGTTGCTCTCGTGCGGCAGATCTTCCGTCGGTATCTCGTAGACGGCTGGGGCACGCACCGAATCGCGGAAGAACTGAACATCAGCGGTGTGCCGTCGCCGCAAGGCGGTCGCTGGAGCACGAATGCCGCGCGCGACATCCTGTTCAGGCCGATCTATCTGGGTCGCGGCATTGCGAACCAGGTGACGAACGGTATCTACCACATGCGAGGCCCGGACCACCCCGTTGAAGTCGAGCACGACAAGCGGGAGTTGTATGCCCGCCGCCGCCCCGCCGAGCGTCTGCGGCCGCGCACGGACTGGCACGTTCAGGAGCATCCGCTCCTGGCCGAGTTCCTGCCGGCCGAACTGCGCGAGCTGGCGGCGGCCAGACAGCAGGCCCACCTGGACGCACTGGCAAGCGGCGAGCAACGCAAGCCCAATCGCGATCGGCACCGCAACAGCAGGTTCTTCCTGAAGGGCCTACTCCGGTCCAAGCAAGGCGACGAGCCCATGACGGGCACGACCACAGGCAAGAGCGGCGGCCCCGCCCGCTATTACCACGTGCCCCGCGCGCACGCCTACCCCGACGGCAACCGCGTCCTTCGCCGTTTGATTCCCGCCGAGCCGATCGAGCGCGCCGTCCTGGAGATTGTCCGCAGCACATTGCTGACGGCTCCCGACCTGCGCGAACGTATCGAGCGGCATGTTCGCGCGGCGCTGAAGTCAGCGGCCGACGATGCCGGGCAGTTGGCCGAGCTGACGGCGGAGCGCGACGCCCTACGCCGCAAGCTGGAGTTCGTCGTTGAGTCGTTCGACACGGATATGAAGGAACTGGCCGAGCGGAAGGTCGCCGAGTTGCGCGCCCAGCTTCGGACGATCAACGACCGCATCGGCCGCTGCCGACCTGCGACGAAATTGACCGACGCGGTCGTGGCGGAGCGAGTGGACGCGGTCGTCGCCGCGGCCCAGGACCTCGCGAAGTCGCTCGAAACCGATCCGCACCCGACGCTTGCGGGGCTGCTCCAGGTCTTCATTGGACGGCTGGTCGTTGATCTGGAAACGCGGGAGATCGAGCTGGAAGTCGCGCTGCCTCCCCACGCTGACGCCGCGATGTGGCTCGATGGAACGTCTGCTTGCAAACCATCCAACGAGCCACACCCTTATCCGCAGATATTGGTGGCGGCATTCACGTCAAAATGGGATCGGTCCGCCCGAATGTATGGCCACCCAGAACCGACGACGCGGGGGGCCGCCGCGTAATCCTCACCAAGCCGATTGCCCAGAAGACCTACTTACCGCCATAACGCCCGCGGAACATGCACAGCATCAGGTGCTCAACGCCCTTTTCCTCCAGTTCGACGATCGGGGCGTTGGGCACGCTCGCTTCGAAGTGGCAGAGGATCTCGCCACGGGCACGCGTGATGATCGCCCGACCCAGGTGCGCCGCGCCGGCGACCAGTTCGCGAGTGGCTTGGCGGGGTCGCACCTGAACGAGAACGGGTTGTTCGCGGCCCAGCTCGCGGATTGACGCGGGGCGGAATACCGCAACCGTGTCGGGGGCGATCGTGGCCGGCGCGGGGGTAAACCGAAAGGCCCGCACACCCTCCACGACGCCGGGCACCCAGATGCGCTCGGCCGCACTCGGGTCGGCCGGCTTGTTCAGGTTGATCCGAGCCGCCCACGCCTCCAACGGAATCGGCCGGGCCACGCCAAAGTCGGTCTCCAGCGCGCCGCGGTCCACCGTGCCCTCCTTCAGGTAGTCCCCGAAGGCTGGGCGGAGTGCACCTGCCTCCCCGCGCTCCCGCAGCAGGCGGAGCAGCTTGCGAGACACGGGGCCGCGGCCGACTTCGACCGTTGAAATCAAGCTCTGGCTGACACCCAGTCGTTCGGCGAAGTCCTGCTGGCTGAGTTGCAGCCGCTCGCGATACGCCCGCAGGACCTGTCCGGCGATGTCGCTCATGGGGGCATTCTGCCGGGCAGCCGGCCGGGTTTCAAGAAAGATCCGGTTTCTTGTTGACTTTTGATATCAGCTAATTAAGATGGCGTCGATCTCAGGGTCCCACGCGGGCGTCGCGGGGGCCTTACGCGGCGGGCGCTGGCCGCGCAGGTCGCAAGACGGCGTGGTGCGGCCCGGACGGCCCGTGGTGCGTGAACAACGGAACGGAGTGCAAAACGTGAACAACCAGACCCAATCCCCTGGGGGCGGGGCGGACGAGCCCATCGTGAGCCGTGATTACATCTTCGCCGCGGTTCAGGCTGCGGCGGAGAAGGAGCCCGCCGAGGAGCAGGACCTGATCGTTGGTGAGCCGCTGCTTTCAATCTACCTCCGCGACGGGAGCCTACAGATTCTCGGGAAGTTAGCGCTCGCCGGCGCGGGGCCACAGCTCATCGAGAACGTCGCCGAGGACTATTTCCGCCTGCTCCGCGTCGCCGTCGAAGCGACCCGGGACGCCTACCGCGCCCTGCTCGGCGACTTGCTGCCGGACGACCGTGTCGGCGAGCCAGACGCGGACGCGAATGCGGAGAACGGACCGGATCGCAAGCGCTGAAGCGTGCGTTTCAAGGGAGCCGTCGTGATCACGAAACTTGTGCTTTCTCGTTCCATGATCGGTCAGTATCTGTCCACGTTTGTCTGCCCTGCCTGCGGACGCAACGACAAACAGCACCAAGTCTTCTACCCTCGGACAACCCGCCACGGGAACGAGATTCAACTTCGCTTCAATATGCAGTGCGCGTGCGGGAAATGCACCCCCCTGACAGTCAAGCTGCCAATCCTGTTCCTCGGATATCTGATGGTCCGGGACGCGATACTCGAATCCGACATGGGCGGCGACGCGACGTTCACCTGGATGACGGTGGAGCCGTCGGCGGACAACGGGTTCCTTGCCCAGCGCACGCGCGAGTATCGGGAGATCATGGAGCAGTTGCCGTCAGGCCTGGAACCGCCGTGCACTGCCGACCGGACCGGACTAAACCTGAACGAGCAAGAGTGGAGGGACTTCCTGAAGCGCATGCAGCTCGGCACCGACGACTGCGCGGAGGCAGGCTCTTCGGGGATTTGAGCAGTCCGCGGCGGGGCACGAATCAAGCCGAGCGAAGGAGATGTCAGATGCAGCGACCGCTGGTTCTTCCGCCCGACGTGGTTGGGCACTACCTGGTGGGCTACCGCTGCAGGCAGTGCGGCGGGCTCACCGACGCGCATGTCGGCTACCCGGCCATCAAGCTGACCGAGACGACCGCTGACGTGCTGTATCCAGTGTTCTGCGGATGTGGCCGCCGGGGATGTGTCCTGATCCGGATGCCCGCCCTGCTCTTTGGCTACCTGTTGGCCCGCACGCACAGCCTGCAAGCGTTCCTCCTTGCCGACCGGTCGCAGGCGAAGATGTTCGTCTCCCCCAGTGCCTCGCCCGTGTTTGAACGGATCGTGGCGGACTTCGCGGCTGTCGTCGCGGCTTACAAGGGTGGCCTGGGGCGCGTGCCGACCGACCTGGACCGGGCCAAGTTTGGGCTCTCGGAGGCGGAGTGGCCCGACTTCCTCCGGCGGCTGGGGTTCGGAGACGACATCGGAGCGCCGCCGAATCCATGAGAAATACCGGCGCGTCGGGCCGCTGGCGCGCCGGTTGCAGAGACAACCTGCGGCAAGGAGAACAACATGCGGTCCACGACCACGAAGGCTCGGCTCGCCAACGACGGCGCGCCGGAAACAACGACCATTCAGTGCCCCAAGTGCGAATTCGAGTTCCCGCTGAGCGAAGCGCTGGAGCAGCAGATCGCGGCACGGCAACGCCGGCAGTTGGAGGGCGAACTGCGGAAGCGGGAGCGGGAGCTGCAGACCCAGGCCCAGGAGCTCGCGGCCCAGGATGAAGCCGTGAAGCGCGCGCGGGAGGCGCTGGACAAGGAAGTTCAGAAGCGACTGACCGCCGAGCTGAAGAAAGTTGCCGCGGAGGAGCAGCGGAAGGCGACCGAAGCGCTGGCCGTCAAAATGAAGGACCTGGAGGGCGCCGTCGCCGAGAAGACCGAGAAGCTGATCGCAGCGGAGAAGGCGGAACTGGAGTTTCGCAAGGAACGACGGGAGCTGGAGGAGCAGAAGCGCACGCTCGAACTGGAAAAGGCGCGACAGCTCGACGAGGAGCGGGAGCAGATCCGGGCCGAGACGCGCAAGGCGCTGGACGACGAGTTCCGCCTGAAGGAGGCCGAGAAGGACAAGCAGATGGGCGACATGCGCCGCCAGATCGACGATCTGCGCCGCAAGGCCGACCAAGGCTCGCAGCAGACGCAGGGCGAGGTGCTGGAGCTAGGGCTCGAAGCGGCCCTGCGCAACTGCTTTCCCCAGGACCGGATCGAGCCGGTTCCGAAAGGTGCGCACGGCGGCGACGTGCTCCAGCGCGTTCATGATGCCCGTGGGGTGTTCTGCGGCACCATCATCTGGGAGACCAAGCGCACCAAGGCCTGGAGCGACAACTGGATCGCCAAGCTCAAGGACGACCAGATCGCCGCAAAAGCCGAGCTGGCGGCGCTCATCACCGCGGCCATGCCCAAGGATCTGAATGGGTTCGGCTCCCGCGAGAACGTCTGGATCGCGCCGCCCGCGCTGGCGGCGGCCCTGGCCGGTGCCCTGCGCGCCATGCTGATCGAGACTGCCGCCGCCCGTCGGGCGGAGGATGGGAAGCAGGAGAAGATGGAAGTCCTCTACAGCTACCTTTCCGGCCCGGAGTTCAAACGGCGGGTCGAGGCGATCGTCGAGTCGTTCCAGGCGATGCGCGAGGGGCTGGACCAGGAAAAACGGGCCATGACCCGAATCTGGGCGGCGCGCGAGAAGCAGCTCGACCGCGTAATCACCAACACGGTCGGCATGCACGGCGACCTGGCGGGCATCATTGGCCGGGCGTTGCCGGTGATCGAGACTCTGGAGCTGAAGGCGCCCGGTGACGGGCAGGACGCGGACGATGTCGCCTAACTCGGCGTGCGTTCGGCGCCGAACGTCGAGGTTCCGCATCATGAAGAAACGTAAACCTACATCCGCGCCCACCGACCCGCTTCAAATTTCGACGAAGCCTGTCGGCGAGTTAGCGCTGCCGGACCGCTGCGACCGTTGCATCGCCGTGAAGCTGAAGTTCAGGAACCGCTTGCCGTTTCAGCACTTCCCCGGAATCTTCTCGTCGATCGACTCGGTGACGAAAAACACGTCGGAAGGGTATTGCGATACGGTTGGCCGGCTCCCGGATTGGCTCGCCGAACTCGGAGCGGTCGGCTACCGCAAGCCGCCGCACTGGTCGCAATTCCGCCGGCTGATTCCCGCGCACAACATCCTGCTGACGGGGGCGCCCGACGCCATCCTCGTCCGCCCCGATGGCAGCCACATCATCATCGACTACAAGACGGCGCGGTTGAGCGCTGGCCAGGACGAACTTTTCCCCGTTTACGAGGTGCAGCTCAACGGCTACGCGCTGATCGCAGAGGTGTGCGGCTTTGCGCCTGTAAGCGGGCTCGCGCTGGTCTACATGGAGCCGGACACCGATCCACCCGGTGGCCACGCACAGCTCTGCCGCCCGGACGGTTTCCAGATGGGATTCGTCGCGCGCATCGTGAACGTCAAGCTCAACACTGCCATGCTCGACCCGCTTCTGGCCCGCGTCCGCGCGCTCTACGACCGCCGCGAACTGCCAGCCGGGCGCCCCGGCTGTGAGGACTGCCGGCGGGTAGATGCGCTCGCCCGCACGGTGTTGCCGCGCGCGGTGCCACCAGCGTCAAAGTCCCAGCCGCTGAAGTGGACGAAGATCGAAGAGTTCGCCGAACTCGTCCGGCAGCAGATCGCCCGGCACCCGAAATTTGCACAGATCCGGCCCGAGTGGATCGTTGCTTACGGTTCAAACCATGCCCGGTGTGCCGGAGAAAATCGACTCTACCAGCTTACCGGCGAGCGCGAGCCGGAGCCGGGCATGTCCTGCGCACGCTACTTCGTGCAGCTCAGTCTGAACGACTGGAGCATCATGACCGATCATGAGAGAGATGAACTGGTTCACGACGCCTTGATGCGCATCGACCCAGACAGGCCCGAGGAGGGGCGGGTCTCGGAGCGAAAGTCAAAATCTGCGGTGCATCGCCGGCGCGCGGACAGCACCTAGCCTTGTGGGCCCACATCCGTATCGTCCGCGACTGCACGCCGCTTCCGCCGAGTGCTCACTTTCTTCGGCGCCGCCGCCAAGGCAGCGAGGCGGACGCCCATCTCGGTGTCCTTCCATAGCTCGAAGTGCGCGCGTTTGATCGACTCGACGCAGGTCAATACTGTCGCAAGCACGTCCTCGTGAACCCCCTGAACCACGCCAGTCGGCGCGCCCGACAACGCCATCCGGCCCGCTGTGGTCGCCAAGCTCTCAGCTACGAACATCGCGAGGGCCGGCTCGCTCTTCGCGAGCGCCTGAAGCGCCGCTTGCGGGCCTTGCTCAGCCACGCTGGTTCGCGCGCCAGCGATTGTTTGCGGTTCGATGAGCATCGCGTCGTTGTTCATGTCGTCGTTCGTCCCAAACCGAGGGGGCCACTGCGGCACCCGGAGCGGTGATCTGCAACATGCGTGCCACGGTCACGGACCGCCCTCTGAGCGAGCGGCAAATCGGCCTTGTGCTTTCGCGCGGCGTTCGATACAATTCCGTTTGTATTTGCACAACAGGAGTGGTGCATGGCGCGGCCGCGCGTGTTGGTGTCTTGGGTAGGGCATGCGGACCTCCGGGGATTCGCATCCGAGCTGCCGCCCGCCGCCCGCGACGCGCTGCTGAAGGTCGTGGGGGCAGGGCCGGCGGAGGCACCGGGACCGATCAAGACGCTGCTGAACGCTGAACGCTTCGACGAGGTTCATCTGCTGAGCAACTACGGGGCGAAGATGGACCGTCCCTTTGGGAATTGGCTGGGCTGCAAACCGAAGATCCACCGC